>NZ_JASPFK010000001.1:1552500-1876855 GCF_036855935.1 Sphingomonas sp. LR60 | reverse complement strand
GTCCCTTGCCGACCACCAGCACACGGTGGCGCACACCAAGCGCATCGAGGCGGGCGAGCACCTCGGCGAACACGCCCAATCCTTTTTCGAGCACCAGCCGGCCGAGAAAGCCGATCGTCACTTCGTCGTCGGCGATTCCCAGTGAACGCCGCCATGCGAGATCGCGAACGTCGGGGTGGAAGCGGCGGTGATTGACGCCGCGGCCCCAGATCGAGATCGGCGAGGTGACCCCCAGGTCGCGCACCACCTGCGCCATCGACGGGGTCGGCACCAGCACGCGGTCGGCGCGATTGTAGAAGCGGCGCAGGATCGCGACGATCAATGGCTGGACCAGCGACAGGCCGTAATATTGGAAATAGGTCTCGAAGCGCGTGTGGACCGTCGCCACCACCGGCACGCCGCGCCGCCGCGCCCAGGTGACCGCGGCATGGCCGAGGAACTCGGGCGCGGAGACGTGCACCAAATGCGGATCGAATGCCTCCATGTCGCGACGCGGCTTGGCGGGCAGTCCGCGGCCGAGCTTATATTCGCCGCGCCCGCCCGGCATCGGAATCGCGGGGACGTCGACCACCGTACCGCGTGCCTCGAACGCCGGAGTCGGCGTGGTCGGCGAGTAGACGCGCACCTTCACGCCCTGGTCGAGGAGGTAGCCGACCAGCAGGTTCTGCGCCTGGTTCGCGCCGTCGCGCACGTAATTGTAATTGCCGCTTACGAAGGCGACGCGCAGGTCGGAGGGGTTCATGATCCGTGCGCTACCCACGATGTGCGGCAAAATCGCGACCGTTCGGCCTCAAGCGGGTCGGATTTCATCGCTGCGCCGGATGCGCCTGATGCGCGGCTGCCGCTCGAGCATCGCGGTGCGGCGGATCGTCTCACGCAGTTCCTCGCGTTTCTCGTGGATCGAGGCGATCACCGGACCCATCGCGACGCCTAGGTCGACGAGCACCGCCTCTGACAATTGCAGCGAGCTTTCGAGCGTTTCGGGCACCGCATCGGTCACCCCGGCCTTGTAGAGTTCGGCGGCATGAGCCGTATCGCGCGCACGGGCGATGATCGGCAGTTCCGGGAAAGCGGCGCGCAACCGCTTGGTCAGCCGCACCGTCAGCACCGGATCGTCCATCGTCAGGATCAGCACACGCGCGTTCGACAGGTCGAGCCGCTCCAGCAGTTCGCCGCGCGCGACATCGCCGAAGATGATCGGATAGCCGCCCGCGCGCGCCTGCGTCACCGCATCGATGTCGGCCTCGACCGCGACATAGTGCTGCTCGTGGCGCGCCAGCATGTCCGCGACCATCCGCCCGACACGGCCGAAGCCGAACACCACCGCCCGCTGGCCCTCGGTATGGTCGAGCGTATCGGGGCGCGCGCCGTCGCGCTTCTCGATACGCCGCGCGATCACGCGGCCGAGCAGCGCGAGCAGCGGCGTGATCGTCAGCCCAATCGCGGTGACGGTCTGCCAGAAGCTGGCGGTAGCGGCCGTGATGAGCTGCGCCTGCGCCGCGGTGGCGAGCACGATCAGCGTCGTCTCCGACGGGCTACCCATCAGCATCCCTGTCTCCGCCGCGATCCCCGGACGTGCATTGGCGACGCGCAAGAGCAGATAAGTGACCACCGCCTTGACCGCGACCACGCCGAGCACCGCCGCGAGCAGCGGCATCCAGTTGCGCGCGATCGCGCCGAGATCGAGGCTCATGCCGACGGTGATGAGGAACACGCCGAGCGCGAGGCCCTTGAACGGCGCGGTCATCACCTCGACCTCGCTATGATATTCGGTTTCGGCGATCAGCAGCCCCGCCAGCAACGCGCCGACGATCGGCGACAGCCCCGCCGCGGTGGTCGCGACGCTGGCGACGATCACCACCAGCAGCGAGGCGGCAAGGAAGAGTTCGGGGCTTTTGGTGCGCGCCGCCTGCGCAAACAAGCGGGGCAGCACGAGCCGGCCGCCGACGTACATCGCGACCACGGTCAGCCCGCCGCGCAACGCCACCCCGGCGATGCCGACCCAGCCTTCGTCGCTGGCGGTCGGCGCCATCGCACCCAGCGCGAAGATGATCGGCACGAGCGCGAGGTCCTGAAACAGCAGGATCGCGAACGCGCCGCGCCCGACCGGGCTGGTGGTCCCGACCAATGGCAGCACCAGCGCGGTCGACGACAATGCGAGCGCGAGGCCGAGCCCCGCCGATCCGCCCCAGCTTTGCCCCATCAGGTGCAGCGCGACCCCAACCAGCGCCGCTGAGCCGACCAGCGCCGCTGGTCCGGTGCCGAACACCAATTGCCGCATCGCCCATAATCGTCGGAACGAGAGTTCTAGTCCGATCGAAAACAGCAGCAGCACGATCCCGAATTCGGCGAACGGCTCGATCGAGTCCGGGTCGGAAATCGTGAAATAATAAAGCCATGGCGCACGCGGCACGAGCGCGCCGAGCCCGGCGGGGCCGACCAGCGCGCCGACGAGGATGAAGCCGATCACCGGGCTGATCCGGAACCGTGCGAACGCCGGGATCACCAGCCCTGCCGCACCCAGCACCACCAACGCGTCCGAGAAGCCTTCGTTGTGCAGTCCAATCGCCATGCCTCGACTTTACGCAGGCCGGGCGGGCTTTGTCGCCCTTCGTGACCCGAAAAATGCGGATTGCCGGTCAAGCGGCTGGCTGCGCTCGACAAAGTCGGGTGCGAACGTCAGTCTGGCTGCCATAACAAGACCGAGAGTCCGCATGCGTCGTCGCCAGTTCCTCGCCTCCGCCAGCGCCGCGGCGGCGCTCGCCACCTTGCCCCGTGCCGCGGCTGCCGCCGCGAAGACCGGGCCGCGCGATGCCGAGCTTCGCGCGTTGCTCGACCGTTTCTTCTATGCGCGGCTCGACCAGAGCCCGGAGCAGGCGACGTCGCTGGGGCTCGATACGGGTACGCGCGCCGCGCTGAAGTCGCGGCTATCGGATGCGAGCCGCGCCGGGGAATTGCGCGACTTCGCACGCGCTCGCGCCGAACGCGCGGCGTTGCAGGCAATCCCGCGCGACACGCTCGGCGATGCCGCGCGGCTCGATTACGATATCGTCGCCTATAGCCTCGACCGGATGCTGGCAGGCGAGCGTTACGACTTCGGCGCAAGCGCGGGACGGTACGCGCCCTATGTGCTGACGCAGTTGACCGGCGCGTATCGCGATGTGCCCGACTTCCTCGCCAATCAGCACCGCGTGCGCGACGCCGCCGATGCCGATGCCTATGTCGCGCGTGTCACCGCCTGGGGGCCGGTGATCGACGCCGAGACCGAGCGCCAGCGGGCCGACGCGGGCAAGGGCGTGTTCGCGCCCGACTACATCCTCGATACGACACTCAAGCAACTCGCGGCGGTGCGCGACAAGGCCGCCGATGCGACCGGACCGGCGACCGACCTCGCCGCCAAGCTGAAGGCGGCGAACCTGCCTGCCGATCGTGCCGCAGCGGTGACGAAGCTGATGACCGAGCGCGTCTTTCCCGCGCTCGACCGTCAACGGGCGTTGGTAACGGAGTTGCGCGGGCGTGCGGTACACGATGCCGGCGTGTGGCGCCTTCCGGGTGGCGAGGGCTATTATGCCGCAGCGGCGAGCGCGGCGACCACCACCGATATGACCGGCGACGACATCCACCGGCTCGGGCTCGCGCAGGTCGCGGAGATCGGCGCGCGGATCGATGGCATCCTGCGCAAGCAGGGCATGACGCAGGGCACGGTCGGCGAGCGGCTTGTGGCGCTCAACAAGCGTCCGGATCAGCTTTATCCGAACACCGATCCGGGGCGCGAGGCGCTGCTCGAACAACTGCGTGCGCAGGTCGCGGCGATGACGAAGCGGCTGCCCGAGCAATTCGCGATCCTGCCGCGTGCGCCGGTCGAGGTGCGCCGCGTGCCCGAGGCGATCCAGGCCGGCGCGCCGGGCGGCTATTATCAGTCGGCGTCGCTCGACGGATCGCGGCCGGCGATCTATTTCATCAACCTGCGCGACACGTTCGACCGGCCGAAGTTCGGGCTGGCGACGCTCAGCTATCACGAAGGGGTGCCGGGGCATCATCTGCAGGTGATGTCGGCGCTGGAGAGCCAGGACATTCCGCTAATCCGGCGGCGCGGCTTCTATTCGGGCTATTCGGAGGGATGGGCGCTCTATTCGGAGCAGCTCGCCGACGAGATGGGAATGTATGACGGCGATCCGCTCGGGCAGGTCGGTTACCTGCAATCTTTGCTGTTCCGCGCGACCCGGCTGGTGGTCGATTCGGGGATGCACGCCAAGCGCTGGAGCCGGGAGAAGGCGACCGATTATCTGATCGCCACCACCGGGATCGCGCGCGGTCGCAGCCAGGGCGAGATCGATCGCTATACGGTTTGGCCGGGGCAGGCGTGCAGCTACAAGATCGGCCACACCGTCTGGACGCGGCTGCGCGACGAGGCGAAGCGCAAGGCGGGGGCGAAGTGGGATCCCAAGGAGTTCCACCGCGTGCTGACGCTCGGCGCGATGCCATTGACCGTGCTGGAACAGGTGGTGCGCGAGCGGATGGCATAAGCCGGAGCGTCAGTCAGCTGCGTCGTCCTGACTTGATCCGGCAGCCTGCTTTCTGTCGGAGTAGGACGACGAAGCGGATCCTCGGATCGAGGAGCGATATCGGCACGCCGCGATCTTCATGTTGCCTATCGGGAAACAAGGTCTCATATATGAAAGCAGGCTAGGAAGAGGAACTCAGTGATGCGCGCGATAGTGTGCCGCGAGCCATTTGCGCTGGAACGCGTCGAGCGCGATGCACCGATCGCGGCGGCAGGCGAGGTGCTGATCCGGATGCGGCGCGTCGGACTGTGCGGCACCGATTATCATATCTTCGCGGGCAATCAGCCGTTCCTCTCCTATCCGCGCGTCATGGGGCATGAACTGGCCGGTGAGATCGCGGCGGTGCCGGATGGATCGGCGTTGCGCATCGGGCAGCGTGTGACGATCAACCCGTATCTATCGTGCGGTACGTGCGTGGCGTGCCGCAAGGGGAAACCCAATTGCTGCACGCGGATCGCGGTGCTCGGCGTCCACACCGATGGCGGAATGCAGGATGTCATCGCGGTGCCCGAACGCGCAGTGATCCCAGCGGACGACCTGACGCTCGAACAGGCGGCGATGGTCGAATTTCTCGCGATCGGCGCTCACGCCGTGGCGCGCGCGAAGCTGTCCGCTGGCGACCGCGTGCTGGTGGCGGGGGCGGGGCCGATCGGCGTCGCGGTGTCATTGTTCGCGCGGCTCGATGGCGCGCGGGTAACGATCATCGATACGCGTTCGTCGCGGCTCGACCATGCGCGCGAGCGGCTGGGGTTTGACGATGTCGTGACGGTCGATGGCGGGATCCGCGAAGCGCTGGCGGAACGCACCGACGGCGACTTTTTCGATTGTGTGTTCGATGCGACCGGCAACATCCATGCGATGCGCGCCGGGCTCGGATATGTCGCGAATGGCGGCAGTTACGTGCTGGTCAGCGTCGTGCCCGACGATCTGATCTTTGCCGATCCCGAGTTCCACCGCCGCGAGACGACGCTGATCGCCAGCCGCAACGCGCTGGCGAGCGACTTCGCGCGGGTGCTCGCCGCAATTCGTAGTGGTGACATCCCGACCGACGCGCTCCACACGCATAGCGTCGAAGCCGACGATCTGCCCGTGCGAATGCCGCAGTTGATTGCGGAGGCGGACCATGTTCTCAAGGCGATCGTGACGTTCTGACGAAGCGCGGGCGCGACGACCCGGCTCAGCGAAAAGAGGATGACGGCAATGGCGTGGCAAGGCTCCCCTCCGCTGGAGGATCATCCCCGCGCGGAGGATATGCGCGAAACGGGCGGCGCGCGGCGCTGGCTGCCGGCGCTCGTCATCACCACCTCGCTGTTCTTCCTGTGGGGGATGGCGAACAATCTCAACGACATCCTGATCGCGCAGTTCAAGAAGGCGTTCACCCTGTCGGATTTCGGCACCAGCTTCGTGCAGCAGGTGTTCTACCTCGGCTATTTCGTGTTTGCGATCCCGGCGTCGATCGTGTTGCGGCGTTTCGGCTACAAGGCGGCGATCGTCACCGGCTTGCTGCTTTATGGCCTTGGCGCGCTGCTCTTCTATCCGGCTGCGGCGATCAGTGCCTATCAGCTGTTCCTGTTCGCCTTGTTCGTGATCGCCGCGGGGCTGGCGTTCCTGGAGACCTCCGCCAATCCGCTGATGACCGAATTGGGCGATCCCGCGACCGCGACGCGACGGCTCAATTGGGCGCAGGCCGCCAATCCGTTCGGCGCGATCACCGGCATCCTGATCGGTCGCAACTTCATCCTGTCGGGGATCGAGCATGACGAGGCGACGCTCGCCGGCATGAACGCCGCTGCGCGCGAAGCCTTCTATCGCAACGAGGTACAGGCGGTCGCGACGCCGTATCTGGCGATCGCGGCGATCGTGTTGCTGTTCGCCTTCGCCGCCGCGTTGACGGCGTTTCCGCGCAACACCGCGGTGCGCGACGTGCCGGCGGAAGCGAAGACGCAGCGCTTCGCCGACCTGCTGCACCATCCACGACTGATCGGCGCGGTGATCGCGCAATTCTTCTACGTCGGCGCGCAGGTCGGATTGTGGAGCTACACGATCCGCTACGCGCAGGGGGCGCTCGGCTGGAACGAGCGGCAGGGCGCGGACATGCTGTTCATTTCGCTGCTGTTGTTCGCAGGCGGGCGGTTCGTCGGCACGACGTTGATGGCGTGGATCGCGCCCGCGCGCCTGCTGGCGATCTTCGCGCTGATCTCTGCCGGGCTGGCGAGCGTTGCGGCATTGATCGGTGGGACGGTCGGGCTTTATGCGCTCGTGGCCACCAGCTTCTTCATGTCGATCCAGTTTCCGACGATCTTCGCGCTCGGGGTGGAAACGCTCGGGCCGCTGCGCCGGCTCGGTTCGTCGCTCATCATCATGGCGATCATCGGCGGCGCGGTGCTGACTGGGGTGATCGGCTTCGTCTCGGATCGGGCGGGGATCGCGGCGGCGATGCTGGTGCCGGCGGCGTGTTTCCTTGTGGTGCTGACCTATGCGGTCCGCGCCCGCGTACGGGTCTGACGCCGGTGGCACGCGCGCGCAAACAGGCCGACATCGAAGGGGAGGCGCGGCCGAAACAGACCACCTACGCGGCGCCCGCGCTGGAAAAAGCGTTCGAAATCCTCGATCTGCTCTCCGCCTATCCACAGGGCGCATTGGTCACCGACATGGCGGCGGCGCTCGGTCGCTCCGTGGGCGAGCTGTTCCGGATCGTCGTCGTGATGGAGCAGATCGGCTATCTGCAGCGCTCGCCGGTCAACGACCGCTACACGGTGTCGTACAAGATCCTCGATCTCGCCTATCGCGCGACCCCGGCGCAGCATCTGACGCGTGCGGCGACCCCGGAGATGCAGCAACTCGCCGCCGAGACCGAGCAATCGTGCCATTTCGTCGTGCCGAACGGCGGCTATGGCCTGGTGATCGCCCGCGAGGAAAACCCTGGAATGCGGGGCTTTTCACTGCGGCTGGGTGCGGCGATCGACATGATCCGTAGCTGTTCGGGACAGGTGTTGCTCGCGTTCTCCTCGCCGCAACGCGTGCAGCGGATCGTCGCGGAGGCGGCGGCGGCGCAGGGCACGCCGGTCGACATGGAGTGGCTTGAGGAACGTCTTGCGATCGTGCGGCGGCAAGGGTTCGATCGTCGGCAAAGCCCAATAACTCAGGGTGTTACCGACGTCAGTTACCCGGTGTTCGCGTTCAGTGGCGAGATCGTGGGGGCGTTGACGGTACCGTATCTGGAACTGATCGACGGGTCGCAGCGGGTGAAGCTGGATGCGGTCGACGGGCTGTTGCAGGCGGCGGCGGGGCGTATCTCATTGACGCTCGGGCATCATCTGGCGGACTGAAGGACAGGCGATGACCCAGACGCCGCGCATCGACGCGCATCATCACCTGTGGCGCTACGATCCGGCGGCGTTCGGCTGGATCGATCCCGGTAGCGCGATCGCGCGCGATTTCGACACGGATGCGCTCACCGGTGCGCTCGCCTCGCGTAAAATAGCAGGCGCAATCGCAGTGCAGGCGCGGCAGGTGCCCGAAGAAACGCGGATGTTGCTCGATGCGGCGGCACGCTGTGCCGCAATCGTCGGAGTGGTCGGCTGGGTCGACCTGCGCGCCGACGATATCGCCGAACGGTTGGTGGCGGACGGCGCGCCGTTGCTGGTCGGTTACCGCCATGTCGTACAGGATGAGCCCGATGCCGACTTCCTGTTGGGCGACGCCTTCGTTCGCGGGGTGCGGGCTGTCGCATCGCACGGGCTCACTTACGATCTGCTCGTCGACCATCGGCAGCTCGCGACCGTGCCGGCGTTCCTCGACCGGGTCGGGGAGGGGCGCTTCGTGCTCGACCATGCCGCCAAGCCCGCGATCGCGTCGGGCGGATGGCAGCCGTGGGCAGAGCGGCTGGCGGACGTAGCGAACTGCGCAGGGGTGATGTGCAAGGTGTCGGGGCTGGTGACCGAGGCCGATCATGCGCGCTGGAGCGCGGACGATCTGGAACGCTACCTCGACCATGTCTTCGCCGTCTTCGGGCCGGAGCGGGTGATGTGGGGATCGGACTGGCCGGTGTGCCTGCTCGCCGCCGAGTATAGCGCGGTGCATGACGTGATCGCATCCTATGTCGCGCGGCATTGTCCCGAAGCGGCTGAAGGCATTTTCGGCGGCCACGCGCTCGATTTCTATGGAGTCGGGGTGACACGGTAATCGTGTCGCTTGGCGGGGGCTTGTTCGGGATCGCCGGTTGCGCGACCATTCCCTTGCATGGAGCCTGCCCCACATCATCGACCGCGCATCGATCGGCGCGCGCTGCTGACGCTCGGCGCGGCGGGTGTCGGCGGCTGGGCGATCGGACGCGTGTTGTCGGATACCGCGCCGGTCGGGCGCGACGTGCGTGCCTCGGGTGCAGTGGCCGGGATCCTCGACGATCCGTTCGCGCCGGCGATCGGGCCGGCGGGGGCTTCGCTGTCGCTCGCGGTGTTCAGCGATTATCGCTGCCCGGCGTGTCGCCACGGTTTCGCCGCGCTCAACGCCGCCGTCGCCGGGGATGGCGATGTGCGGCTGTTGTTCAAGGACTGGCCGATCTTCGGTGCGCCGTCGGTCCGCGCGGCGCGGGTGGCGCTTTGCGCTGCGCGGCAGGGGATTTATCCGCGGCTGCATCACATCCTGATGACCGAGGCGGGAAGGCTCGACACGGCGCAGCTGCGCGGCGCTGTGGTCGAGGCGGGCGGCGACTGGACGCGCGTCGAGGCCGATCTGACGGCGCACGGGGCGGAGATCGACGCGCAGCTCACGCGGCACGCGGCGGAGGCGGCGTCGATCGTGCTGCCGGGGACGCCGGGCTATCTTGCCGGATCCTTGCTCGTGGTCGGCGTGATCGATGAGGCGGCGTTCGCGCGGTTGTTTGCGGCGGCTCGGCGGGGTGGATCGCCGGGGGTGAAAGAGGGGTAGATCTTCCTAGCGTTACATATATCGGGTTGGAGCGATGACATCCCATCGTGTCTTAGCGTTTGATCCAGCTGCCTTGAACGATCCGTCTTCGTACCCCGGCGAAGGCGGAGGAAACGTAGCGCGATGCGGATCAGCAGCGTCCCCCAACTGGGCCCCGGCCTTCGCCGGGGTACACGTCAGCTTTGATGGATCGCACGCCAAGGCGAAGCTGCGGCCCTTCCCCTCGGGGGTGGGGCATCGGTCTCGGTGAGACACTGCTCCACCGCTGAAGGGTGGGGAGGTTAGAACGTTACCGCGTCCGCTTGCTTTTCCGGGCGGATGTAGATCGACTTGAGTTGCGGCAAGGCGGTGCGCAGCTCGGTTTCGATCGTCTCGATCAGCGTTTCGGCATCGCCCATCGACAGGTCGTCGTGGAAATCGGCGCTGATCGCCGCGAAGACCATCTCGGGCGCGGTATGCACCGTGCGGACATGGTTGACCGCGGCGATTTCCGGATGCGCCGCGACGATCGCGCGCGCGCGGGCGATCACCGCCGGATCGGCACGCTCGCCGATCAGCAGACCCTTGGCCTCGCGCGCCAGCAGCACCGCCACCGCCGCGAGGATCGCGCCGATCACGATCGAGGCGACGCCGTCGAGCCGCGGGTCGTTGAGATAATGGCTGCACCACACGCCGATCGCCGCCACCACCAGCCCGATCAGCGCCGCGCTATCCTCGAACAGCACCATGAACCCGGCGGGATCCTTGGACTCGTGGATCGCCTGCCACCAGCCCATCTCGCCACGCGTCTGGTTGAACTCGCGCATCGCGATCGTCCAGGATGCGCCTTCCATCAGCGTCGCGATGCCGAGCACGATATAGTTGACGAGCGGGTCGGTCAGCGGCTCAGGCTCGATGACGTGGAGATAGCCCTCGTAGACCGACACGCCCGCGCCGATCGCGAAGATCAGGATCGCGACGACGAACGCCCAGAAATATAGCTCACGGCCGTAGCCGAACGGGTGGGCGGCATCGGCGGGACGGCGCGCGCGACGCTGTCCGTAGAGCAGCAGCACCTGATTGCCGCTGTCAACGACCGAGTGCACCCCCTCGGTCAGCATCGACGACGAGCCGGTGATCGCCGCCGCGACGAACTTGGCCACTGCGATCCCGAGGTTGGCGGCGAGTGCGCCAAACAGCACGATATTGTCGCGCCAACTCTTTTCTTCCGTCTCGCCCACGCCGTCTCCTTCGCTCAGTGCGAGACGCGAGGTGACGGCAAGGGTTCCTTACCGGCCTCGCAAACGCGCGCTGCGTGCGACGGCGCCGCGCAGCACGCGTGACAATTGTTCGATCGAATACGGCTTGTGGAGCAGCTCGAAGCCATGCTGCCAATTCTCGGCGAGCACATGCGCATAGCCGCTGGTCAGCACGATAGGCAGCGTTGGGTAGGACTCGCGGATGCGGGTCGCGCATTCGACGCCGTTCATCCCCGGCATCACGACGTCGGAGAAGACGATATCGAAGCGCGCGGCGTCGGTTTCGAGCAGCGCCAGCGCATCGATCGCGTTGGTGGCGAGCAGGCTGCGATAGCCGAGTTCGTTGAGCGCGGCGGTGGCGAATTGCCCGACCTCGTCATTGTCCTCGATCAGCAGCACATAGGCGCCCTGACCGTCGGCGGGGCCGTCGTCCTCGATCCGGCTGGCGGCGGCGCGGCCCTCGCTGACGCGGGGCAGATAGAGGGTGAAGCTGGTGCCGTGGCCGGATTCGCTGGCGACGCTGATGTCACCGCCGGATTGCTTGGCGAAGCCGATCACCTGGCTCAGCCCGAGCCCGGTGCCCCGGCCGACCTCCTTGGTGGTGAAGAATGGTTCGAAGATATGCGGGAGCGCGTCGGGGGCGATGCCTGCACCGTCGTCGATCACCGTTACCGACAGGAATTCACCGCTGATCCCGTGATGCCCGCGCAGCGAGGGGATCTCCGTGGCGGGCGATACGATGATCCGCAGCGTACCCTGTCCGTCCATCGCATCGCGCGCATTGATCGCGAGATTGACCAGAGCGGTTTCGAACTGGCTGCGATCGACCTCGGCGAGGCAGGGGGTCGACGGCGCATCGACATGCAAGGTGACGCTCGCGCCGATCAGCGTCTGCACCATCTCGGCGATCTCAGCGACCGCGGCGCCGATGTCGAGCAACTCGGGGGTCAACGCCTGTCGGCGGGCGAAGGCGAGCAATTGCCCGGTCAGCTTGGCGGCGCGCGTTGCGGTGTCGCTGATCGCCTCGACATAGCGATCGCGCTTTTCCGGCGACAGATCGGGGCGGCGCAACAGCTCGACCGATCCGCGAATGATCGTCAGCAGATTGTTGAAATCGTGCGCGACCCCGCCCGTCAGCTGCCCGATCGCCTCCATCTTCTGCGCCTGGCTGAGCTGCTCCGTGGTGCGCCTTAGCTGGTCCGCCGCTTCCTTTGCGTCGGTGACGTGGCGGCCGATCGCGAACACCTCGGTTTCACCGGGTGCCGCGACCCATTGCAGCCAGCGATAGCTGCCATCGCGGTGGCGGAACCGGGTCTCGAAGGTCGGCATCGTGCCGCTCTGCGCGGCGGCCAGCGCAACCACGGCGCTGGTCAGGTCGTCGGGATGGACCAGCGCCAGCGCGTCGATCCCGATCAACTCTCCGGGGGCATAGCCGAGGATGTCGGTCCAGGCCGGGTTGACCGAGCGATAGCGTCCGTCAGGCGCGACCACGACCATCAGATCGGGGGAGGCGTTCCACATCCGGTCGCGCTCGGCGGTGCGCTCCGCGACCTGTCGGGCGAGATCGGCGTTGAGCCGCACCAGTTCGGCGCGGCTTTCGGTAAGCGCGCGGTCCGCCAGCACGCGCTGCGTCGTCTCGTTGGTGAAGATGAACAGCCCGACCCTTGCGCCGAGATCGTCGAGGACGCGCGAATAGGAGAAGCTCCACCACGTATCCGCCGCGCCGCGATCGGTGGCGAGTTTCCACGGCAGGTCAACGAACCGCTGGCTGCGGCCCGCGAAGGCGTCATCGACGATCGGGCGTGCCTGTTCCCAGGCATCCGCCCAGACCTCGCGCATCGGCGTGCCCATCGCCCAGTCGAGCCGGGGCCCGAGCAGCGGGAAATAGGTTTCGTTGAAGAAGAAGAACAGCTCGTCCGCGTCCCAGCACAGGATCATCGATTCGGGCGAGTTGAGCAGCAGGCTGAGCGCGGTCTTGAACGCCGATGGCCATGTCTGCGGTGGCCCGAGCGGGTGATCACGCCAGTCGCGCGCGAGGATCAACTTCGTCGCCGCACCGCCACCGGCCAGGAAGCCAAGCCCCGGCGGAAGATCGTCGGCCATGGTCGGGGAAGGATCGGTCATGGAGTCCATTAATGTTCGGGGAAGGTTAACGCGCGATCTAGCTTGGTGATCCCGATCAAGGAAGCGTCCCGCCGGGCTTGCGGTGCGGCGGTCGATCCGGGTTCAGGACGCGACGAGCCGCGTCGGCCGTGGAAACAAGCAATATCATCATGACGTTATGATGCGCGCTGGTCGCGAGGCGCGCCGGCGGAGGCGGAGCGAGCAACGATGAAGACCAGTGGCAATACGATCCTGATGACGGGCGGCGGCAGCGGTATCGGCGAGGCGCTGGCGCACCGCTTCCACGACCGCGGCGATACCGTCATCATCGCCGGGCGGCGGCGCGACGCACTCGAGAAGGCCGCTGCGGGGCGCGAGCGTCTCCACGTGCGGACGCTGGACGTCGAGGATGCGGCGGGAGTCGAGGCGTTCGCGGAGGCGATCGTTGCGGACTTCCCGAAGCTGAACGTGCTGTTCAACAACGCCGGGATCATGAAGTTCGAGGACCTGACGGCGCGTCGTGACCTGCGGGATGCCGAGGCGACGGTGGAGATCAACATTCTCGGGCCGATCCGCCTGACCAATGCGCTGACGGATCATCTGATCGCGCAGCCTGATGCCGCGATCGTGACGGTTACCTCGGGGCTGGCGTATGTTCCGCTGGTCGCCGCGCCGACCTATTCGGCGACCAAGGCGGCGATCCACTCGTATACGGTGTCGCTGCGGACGCAATTGGCGGGGAAGGTCGAGGTGATCGAGCTGGCACCGCCGGGGGTGCAGACCGATCTGACGCCAGGGCAGGCGCATCGCCCGGGCTACATGCCGCTGGAAGCGTTCGCCGATGCGGTCACCGCGCAGTTCCTGCAACAGCCGACCCCGCGCGAGATCCTCGTCGACGAGGTGCAGTTCCTGCGTCAGGCCGAGCGGGAAGGGCGATTCGACGAAACGCTGAAGACGCTCACCGAGCGTGCCGCGCAGCAGCGCGCGGCTGGCGGCGAGTAGCGGAAGACTGGCGCGGCGTGGCGACCGGCGTGCCCGGTCAGCGCTGCGCCGCGCCGTCGCGCTTGATGAGCCACGGCGCGGAGCGCGCGGTGACGCCGGCGGGCGCTGCGGTTTGCGTCGTCGCGACCGTCGGGGCGGCAGCGGCGAGGCCGAACCAGTGTGGGCGCTCGACGGCGACGAGGATCGCCAGAAGGCTGGAACCTAGGCCGAACCATGCCGATAGGCCGCGTGTCGTCATCAAGAACCTCCTTCCCGGATTGAATAAGAAGCCGCCCGGACGCGAGCGGCATGACGAGATGTAGCGCTCGCGAACGAGCCGGGTGTAGCTCGTCAATGACAAATGCTTGCTGAAATAAGGTTAATGGCGGGCATGTGGCTGATCTGGCTCAGACGTTCGCCGCATTGACTAGGCGGCCGGAGCGTGGAAAGATTGCGCTAACAAAATCAACGGGTGGGGATGTTTATGAGCCAGGCTCACGCATGTCGCGGGCGCGAGGCGTCGCGATGATCGGCCGTCGCGAGACGCTGGCCGCGATGGTTGCGGCGTTCGGGGCGAGCGCCTTTGCCCCGCTCGCGCGCGCGGTCGCCTATAAGCCCGATCCCGTCATCAACACCGGGCCGCCCGCACCGGTCTTCACCGCTGCGCAGCGGGCGCTGGTCGCGGCGCTCAGCGAGCGGGTGATGCCGACCACCGACACGCCGGGCGCGATCACCGCGGGCGTGCCCGCCTATATCGAGCATATGCTCGGCGACTGGGCGATCGACGACGAGCGGGCGACGATCTTCGGCGGCCTGGCGGCGATCGACGCGCGCAGCATGGCGGACTACCGCGTCCCGGCGGTCAAGGCGACCGCGGCGCAGCAGGATGCGTTACTGACGCTCGCCATGAACGACAAGCTGCCGGGCGCGACGGAGTTCTTCCCGGCGTTCAAGCAGCTGGTGATCACCGGCTATTTTACGTCCGAGGTCGGGATCACGCAGGAGCGCGAGTATCTGCCGGTGCCCGGCGAATATGACGGCGCTTACCCCTATGCGAAGGTCAAGCGCATCTTCTCGGCCTGACCGACACGGCGTCCACCTGGGTGGGCGCACCTCCTCCCGAACCTCCCTAAGGCGGGCATATAGATCATGGCAGCTACAGATCGTTTCGACGCAATCGTCATCGGCTCCGGCATCAGCGGCGGCTGGGCGGCGAAGGAGCTTACCGAAAAGGGCCTGCGCGTCCTGATGGTCGACCGTGGCCGGATGGTCGAACATGGCGAGGATTATCCTTTCGACGGCAAGCCCGCCTATGAGATCCCGGCGCGCGACAAGATGCCCGCCGCGCTCGCCAAGCGCGATTATTTCGCGCTCAACGGCTGGGTGTCGCCCAGCACGCAACCGTTCTTCATCAACGATCGCCTCAACCCCTACGACTACGACGCGCCGAACAAGTTCAACTGGGTGCGCCCGTCGGTGGTCGGTGGCAAATCGCTGACGTGGGGGCGGTGGAGCTTCCGCTGGGCGCCGACCGATTACGAGGCGAACAAGCGCGAGGGCGTGGGGGTCGACTGGCCGATCCGCTATGACGACGTCGCGCCGTGGTACAGCTATGTCGAGAAATATATCGGCGTGTCCGGGGGCAAGGAGAACCTCGACTATCTGCCCGACAGCGAGTTCATGCCGCCGTTCCCGATGAACGTCGCGGAGAAATGGCTGAAGGGGCGACTGGAAGGCGAGTTCCCGGGCCGCAAGCTGATCAACGCGCGGCTCAGCAACATCACCGAGGACAAGCCCGAGCAGAACCGTACGCGCTGCCAGAAGCGGTCTCAGTGCAGCCACGGGTGCAGCTTCGGCGCGTATTTCTCGACGCAGGCGGTGACGCTGCCGGCGGCGCGCGCGACCGGACGGCTGACGCTGCGTTCGGATACGTGGGTCACCAACCTCGAGTACGATCCGGCGAAGAAGCGCGTCACCGGCGTTCGCATGGTCGACGCCAAGACCGGGCGTGCGGAGGTGGTGCAGGCGCGGATGGTGTTCCTGTGTGCGTCGGCGATGAGCTCGCTGCACATCCTGCTCAACTCGCGCCCGAAGGACAGCGAGCGCAGCTGGTTCCACTCGAACGGCGCGTTGGGCAGCGCGGTGATGGACCATATCTTCCGCGTCGGCGTGCAGGGCGAAATTCCCGGCATGACCGAGCTGATCGAATATGGCCGGCGGCCGGGCGGCGTCTATGTGCCGCGCTTCCGCAATCTCAAGACCGAAGAGCTGCCGTTCAAGCGTGGCTATGGCTATCAGGGGCAGGCGTTCCGCCAGCCGGCGATGGTCGATGGGTTCGGCGCCGACATGAAGCACGGGATGCGCGAATATGGCCCGTGGAAGTTCTCGATGGGCGCTTTCGGCGAATGCCTGCCCTATGACGACAATCGCGTCATGCTGAACTTCAACAAGCAGGATCGCTTCGGGACCCCGCTGCTGCGCTTCGACGTGACGTTCCGCGACAACGAAATCAAGATGATGGACGACGCGCTGGAGCAGGGGCAGCTGATGCTGCGCCGCGCCGGGCTGGTCAACGTCACCGGTGGGCGCGGCAAGCATGTTCCGGGCGAGGCCATCCACGAAATGGGCGGCGCGCGCATGGGGCGTGATCCGAACACCTCGGTGCTGAACGGGTGGAACCAGGCGCACGATGCGCCGAACCTGTTCGTCACCGATGGTGCGCAGATGGCGTCGGTGTCGTGCGTCAACCCGTCGCTGACCTTCATGGCGATGACCGCGCGCGCCGCCGACCATGCGATCAAGCAGATGAAGGCCGGCGTGATCTGATGCCTTTCGCGGACGGGGTGTGCCATCCACCCCGTCCGTGCCGATCGGTCGTCGCATGACGCGCAATGACGCCAAAAGGGCGGCTGGCCGCTCTGCTTTCTATTAACGGGATATTCTGGCCTTCCTCCGCATGAAGGCGGCGGTGGAGTTTTCGGTTGTATCGGGCTTTCGGGCCTGTATCGGCCACTCCATGGTGCCGGAAGATGGCGACGACAACGTGGTCGTCACGCCGCGGCGCCTGTCGAATGCTGGAGACGCGTCGCCTTGAAATGGGTTTTCTCTTGCTCCTGGTGGGCCTCTGCCCGCTGTTCGCGACATACGCCCGCCAGCCTCGTTACCAGCCGGCGATCATGTTCGCGCTGGGCGCGCTGCCGTTCCTGCTCGCGCCGCTTCACCTCTATGTCGCGCCGGTGTCGTTTCCCTATTGGCCGGGGCATACGAAGGGGATCGAGGTTTCGATCGTCGATGCACTGGCGATCGCGGTGCTCGTCGCGACGCCGCGTCGCAAGAAGCGCGTGCCCTGGATATGGCTGTTCATCGCCTATATCGCCATCGTCGCGGTGAGCGCGAGCTGGGCGATCGACAAATTGGCGGCGCTTGGCTTCGCGGCACAGCTCGTCCGGATGCTGATCCTGCTGCTCGCCGCGCGCCGCTTGTCGAGCAATCCGAACGCCTTCAAGGCGATCGTCGCCGGCGGTGTGGTGGCGCTGTGCATCCAGCTCGCCTTTGCGCTGCAACAGCATTTCTCGGGCGTGTTGCAGGCGAGCGGGACGATGGGTGCGCAGAACCTGCTCGGCCTGGTGACCAACCTCGTCGGTATTCCCGCGCTGTCGCTGGCGCTCGCCAAGACGCGTGGCTGGTATGCGAAGCTCGGGCCGGTCATGGCGCTCGCGATCGACGTGCTGACCGCCTCGCGCGCGACGCTCGCCTTCGGTGCCGCCGGGATGGGGGCGTTGCTGGTGATCTCGAGCATCTGGCGCTGGACGCCGCAGAAGCGGCAGATCTTCGCGCTGGCGACCCTGGCGGCGGTGGTGGTCACGCCGATCGGGATCGCGACGATCAGCAAGCGGGCGCATTCGAACAATGTCGAGAGCAGCAATGCCGAGCGCGCCGCGTTCAAGCAAGCCGCCTGGATGATGATCAAGGACTATCCGGCCGGGGTCGGCGCCAATTGCTACGTCGTCATCAGCAATATCGGCAATTACGCGACGCGCGCCGGCGTCAACGCGACCTCGGGCAGCCGCTCGACGAACGTGCATGACAGCTACCTGCTCGTCACCGCCGAAACCGGGATGGTGAGTGCGATCCTGCTGGTCCTTTTCATCGGAAGCGGGATCGTGAAGATCCTTCGGACCGCGTTCCGGAACCGCAAGGACAAGCGCGGCGAATATTTGCTGGGGATCGGCATGTCGCTGCTGATGGTCGGGCTGCACCTGAAGTATGAGTGGGCGTTCGTCATGTACCCCGTGCAGCATTTGATCTTCGTCTTTCTGGGGCTCGGGATCGGGCTGGCCGAGGAGGTCACCGCCGATGCGGCTGCAGAACGACGGGCGAAGCGTCTTGCGCAGAAGCAGGCGAAGGCGGCGGCGGGAGATGACGAGCCGATGGCGGGCGTGCGGGAATGAACCGGGTGACGCGAAGAAGTTCGTCATTGCGAGCGTAGCGAAGCAATCCAGCGCCGGATCAGGACGCCCTGGATTGCTTCGCTGCGCTCGCAATGACGTCTCGCCTCCGACATGATGTCATCGCACTCCAGAGCGTTGTCGAACGAAGGTGACGGGTTCGCGGGCGGCGATATCGAACAGCAGTCGCGCGTCGAGCAACGTTGTCGCGGTTCCGAGAAACCCGCATCCAGCGCGCCGACTGTCGATATGCAAAAACGATCGAGCCGTTGCAGTGCCGCGACATCTGCGTTTCCCATGCCGCCACGCGAGCGCATCCTGATCGACGATGTCAGGTTTTTATCGTGCGCTTCGAACGCTCAACCGCACTTACAGAAAGCCCGGCGGACGATCGAAGATGCGATGCGACGTAGGGCGAGGGGGTGCAATAACCGGGAGGGCAGCGGTTGGTTCCATGCTTTTGATATCTCAATGTGGAACGAAGAAAGTCGTCCCTATTCTGCGATTAACGATCTATCCCGGCGGTGCTGCAACCCGGAATCGGGAGTTATGCGGAGTGATTTTGGAGGATAGAGTATGCGTTCACTCGTTTTGACTATCGCGGCGGCGGCATCGTTCGTCGCAGCGCCCGCGCTGGCGATGCCGACGATCGGGAACACCGGCGTCGATTCGAACTGGACGGTCAACTTCCTGGGCGACACGCTGAACAGCCCGAGCGACGCGCAGGCGCTTTCGACCGACGGTGCCAAGACCGCCGTCGTGGTGGCCTCGAGCGTCAAGGGCTGGCTCGTCGGTGACAGCATGTCGAAGTGGGTGTCGACCTCGGCGAATGCGGCGAGCAGCCCCGGTTGGTTCTCGTACAGCAACACCTTCAGCGCAGCGGCCGACGACGTGCTGAACTTCGACTTCGCTGCCGACGACAAGCTGTCGCGTGTGCTTCTGAACGGCGTCGAGGTCGGTGCGACGCTGTCGAACTCTTACCGCTCGTTCTCGTCGGGCAGCGTCTCGGGGCTGGCCGCGGGGCTGAACACCCTGACGTTCGTGATCTCGAACAATTCGCCGGGACAGAACGCCAACATCAACCCGTCGGGGTTCCGTTTCCAGACCGCGAGCACTGCCGCGGTTCCCGAGCCCGCGACCTGGATGATGCTGATGGCCGGCTTCGGCGTGATCGGCTACACCGCCCGCTCGCGTCGGCGGAGCGGCAATTACGCACGCGCGATGCTGTAAGATGCGAGCGCGCGGCGGCGCCTGACGCCGCCGTGTGCGATCGTGACGGAAGAACTCGGCCAGCCTTGCGGTTGGCCGAGTTTTTCTTTGCGGCGAGGCGGCGTGCGGCCGGGTGCCGGGTCTATCGATCGGCTCTATGATCCGGCCAATACGCAGAATTTGGGGCGGACCCGTTGCCGCGATGTTGCGACCGGTCTGATCGATCTTGACCTTCGCTGGACGCAGGAGGCCTGCTGGGTTGGGACTAATGCACCGCTGTCGTGGATCGGCAATGGTGCCACGCTGCCGCTGCTGGGAATTCCGGTAATCCGCCGAATATTCGACTGATGATCGAAGCGGTCTAAGCTGAAGTACTACGGCGCCAGCGAATGGTCGAATGATGATTATTATATAAGTAAGCTAAAACTACATGGCTTTGACTTGCGCGCGAAAATTTCGCGGCGAGCAATTGAAGCGACTTTTGAACTGTGTCGAGAAATTTGCTGAATGTTCATAGCCGAGGGCTTGTGTGATTTCGGAGACCCTTAAATTCGTGCCGGCGAGCATTCGCCGTGCCCGGTTCATTTTGAAATCTTTGGCATAATGGGTTACTGACATGCCATAAAGCCGCTTGAACCCGTAGAAAAGCTTTGTTCTGTTTACGCCGACCGTGCGGCTGAGCAGGGCGACATCCGGAACATCGGTGATCGATGATTCGATGATGGATCGAGCGTGTTGTATCGCCAGAACGTCGCGCTCTGTCAGTTGTTGGCGCAATTCCTGCGTTGCCTCGCTCAGGCTGTGCAGGGTAAGGGCCAATAATTCCTGCGCTTTTGCTGCGAGATACGCGGAGCGCAAACGGCCGGACAGATTATTTGCGAAGATTTCGGCGGTCGTGCGGCGCAGATCGCTATTTTGATGAATGGCATGGTGGCTAATAGCCACGCTTGCCGAACTGTCAGCCATGGTTATGTAATCGGACAGCCGGATGCCGAACGGGGATTCAAGGCGTTCCGGCTCGATTGCGATTGTCATGAGGCATTTCTTCTGCTCCACTGGAACGTATTCCGTCGTGACATCATTTGGCTGCAACATCAGCAGACTTGCGCTATGCTGCGTGATCTTGCCGCCTTCCTTCAGGCCGGGCGAGATGCGGACAGAAAGATCGTGGTTGAAGCGAAAGCGAGCTAGGTGTTTAGTCCTGGCATTTGGTGGATCGGGTCGACGATGAACCGGTCTGGCTCTGACGTCCAGATCTTGGCGATGTATTCGTAGGGCGTGAGACCGCTGAGCGTCTTGAGCCGGCGGGCGAAGTTGTAGGCGGCCATGAAGTCGGCGAGGTGCGTGCGCAACTGGTCGTGGCTTTCGTAGTGGAAGCGTTTGACGGTCGCCTCTTTGATGGTGCGGTTCATTCGCTCGACCTGACCGTTGGTCCATGGATGGTTCGGTTTCGTGAGTCGGTGCTCGATGCCATTTGCGTCGCAGATCATGTCGAAGCGCATCTGGCGCGACCAGGCGGTGTTGCGATTACGCGGCTGCTCGGCGAACTGGATGCCATTATCGGTGAGGATCGTGTGAACGCGGTAAGGCACGGCTTTCAGCAGGTGTTCCAGGAACTCCCAGGCTGTCCGCCTGTCAGCCTTCTCAACCAGTTGGGTGACCGCGAACTTGCTGGTGCGGTCGATGCCGACGAAAAGGTACAGTTTGCCTTCGGCGGTCTGCACCTCGGCAATATCGATGTGGAAGAAGCCGATCGGGTAGCGCTTGAAGCGCTGCCGCTTCGGCTTGTCGCCTTCGATGTCCGGCAGGCGGGAGATGCCATGCCGCTGTAGGCATCGGTGCAGCGCTGACCGGGTCAGGTGCGGGATCGACGGCTGCAGAGCGTAGAGGCAGTCGTCGAGCGGCAGCAACGTGTGGCGCCGGAACGCCACAACCATTGCCTCCTCGGCTTCAGTCAGGGTCGTTGAACGAGGGGCCTTCGGCCCGGTCTTCAGGTCCTCGACCGTCGCCCTCTTACGCCACTTCGCGACCGTCTTCGGGTTGATCCCGAGTTCCCGGCTCAGCGTCGCGAGCGAAGCTTGCGATCGCTGTATTGCTGCTCGGACGGCGTGCGTGGTCGTGGCGCACCCATGACGTACCTGTCCCATACGGCTTCCTTCCATTCCAACGAAAGGATCGCACCATCAAACCGTGGGATCAAACAGCCGGGCTGACGGTGCCGCTGCGTTATATTGGCATCACGCAGAGTGACACGATTGCGGTCGAATATGACGAGTTCGGCGACGACCGGCTTGCCGCCTCGATCGCGGCGGCGGAGTCGACGGTCGACGCGCTGGTCGCCGACATGCTGGACCAGCAGGCCATCGTCAGCGCAGCGCCGCCGCCACGCGGGTGAGCTTGTCCGGGTTGCGAACGATGTAGATCGCCGCGATCCGGCCGTCGCGGATGTCGAGCGCGGTCGTCTGAAGCACGCTACCGCCCGTGCGACTGACATAGCCGGGCAGCCCGTCGATCGTGACGAAGCGGAGAAGTTCGAGCGGCGTATCGCGATATTTGCGCCGCAACCCGGTGAACAGCCGCTGCGCTTTCGCCATTCCCCGGATGACATTGTGGAACGCCAGGACACGGCCGCCGCCATCCGAATGGATCGCGACATCCTCCGCCAGCAGGTCCGACAGCGCGCGGGCATCGCCGTCCCGCGCCGCCGTGAAGAAGGCGCTGGTGATCCGCGCCGCCTCCTTCGCGTTGACCGGGTAGCGGGCGCGCGCCTCGGTGACATGCCGCCGGGCGCGTGAGGCGAGCTGCCGCACGGTGGCGGGCGCTCGGTCCAGCGTCCGCGCCACCTCGGGCAAGTCGACGTCGAATATGTCGTGCAGCAGGAACGCCGCCCGTTCGAGCGGGGACAGACGCTCCATCGCCAGCATCAGCGTGACGGTCAGGTCGTCGGCGAGGTCATCCGGCTCGACCGCGCCGAGCAATGGCTCGGGCAGCCACGCGCCGACATAGGTTTCCCGCCGCACCCTCGCCGACTTTAGGTGATCCAGGCAGAGCCGCGTGACCACCCGGGTCAGCCAGGCTTCGGGCGCGTTGGCGCCCTCCGCTCGCGACCAGCGCAGCCAGGCGTCCTGCACCAGATCCTCCGCCTCGGCGAGCGAACCGGTCATGCGATAGGCCAACCGGACGAGTCGCGGCCGCTCCGCCTCGAACAGCGTTGAGTCAGGCATCGTCAACCGGATGCGCGACGCGGAACGACACTTGCAGTCGGTTCCAGGTATTGATCGCACCGATCGCCATGGTCAGCCAGACTTGCTCCGCCTCGGAAAACGCCGCCTTCAACGCCTCATAATCCGCATCGGGTGCGCCTGTCTCGGGCAGCAGCGTCAACGCCTCGGCCCAGCCGAGCGCCGCCCGCTCGCGATCCGAATAAAGCGTCGACTCCCGCCACGCGGTCAGCATGTAGAGCCGCATCTCGCTTTCGCCATGACGGCGCAGGTCGGTCGAGTGCATGTGCAGACAGAAGGCGCAGCCGTTGATCTGCGACACGCGGAATTTCACCAGTTCGAGAAGATTGTGGTCGATGCCGCTCTTCGTGAAGCTCTGTTCCAGCGCCATCATGGCCTTGGTCGCTTCCGGGGCCAGCGCGTGCGGGTTTGGGATACGGGGTGTCATGGTCGGTCTCCTTGGTTCCGACACCATGACGAGACAGCGATGGCAGGTGTGACATGCCGCTGCAAAATGTCTGGCCAGCGCACCGCTACGCCATTGTGCGCAGGCGCTTCCGCATCCGGGTCAACGGCACGACGACGCCCTCGACGCGCACATCGGCGCGTTCGATCGGCTCGTAGCCGCAGGCCGCATAAAGTGGCACACCGCCGGCCGTCCCCATCAATTCGATCGCCGCGAACCCTTCCGCCCGCGCCGCCTGTTCGCAGTGGTCAAGGATCATCCGGCCGATCCCGCGCCGGACGTGATCCGGGTGGGTGTACATGGCGCGGATGCGCGCGGCGTCCGTTGCCGGATCCAGAAGCGCCGGGTCGCGCAAGTCGGTGCTATGATCGCCGCCATAGAGCGTCGCCCGCCGGCTCCATCCGCCGCAGCCGACCGGCACGCCATGATCCTCGACGACGAAATAGGTGCCGTCGATCACCAGTTGCGTGTCGAGCCCCATCACTGCTCGGCTGGCCATGATCTGCGCCGGGGTCAGCACCGCCGCCTGGCCACGATCGATCGACAGCGTCATCAGTGCGCGAAGCGCCCCGAGGTCGGCTTCGGTCGCGAGGCGGATCGTCAGGCCACCGCTCATGCGGCCAGATCCAGCCGCCACGTTTCCCCCTGAAGCGGAACACCGAACCGGTCGTGGATCGCCGTCTCGACACACACGAAGCCGTGCGCAGCATAGATGCGACGCGCGGACTCCAGCACCGTATGCGTCCACAGCACCAGTGAGCGGTAGCCGGTTTCCCGCGCGAAACCCACGCAGCATTCGACCAGCGCATCGCCAATACCCCGGCGGCGGGCGAAGGGCTCGACATGGAGCAGCCGTAGTCGGGCGTTATGGTTCCCTTCATCGGTGACGAACACCGCGCCCGCCATCACGCCGTCGATCTCGGCGACCCAGCATTGCTCGCGCGTCGGGTTAAAGTCGCGCAGAAAGGCCGCCGTCACCTCGCTTTCGATCACCTCCAATTCGCGACCCCAGCCATGGCTCTCGGCATAGAGGAGCGACTGGCGGGCAGCGATCAGCGCGGGCTCGCCCGTGCGGAACGGCCGGATCACGAACGGTCCGCCCGACGCAGGATCGAGCAGCAGCCGCGCTCGGGTCAACGCTTCGACCAGATCGCGCCGCCCCTGACCTTCCACGGTGCCGAGCAGATCGTTGACGGCGTCGCTCTGGCGGTGGTCGACGATGGCGAAGGCGTCGCGCCCCGCTTCGGTCAGCCGCAGGTCGCGCGCGCGAGCATCGTCCTCACGCCGCTCGCGCATGAGCCAGCCGCGCTTCTCGAACCGCGCGACGACGCGGCTGAGATACCCTGCGTCCATGCCGAGCGCATCCTGCAACACGGTTGCGGTAACGGGTTCGCGCGTGGCGATTTCGAACAGCAAACGTGCTTTGGGAAGGCTCGCCTCGGTGCCCAGGAACCGGGCGTCGAGCGCACCGATCGTCTGGGTGTAAAAGCGGTTGAATCGGCGGATCGCAGTGACGTCTTCATGCTCCATGTCCGCCATGCTGCCTTGGATTGCTTGACGGAGTTAAGTATTACGGTAGCGCCGGTTCTGATACGAGTTGCGATCGAAGGGCGATCGCGTCGGGATCGGGCGGCGCGCCGAACAGGCGACCATAGTCACGGCTGAACTGCGACTGGCTTTCATAACCGATCGCGAAGCCGACCCGCGCCGCGAGAGGCGGTGGAATGCACAGCGAACTGCCCGTTCTCCGGGATCGGGTACCGGCCGTTCGCTTGGCGCAAGAAGCGGGAGCGCGACTGGGGCGCCGTGAAATATTGCCCGGACCGCTGTGGCGCTTTTGGCACGGGTTTCGCCCCGCGGGGGAGATCGGGTTCACGATCACTCGTGTGCGGCCTTGGCGGCCTTCTTTCCAAGTTCCCATTGTGCGGTCGAAGACTTGCTGGAAGCGCCAAGCGGCCTACAGCGGAACATCGTCGCCAACTGTGGCGTGGCTGCGCCGGATCGTCGGGAACATAGAATCTTTCGAGAGTCGCTCGATAAAGGGGATATGCTCGTGCCCGACACACAGACGCTACGACCGACCGGGGTGCCGGAGGCGCTCGTCGCACCGCTGCCCGGAAGAGGTGACCAGGTCGAGATGCGCGCGCATCTCCTGGGCACGCGTATCGATATGCGCGCGCTCGCCGGATTCAGCGATCCCGAGATGGTCGAGCTGAAGGGTGCAGGCGCGTTTGTCTTCCGCTACGGCGCAGTCGTCCTCGTCGGTGCAACGCCTACGGAAGAGGCGCTGATCCTGGCCCAGGTTGCGCCGCATGCCGTCGATCCGCCGGCCACCCCCGAGATCGAGACCGCCCGCGTCGAACTGCGTGACGAAGGAGAGGAAACCGTATCCGCCGACGGCCGTATCCGGCTGCGAGAAGTAACTTCCGAGCGGCTACTGCTCGCCGCCACCGTTCTCGCGCGCTCCGTGGTCCTGGCGCGCGACGAGATGCGCATCGAGGACGCTTTCGACCGGATCGAGCCGCTTCTCACCGACATGCGGGAGCATGGTCGCGCCCATCTTCCCATCCGTCAGATCATGCGCCAGATCGGGAGCGTCCTCTCCGCTCAGCACCGCGTCGTCGGACGCGCGCGTATCGGCGAGAAGCCGGATCTGCTCTGGGAGCATCCGGAGCTCGACCGTCTTTATGGACGCCTCGAAGCGGAATATGAGCTGGGCGATCGCATGCGCACGATTGAGCGCAAGCTCGAGATGCTCGGCGACTCAGCCGAATGGTTGCTTGACTTGGTACAGGACAAACGCTCGTTGCGTCTTGAATTGTCAGTAATCGGGCTCATCGCTTTTGAAGTTGCCATCGGCCTGTACGAAATCGCGTTTCGCTGGCCGCATTAGCGATGGCATCAATCATTTTCGCGTCGATCGAACATTGGATGACCGAGTGTGGGTCAAGGCGGCGATAGCTTGGAGAGTCGCTCGCCCCAAAGGGCGAGCAACCACCAGGCGGTCAAACAGTGCGGATCGTTCCTCCGTCGATGACAAACTCTGCGCCGTGGATCGCGGCTGCGCGGTCGGCGGCAAGATAGGCGATCAGGTCGGCAACCTCCGCAGGTTCGGCTCCGCGACCGATAGGAATGCCGCCGAGAGCATCGAGAACTGACTGGCGAGCGTCTTCGATCGTGCCGCCGTTGGCCGCCTGAAGCATGGCGAGAAAGTCGCCTGTGGTTTAGGTTTCGCCTTCATGGCCGAAGATATCGCAGCGCAGGCTGTCACTCACGCGGCCTTTCAACATGGTGGTGGCGAGGCCGCGATAGCTGTGGACGTCCTTGTCCTTCCATGCCCCGCCAATTCGGCGGCGCCATTCCGTTCCGTTCGGAAAGGCCCAGCGCCGCAGCTTGATGAAGATCGCCTTGTAGAAGGTGCTCGCGAAGCTGGACGAGTCGGTCGACCCCATTTCGGGGAAGAGCATCGTGCAGCCGGCGCGGCGCAGTTCGGTGATATAGTCGATGAAGCCAAGCCGGATCAGTTCGGGATGGATCGGCAGCTTGCGGATCGACTGGACATTCTTGAGCGGGCGATCCTCAGTATAGTCGATGACGAAATAGGGGATCGGCTCATGCTCGTGCACCTCGGCCAGCCCCAACCCGGTCAATTCGGAACTGCGGCCGCCGTAGAGCGGCAGCATAAGCGGCAACCAATACTAGGCGTCATGAATGATTTCGGTTCCGGGCGTCAGGCGGTGGTCGACCCCTTTTGTGCCCGTCCAGATCAGCGCGGACAGCAGGTGTGCAACTTCGGCCTTCGTCCAGTTGGCGCGCTTGTCACGCTTGCGCTTGCGGTCCTTCCGCGGGCCCTTGCCCGCACCCTTTCGCGCCGTTTTGAACAGAAGCGGGATCGCGGGGCAATGGCCAGTTTCATCGCCATCCTCGCCCGCAGCGTGGTCCAGGACCGAGGTCACCCAAGTCAGATGTTTGTTGACCGTCACCTGACCGAGACCGACTTCGGACGCGGGCAGGGTTGCAGCGCGGGCAAGGCTGGCTTCGAAGCCGCCGGCGCGCTCCTCGCGGGTTCGGCCCCAGCGGTTCGGCAGGGCGGCACACAGCTTGGTGAAGGCGCGGACATGCGATTGTTCGAGGTCTTCGATCATGATGGCGGTGCCGCAGGCATAATCGAACAGGCGGATCGCGGTCCGCACCTGTTTGACCGTGTCGGTGTCCCAGTCGCCGTCCTTCTGGTGGTCGGCGATCGCTTCCTCGCTGGCCTCTATCAGGGACATCTTCGGGCGCACCGGTAGCGGGGCGTCGGCTCGCCTTCCACGGTCGGGGCGGGCGGCATGGGCGTGCCGGCGTCTGGCGTCGTGGCTGGCTCGACCGTTCAAAGGCAAAGGGGGTGTCGTCGCGGAGTGCTTCGTCGATCCACGCATCGCTTTCGTCCTCGCCCCAGGAAAGCCGCGCCGTCGCCTGGTGGCACGCCGCCGCCCTGGCCTTGCAGATGAGGCGTTGAACGCGCGCGACACTCTCGGCCGTGACGGTGAGGCCAAAGACTTCGCTATAGTCCGACACCTGGTCGCCTGAGATGGCGCCGCCGTTCTGGAGGTCGAAGATGATGTTCGCCACAGTCTTGGCCTGTGCTGGGCTCCAGCCGCTCGCAACTAGGCGCTGATGCTCGTCGAGCGTCCAGCGCGCCCCGATACCGCCGCGGGCGAGGAACTCCCATGCCTCGGCATGAAGCGAGTTCGCGGTGGCGTGGTCGCCCGGGTCCGCCAGGCTGCCGACTTGATCCTGCTCGATGCGCTGGAGCTGCCAGCGCAACGCGTCGCTGAACACCTGCCTTATCTGCTCGCGGCTCATGGCGGTGAACTGACCATAGGCCATGCGCAAACCCTCGACTGCGACACTCAGTCGGGCGGATATAGCGCGAGCTCGCGAATAATTCCCGGTCCGTAACGAAATCGAGAGCGGCAGCGGCCGGCCCGCCACCATGATCTTGCGCCGCCAATGATAGCTGCCGCCGCGCAGTTTCAGGTTCGGCAATCCCACGTCATTGCCCCCGATGGGTACAGCGATGGGTACAACCGTGGGTACAACGGTTCCCGATCGCCGGGTTGGCGACGTGAAATCAACAGCTTAGCGTGAGTTGGTCGGGGAGACAGGATTCGAACCTGCGACATCCTGCTCCCAAAGCAGGCGCGCTACCAGACTGCGCCACTCCCCGACGCGTGGAGGGTTCGGCCTAGGCCGCGCATCCGCCGCGTGCAAGCGCCGGATCATACCCTCACAAAAAGAAGAGGCGCCCGGGGGCGCCTCGCAACGGATGACCTCCGCCAAACCACAATACGCTCAGCGCTTTGCGGCACCATCCTCGGCCAAGTCGCGGACATTGTCCGCCTGGTCCGCAAGATTGTCGGCAGCACCCTCCAGCATGGCGGCGGCGCTGTCGTTGGCGGTGGCTTCAGCCATCGCATCGAGATCGTTGGCCTTGCGCTCCAGCGCGTCGGCCATCGCCTCGGCATTGTTACCGATCGAAGCCGTGCCTGAGCGGTCACTGCACGCCGTCACGCCGCAAAGCGCAATCGCGAGCAGGGGAAGGAACTTCCGCATGACCACCGGCACGGCTCCCGTCGATTACATGTTCTTCGCAGCGTCCTCGCCCGCGTCACGAACGTTGTCGGCGGCCGAGTGGATGTTCTCGGCAACCGCCTCAGCGTTGTCCTCGGAGAACGGGTTCGCAGTGGTGTTCGACATGTCGGCAACGTTGGCCGCCATGGCGTCCATGTTGTCTGCCATCATGTCGGCGTTGTTCTCGACCGCCGAAGCCTCAGGCGACTTCGAGCAAGCGGCGACCGACATCAGGCCAGCGGCGGCGGCAACGAGCAGGATCTTCTTCATCGGAATGCTCCCAAGCATTACATAAAAACACTCGCGCCCGACCCCAGCGCCGTCGCGAACGCTCGCAATACCCTACCAACCGGGGGGTCAATAAGCAAAATTCACCTTTGCGAAAGGTTGCGACGAATGGTGACCCGTTCAGGCACCCTTTTCACGCGATTTTCACGGCCGCGGCACTGCGCCGATTTCTTCGGGCGCGTTGGCGACGATCGCGAGCATCGTCGTCCAAGCCGCGACGTTCTGGCGCAATTGTTCGGGGTCGACGCGCTCCAGTGTGTCGTCGGGCGTGTGGTGGGTGTCGAAATAGCGCAGCCCGGACTGGTTGAGGTCGACACCGGCCACGCCGGTCGCGATCGTCGGCGCGATATCGGTGCCGTCGCCCGCACGTCCGCTGCCGGCAACGATGCCGAGCGGAGCAAGCGCGCTGGCCAGCCGGGCAGTCACCGCCTTGGCGGCGTCGGGAAATTGCGTCTCGAACCGCCAGACGCGGTCGGCGCCGAAGTCGCTTTCGGAGGCGGTGGCGTGGCGTTCGGCACCGTGGCGCTTGGCATAGGCCGCGCCGCCGAAGCCGCCGACTTCCTCGGCTCCGAACCACACGACGCGAGATCGTGCGGCGCGGGCGCTTTCCGCTGTCCATGATGCGCTTGGCTGCAGCGGTGGTGATCGCGACACCGCTGGCGTCGTCGATCGCGCCGGTGCCGAGGTCCCAGCTGTCGAGATGCCCACCCACCAGCACGACGCCCGCGGCAGGATCGGTGCCCGGCACCTCGGCGATGACATTGCCCGACTCGCGCTCGCCGATCATCTTCGGTGTCAGCAGCAGCTTGAGGCGGATCGGCTGCCCGCGCTTCGCCAACCGCTCGATCAGCGCCGCGTCGGGAGCGGAGAGCGCGGCGGCGGGGATCGGCTTGACGCCGGCGGGGAAGGTGGTGGTGCCGGTATGCGGCAGCCGGTGCGCATCGGTGCCGATCGAGCGGATCACGATCGCCGCCGCGCCCTTTTGCGAGGCTGTCGCCGGCCCGGTGAAGCGCGCGGTGCCGCTGCTGCCATAGCTCGACCCGTCCTGCGTCGGCTGCATCGCGTTGCCGATGTAGACGATCTTGTCGCGGACCGCCGAGGCGGGGGCGTTGGCGAACTCGGTATAGGAGGGGAAGACCACCAGTTCGGCGGTGAGCCCCTTGGCGCCGGTGCTCGCCGAATTGCCGAGCGCGGCGAGCGTCAACTTCTGCGGCACCGGCGCGACGAGCTCCGCGGTTTCGTCACCGCGCACCCACACCGCCATCCGGTACGGTTCGGCGCGGACGTTGCTGAAGCCGAGCGCGGTCAGCTTCTTCACCGCCCAATCGCGCGCGCGCGCCTCCGCCTCGGTCCCGGCCAGTCGCTGCCCGACCTCGGTGGTCAGCCCCTCGACGATCTCATAGGCGAGGTCGTCCTTCAGCGCGGCGTCGCGCAGCGCGGCGACCTGTGGATCGACGGCGGCCGGTGTGGGCGGCGCGGTGCGCTGCGCGGCGGCGGGGGTGGCGAGGAGCAGGGCGAGCGTCAACGGGGCAAGATGCTTCATGGAGCGTGGCGTAACCGGCGCGGTGCGGTTTGCCAACGGCGCGGGCTGCGCTTACATGCGCGCCAACGATTTTTTCGCCGCACCCTCTCTTTTACGGAGCCGCGCGCCAGATGGCCGTCCAGTATACCTATGTCATGAAGGGTCTTACCAAGACCTTCCCGGGCGCGAACAAGCCCGTCCTCAACAATATCCATTTGCAATTCCTGCCCTCGGCAAAGATCGCGATCATCGGGCCGAATGGCTCGGGCAAGTCGACGCTGATGAAGATCATGGCCGGGATGGACCCGGATTTCGTCGGCGAGGCATGGGCCGCGGACGGCGTCCGCGTCGGCTATCTCGCGCAGGAGCCGCTGCTCGATCCGACCAAGGACGTAATGGGCAACGTCAAGGACGGCGTGCGTCCGGTCGCGGATCTCGTCGATCGCTTCAATGCAATCTCGGCCGAAATGGGCGATCCGAAGGACGACACCGATTTCGACGCGCTGATGGAGGAAATGGGCGATCTTCAGGCGAAGATCGACGCGGTCGACGGCTGGGCGCTCGACAGCCAGCTCGAACAGGCGATGGAGGCACTTCGCTGCCCGCCCGGCGACTCCGCGGTCACCAATCTGTCCGGCGGTGAGAAGCGGCGCGTCGCGCTGTGCAAGCTGTTGCTGGAAAAGCCAGACATCCTGCTGCTCGACGAGCCGACCAACCACCTCGACGCCGAAAGCGTGTCGTGGCTGGAGAACTACCTCAAGGAATATACCGGTAACGTCATCCTCGTTACCCACGATCGCTACTTCCTCGACAACGTCGTCAACTGGGTGCTCGAGCTGGATCGCGGGCGTTACTACACCTATGAGTCGAACTACTCGGGCTATCTCGAGAAGAAGGCCAAGCGTCTCGAGCAGGAAGAGCGCGAGGAAGCCGGCAAGCAGAAGGCGATCGCCGACGAACTGGCGTGGATGCGCCAGACGCCAAAGGCTCGCCAGACCAAGAGCAAGGCCCGTATCCGCGCGTTCGACGAGCTGATGGAGAAGCAGGAGAACCGCGTTGCCGGCAAGGCCGCGATCCTGATCCAGCTTCCCTCGCGGCTGGGCGGCAAGGTGATCGAGGCCAAGGGGCTGACCAAGGCGTATGGCGACAAGTTGCTGTTCGACAACCTCGACTTCACGTTGCCGCCGGGCGGCATCGTCGGGGTGATCGGGCCGAACGGCGCTGGCAAGTCGACGCTGTTCAAGCTCATCACCGGGCAGGAGACGCCGGATTTGGGGACGATCGAGGTCGGCTCGACCGTCAAGCTCGGCTATGTCGACCAGAGCCGCGACGATCTCGATCCGAACAAGAACGTCTGGCAGGAAATCTCCGACGAGCTGGAAATCTTTCGGTTCGGCAAGCAGGAGATGGGGACGCGCGCCTATGTCGGCGCGTTCAACTTCCGCGGCCCGGATCAGCAGAAGAAGGTCGGCCAGCTATCGGGCGGTGAGCGCAACCGCGTCCATATGGCCAAGATGCTCAAGGAGGGCGGCAACGTCCTGCTGCTCGACGAACCGACCAACGATCTCGACGTCGAGACGCTGCGCGCGCTCGAGGAGGCGCTGGAGACGTTCGCGGGCTGTGCGGTGGTGATCAGCCACGATCGCTTCTTCCTCGATCGCCTGTGCACGCACATCCTGGCCTTCGAGGGTGACAGCCATGTCGAATGGTTCGAGGGCAATTACGAAAGTTACGAAGAGGACAAGCGCCGTCGTCTGGGCGACGCGGCCGACCGTCCGACACGGCTGGCATATAAGAAGCTGACGCGCTGAGCGGGGTGAGGGGCGGGTCGCGAAAGCGCTCCGTCCCTTGCTGACCCATGACGGCCGGGCAACGTTGAGCCGCCCATCGTTGCGTCATACGATCGAACCAGCGCCGGCTGCTACGGCGATTGGGGATCGAGCCGATGATCGCATTTTTGGTGCTTGCAAGTCTCGCTGGCCCGACCTGTGCGGTCGAGCGAGCGCATTACGCGCTAAGGCATCATCCTGAGGTGACCGCCGCCTTCCATCCAGTGGAGAGCGGTGCGGACTGGCCGGCTCGTGTCGCGTTGACGGTTCGCAATGCCGAGGCGAAGACGACGTCCTGGTGGTTGCCATGGGACGGCGGCAGCAACGGTCTGCAGAACATCGCGTCAACCGACGATCCGAATGCTCCTGGCTGGCATCCACCAAGTCCGGATGGCGGGCCAAGGCCACATGGGGATCGAGAATTTATCGGCATGGACGCTCAGTATCTGGTCCTTTCCGCCGCGCCAAAGCGGGGTGCCCGTGCTCCCGCCCATTTCATGCTTCCGGCGAGCGGCGGTTCTCAAGATGACGTCTTTCGTATTCGGCAGTTCTTCGATCTTGTCGGATGCACCCCTTGTCATGATCGACAATAGCCGACGATCCTAGGCGATCTATCTGAGAGGCCGTGCACAATAACCTGTGCCAGCCCGAACTGTTACCGATCGTCGCCTCCGCGATCGCGCTTTTTCACAACGCTGACAAACTCCGGATCGTCGAGCGCCTACTTCCGCTCCCCCGCGCTTTTGTTGCGCAGCGTCAGAAACTCGCTGCCCGCGCTCCACGTCGGCCACACGCCTGCCTTCGATAGCCGCGCCCCCATCGCGTGGAACAGGTCGACGTCCGCCGCGGCGCCCTGCAGCTTCCATCCAGCATCCCAGGCGTCGCAGGTCTTGTGATAGCAGGCCATGTAATCATCGAGCCACTTTTGCCCGCCCGCACGACCGCCGTCGCGCAGGTCCGCCGCGCCGCCCAGCGCCATCAGCAGCAGCGACGGCACCCCGCGCCGCACCACCGAGAAATGGTCGGCGCGATAGAAGAGCCCGCGCTCGCTGAACGTCTCCGGTGTCACGACACGGCCCTGCGCACGCGCCGCCTCCGCCAGCAACCCGTCGAGCGACGATTGTCCTTGCCCGACCAGCACCACGTCCTTTGCGGGACCCGCGGTCTGGAGGATGTCGAGCGTCAGGTTCGCCGCGGTCTTGGCGAGCGGATAGACCGGATGCGCAGCATAATGTTCGGAGCCCAGCAACCCGCGTTCCTCGCCGGTCCATAGCGCGAACACCAAGGTCCGCTCCGGCGCGGGCGCCGCCTTGAACAGGCGCGCCAGTTCGACCACGCCGGCGCTACCCAGCGCATCGTCGTTGGCCCCGGGGCGCAGCGTCTTGCCCGACGCATCCGCCGGGCCTTCGCCATACGCGTCCCAATGGGCCGCGAACATCACGGTCTCGTGGGGGCGCTTCGTGCCCGGGATCTTCGCCAGCACGTTGGCGCTTTCGATCCGCTCGACCGCGACCGTCGCACCGGCGGAGAAAAGTGGCTTCATCGCGACGGGGCGAAACGCCTTGGACCGCGCCGCGACGCGCAGCTTCGCGAGATCGAGCCCGGCGTCGGCGAACAGGCGGTCGGCCACGTCATGTTCGATCCAGCCTTGTAATGGCACGCGGGGATCGCTGGCGGTCCGGACGATGTCGTAATTCTCGCCGTTCGAGGCATTGACCGTCGACCATGGGTAGCCGGCACCGCCGGTATCATGGACGATCAGCGCGGCGGCCGCCCCGCGTCGTGCGGCTTCCTCGAACTTGTAGGTCCAGCGCCCGTAATAGGTCATCCGGCGGTCGCCGAACTTGCCCTTGGCGTCGTCGCCGGGCTGCGCTTCGAAGTCGGGATCGTTGACGAGGAAGACCAGGGTCTTGCCGCGTATGTCCATGCCCTTGAAGTCGTCCCATCCGGCCTCGGGTGCGGACACGCCATAGCCGACGAACACCATCGGCGAGTCGGTGATCGCCACGGTCGGCACGGCACGTACCGTGGTGACCGCGATCTCCTTGCCCTGCGTCACCGTCGTGCGTCCGATCGTCATCCGCGCGTCCGGCGCGACGCGGGTGTGGATCAGCGGGACTTTCTGCAGCCACTGACCGTCCGAGCCGCCGGGCTGGAACCCGAGCGCCGTGAAGCGCGCGACCAGCCAGTCGAGCGTCTTCTTCTCGCCGGCCGTACCGGGCGCGCGTCCGCCATATTCGGGCGACGCGAGCACGCGCACGTCGTCGGACAGCCGCTGCGGCGAAGCATCCTCCGCCAGCACCGGAGTGGCGATCGTCGCGGCCAGCGCCAGCGCCAAAGTAAGCCGCATCGTCAATCCTTCCATCGTACCAGCACGTGATTGTCGCGGCGGTCGACATCGATCGACCCGATCGCATCGACCAGGTCGGACAACCGCTTGTAGCCATAATTGCGCACGTCGAAGCTCGACCGGTTGGCCGCGCGCTGGCCCAGGGCGGAAAGCCGCACGAACCCCTTTGCGTCGGGCTTCAGCGAATCATAGGCGTCGTGGAGCAGCTGCAGCAGTTCGGGATCTTCCGCCGGGCGCGTCGTCGCCGGGGCAGGGGCTGGCGGCGGCGCAGTTGCCGACACGCCGATCGGCGGCGGCACCGACTCGCCGAACGGCACCTCGACCCGCCGCGCGCGCTTCGGCTTGGTCGTCTCCATCAGCGCGTTGACGTCGATGAAGCGCGTGCAGGCGTTGCGAAAGCCCGCCGGCGTGTTGCTGTTGCCGAAGCCGTAGACGTCGAGCCCGTCCTGCCGGATGCGGGTGGCGAGCGGCATGAAGTCGCTGTCCGACGACATGATCCCGAACGCATCCACCCGGCCGCGGTGGAGCAGATCCATCGCGTCGATCGTCATCTTCATGTCGGTGGCGTTCTTGCCGCGCGTCAGGTCGAACTGCTGCTGCGGTTCGATGCCGTGCTTGACGCTCATCTCGCGCCAGCCCTTCAGCCCTTCCTTGGACCAATTGCCGTAGACGCGGCGCACGTTGACGCGGCCGAACTCGGCAAGGGCGGTCAGCACGGGGTCGAGCGCTTGCCACGACGCATTGTCGGCGTCGATCAGCAGCGCGATGTTTAGATTGGGATTGTCGTCGGCAGCCATCTGCGCTGCATCGACTGCGGGAAGCGCTGGGTCAACGCCATCGTGATCCCCTCGCAACATCGTGATCTGACGAAACGTCGTGATTGATCGGAACTTCGTCGTTCCGCGAAGGCGGGAATCCAGACGCGCAGGTCCGTCGATGGAGGCGATAGATCAGAGGTTCTGGATCCCCGCCTCCGCGGGAATGACGGTCGTGGGGGGCGGGGGTGATCTCACAATGCGGGCGGTGGTCGAACAATCACGACCCCTGTGGCTCGGGATAGCCGATCGCCACGATCTCATATTCCCGCTCGCCCGCCGGCAACATGACGCGCCGCACGTCGCCGACCGCCGCGCCGCGCAAGGCGCGCGCGATCGGCGCATTCCATCCGACCCGCCCAGCGCCCGCCTCGGCCTCGTCGTCGCCGACGAGCGTCAGCACGCGTTCGTTGTCGTCCTCGTCGGCGATCGTCACGGTCGCGCCGAACCACACGCGCGAGCGGTCCTGCTGCTGCGCGAGATCGACGACCTTGGCGGCCTTCATCCGCTTCGACAGCCAGCCGAGCCGACGGTCGATCTCGCGCAGTCGCTTGCGGCCGTAGATATAGTCGCCGTTCTCGGACCGATCGCCGTTCCCCGCCGCCCAGCTGATTGTCTCGACCAGCGCGGGACGATCCTTGGCGAACAGCTGCTCATACTCCTCGCGCAGCTTCCGATAGCCGTCGGGCGTCAGGTAATTGGGCCGGTCGTTCATCCGCCGCGCGACCGCCCGAGATACCAGCTGAGATTGTTCGGCCCGCGGCTCTTGGCGCGCGAGGGGTTCATCAGATCGTAGACGACCGCATTTTCGAGCACCCGCTGGACGTAGTTGCGTGTCTCGCCATACGGGATCGCCTCGACCCAATCGACCGCGTCGACGCTCCCGGTGCGCGGATCGCCGTTGGCGCGCAGCCACTTGTTCACGTTGCCCGGCCCGGCATTGTAGGCGGCGATCGCCAGCGGATAGCTGCCGTACAGCGCGAAGATCCGCTGAAAATAGCTCGAGCCGAGCTGGATGTTGTAATTGGTGTCGTTGGTCAGCCGCAGCGGATCGTAGCTGAGCCCGAGCTTGCCGGCCTGCTCGCGTGCGGTGCCCGGCATCAACTGCATCAAGCCGCTCGCGCCGACCGGGCTGCGCGCCATGCGGTCGAACTGGCTTTCCTGCCGCGCGACCGCGTGGATCATCGGCCACTCCGCCTCGTATCCGCTCGGCACCGCGACGGTCGGGAAGCCGGTGGCGCTATATTCGGTCAGGCCGTTCTGCATCGCGCTGCGCCCGAGCAGCACGCCAAGATCGGGGCGGCCGAGCGAGCGCGACAATTCGTCCGCGAGGTAATGGTCGGTGTCGCTGGTCGCATCCGCCGCGATCTGCTTCACGAAGGCGGTCTGGTCCTGATATTGCCCGGCCTGCCCGAGGAACTGCGCCGCGCGCACCACCTCCCGACCATAGAAAGCCGAGCGCGCTGTCGCCGCTATCACCGGCGTCGGCGGGGCAGGGGGCGCGGTCAGCGGGCGGCGGAGATGCTCGATCGCCAATTGGCCGTAATATTGGTCGCGATAGCCGGCGGTGCGCTCGAACAGCGCATTGGCGTCGGGTTGGCGCGCCTGCTCGGCGGTGCGCGCCGCCCAATAGAGCCCCTTGGCGCGCGTCTGCGGCGACTGGCTGCCGAGCCCGTAGCGTTCGAACATCGCGCGCGCATCCGCGGGACGGCCGAGCTTGAGCGCGGCCTGACCCGCCAGCCACGCCAGCGAGGTATAATCGTCGCGCTCGCCATAAGGCTTGGTCGAGACGTCGGTGCCCGCCGGGTAAGCGTCGTCGATCTGGCGCGCGATGTCATAGGCGGTCTGCCACTGGCCGTCCGCCGCCGCCGCGCGTGCATTGACCAGCAGCGCCTCGTAGAATTTCTCGACATTGCCCGGCCGCGTCATGTCGGTGCGGGTGCGCGCCAGCCAGCCGCGCGCGCTGGGGCTTGCGCCCGAGTTGCGCAGCCACATCGCCTTGTCGGCGATATAGCCCGCATCGCGTGCGCCGATCGCGTCATAGCTGGCGGCGAGCGCCGAGGCGTTCTCGGCATTGCTGCGGAACGCCAGCCGCGCGGTGAACAGCGCGCGCGCGGCCTCACTGGTATAAGCGAGCATTCGTTGCGCGCTGCTGGTCGCACCCTGCCACAGCAACGCATCGGTGCGCGCGTCATGGTCGGCAGGCGATAGCGCGCTGGCGAACTGGGTCAGCACGGTCGATTCGTCCTGCGGCGACAGATTGCCGAGCCGCCAGCCGGTGCGCGCCGCCACCTGCGCGTCGATCGTCGCGCCGGTCGACTGATAGGCGCGTGCGCAGGCGATCCAGCCCGCCGCGGTCAACGGCTTCCACCGGCGGCAGAACGCCGCGACGCTCGCCACCGGCGTATTCGGATCGGTCGCCGCCTTGCGCTCCAGCGTGCGTCGGAAACCGGCCTCGCCCGGCCAGCCGGGATGGGCACTGATGAACGAGAAATAGCTGTCGAACGGCAACGCGTCGGTCTGTTGCAGCGCCTTCCACTGCGCGACCGGCTGCGCCATGCCCGGCAACGGGGCCGCCGCGACCGGGGGTTGTGCCGGCTGGGTCGCGGGCACCGCACCATATTGCCCGGCGACGACCGCCAGGATTCCTGCTGCTGCAACGAAAAGGATCAACGCACCCGCCTTCACTGTTTTTGACCAACGCCCGTGGTGGACAGCATAGCAGCCCTAGCCGTATCTGCGCTGAACCGCGTCCCCCAAACGCGCGTCAGGAGCAAATTCGTCTCATGTTCTCAGGTTCCATCCCCGCATTGGTCACGCCGTTCGATGCGCAGGGCGATTTCGTCGAGTCGGCGTATCGCGACCTGATCGAGTGGCAAATCGTCGAGGGCTCCTCCGCGCTCGTGCCGTGCGGCACCACCGGCGAGGCGGCGACGCTGACCAAGGAGGAGCAATTCGCGATCGTCCGAGTCTGCGTCGATCAGGCGAAGGGACGCGTGCCGGTGATTGCCGGGGCGGGATCGAACGATACGCGCGTCGCCGCCGCGAATCTGCACGCCGCTCGCGAGGCGGGGGCGGATGCGGCGCTGATGGTGCCGCCTTATTACAATCGCCCGTCGCAGGAGGGCATCTATCGCCATTTCGAGGCACTCGCCGCCGACTCACCGCTGCCGATCGTCCTCTACAACGTCCCCGCGCGGACCGTCACCGATATCCAGCCCGACACGCTGATCCGCATCGTCGCGGCGTTTCCGAAGGTCTTCGTCGCGGTGAAGGACGCCTCGGGCGTGCTGACCCGCGTGACGCAGCACCGCGCCGGGCTGGGCGCGGACTTCTGCCAGCTTTCCGGGAACGACGACCTCGGGCTCGCCTTCAACGCCAATGGCGGGGTGGGGTGCATCTCGGTCACCGCCAATGTCGCGCCGGGGCTATGCGCCGACTTCCAGCGCGCCTGTGCTGCGGGTGACATTGCGACAGCGCGCGACCTGCACGACCGGCTGTTCGCGCTCCACACGTCGCTGTTCACCGACGCGTCGCCTGGCCCGGTGAAGTACGCGATGACCAAGGTGCGCCCCGGCTTCCCCGATGGCTTGCGCCTGCCGATGACCTGGCCGTCAGAGGCGAGCCGTGCGGCGGTGGATGCCGGGCTCGAACACGCTGGGCTCTGACGTGGCTTTCGGGAGATAGGACATGACGGCGCTCTGGTTCATCCTCCAGTCCGCCGTCGCAGGCCCGTTGCTCGACAAGCCTGTCGCGCCCGACCCGTGCCGCGCCCCGGCCGGCAACGACGTGGTCGTCTGTGGCCAGCGCCTTGATCCGGAACGCTACCGCCTCCGCCCGCTCTCCGATCGCTACGACGCCGACGCCGCTGCGCTCCCCAAGGCCGAGACCGGCATCCTCGGCGGCCGCGCGACGCTGGCCGCGGAGACCGAGGCCGCCAGCGTCGGCGGGGTGCAGAGCAATCGCGCGATGATCCGGCTCAAGGTGCCGCTCGGAAAATCTCGGCGTTAGCCGTTTGCCCCCTGCGTCGGTCGCGCCTACATCGCGCGCATGTCGCGTCCCAAACCCACCACCTTCGACAAGAAGAAGATCGTCGCCGAAAATCGCCGCGCCCGTTTCGATTACGCGGTCGACACCACCTATGAGGCGGGGATCGTGCTTACCGGCACCGAGGTGAAGTCGCTGCGCTTCGGCGAGGGTTCGATCGCGGAAAGCTATGCCGAGGTGAAGGGCGACGAGGTGTGGCTGGTCAATTCGAACATCCCCGAATTCAGCCACGGCAACCGCTTCAATCACGAACCCAAGCGGCCCCGTAAACTGCTGCTTCACGAGCGTGAAATAAACAAGCTGCACGGCGCGGTCGCGCGGGACGGCATGACGCTGGTGCCGTTGATGATCTACTTCAACGGGCAGGGACGCGCGAAGGTGGAACTGGCACTCGCCAAGGGACGGAAAGCGCACGACAAGCGCGAACATATCAAGGAACGCGACTGGAAACGCGAAGCCGGTCGCATCCTGCGCGACCACGGCTGACCGTGGCGACGCGGCCGGTGACCCTGTGGGAGCGCGTCGCGGCGTGGAGCCGCCGCAACCTGCCGACACGCGAGTCGATGGCGAACAGTCGCGTGCTGCGCCCGGTCGCGCATCGCGTACTCGCGCCTGAGCTGTGGCGGTTCACGCGACGCTCCGTGCCGCGCGGCGTGGCGCTGGGGATGTTTACCGGTATCCTGATCCCGCTCGGTCAGATCCCGGCCTCGGCGGTGCTCGCGCTGCCGCTGCGCGCCAACGTGCCGGCGGCGGCGCTCACCACTTTCTTCACCAATCCGCTGACCACGCCATTGCTGTTCGTGATGTACTATAAGGTCGGTAACTGGTTGCTCCACCTCGATCGCTCGGTGCCCGGACAACCGCTGGGCGATGCCGTGCAGGCCGCGCCGGGCTGGATCGACTGGCTCTTGCAGGACGCCGGTCCCGCCACCGCGGTGGGAATGGTGGTCTGCTCGGTGATCGGCGCGCTGCTCGGTTACGGGCTGGCGGCGCTCTTGTGGCGGCTGTGGATCGCGCGCAAATGGCGGCACCGTCACCACGGTAACTAGCGCAGACGGTCACGGCTGGTTACAAAACCTGCATTCAGCGGCTTTCCCGAAGGATGCCTGGTAAATGCGTTTGGTCACCATCACCGTTTCTTCGCTTCTGGCGCTCATCCCCGCCGCATTGATCGCGCAATCCGCGCAGCAGCCCGCACCTGCGCCGACACCTGCCGCCGACCGCCCCACGTACGGCACCTTCGGCTTCGACGCCGCGGGCATGGACCGTGGCGTGCAGCCGGGCGACGACTTCTACGGCTTCGCCAACGGCACCTGGGCGAAGAACACCGCGATCCCCGCCGACGAGTCGAACTATGGCGCCTTCAACGTGCTGCAGGACCTGTCGCGTGAGCGCACGCGGTCGATCCTCGAGGCCGCCAAGGGTGATCCGCGCTCGAAGATCGGCACCGCTTATGCCGCTTTCCTCGATACCGGCGCGATCGAGAATGCCGGACTGAAGCCGGTCCAGCCGTGGCTGGCCAAGATCCGCAAGGTCGACAAGGCCGGTTACCCCGCCTTGCTCGCCGAAGCGGATCGCAACGGCGTCGACATCCCGTTCGGCCTGTACGTCGGGCAGGACGACAAGGACCCGGACACCTATGCGGTCAACCTGATGCAGAACGGGCTGGGGATGCCCGACCGCGATTATTACCTGTCGACCGACGCCAAGCTGATGCAGACCAAGGCCGCCTATCAGGCACATCTGGCCAAGCTGCTGACGCTCGCCGGTGAAGCGAACGGCGAGGCGCGTGCCGCCGCGCTCGTGGCGTTCGAGACCGAGCTGGCGCGTGTGCACTGGACCCGCATCGACAGCCGCGACGCGGACAAGACCTATAACAAGATGACGCTGGAGCAGTTGCGGCAGAGCGCGCCGGGCTTCGACTTCGCGGGCTTCCTCAAGGCCGAGAAGGCGAGCGCGCCAACGCTGATCGTCGCGCAGCCGACCGCGATCGCGGGCACCGCGAAGCTGATCGCCGCCACGCCCATCGCGGTGCTGCGTGATCAGTTGCTGGTGCGCAGCCTCGACGGCTTCGCCGACGTACTGCCGAAAGCGATCGATGCCGAGAGCTTCGCGTTCAACGGAACCGTGCTGAGCGGCACCCCGCAGCAGCGTGAGCGGTGGAAGCGCGGCGTGAGCTTCACCTCCGAGGCGCTGACCGATGAGGTCAGCAAGGTCTATGTCGCGCGCTATTTCCCGCCCGAAACCAAGGCGGCGGCGGACGAGATGGTCAAGAACGTGCTCGCCGCGCTCGGCAAGCGCGTCGAGAAGCTCGACTGGATGGCGCCGGAGACCAAGCAAAAGGCACTCGCCAAGCTTGCCGCCTTCACCCCGCGGATCGGTTATCCCGAGCAGTGGCGCGATTATTCGAACCTCGACGTTCGCGCCAACGACGCGTTCGGCAACATGCTGCGCGCCAATCAGTGGCGGCACGATTACAACGTCACCAAGCTCGGCAAGCCGATCTATCGCTGGGAATGGGGCATGGCGCCGATGACGGTGAACGCGCAGGCCAATTTCGGTCTGGTCGCGATCACCTTCCCGGCGGCGATCCTCCAGCCGCCGTTCTTCGATCCCAAGGCCGACCCGGCGGTCAATTACGGCGGGATCGGCGCGGTGATCGGGCATGAGATCAGCCACCATTTCGACGATCAGGGCGCGAAATACGACGCCAAGGGGCGGCTGACGCAATGGTGGACCGATGGCGACGTGCAGAAGTTCAAGGCGCTTAGCGAGCGGCTGGTCAAGCAGTACGACGCCTATAAGCCGCTGCCAGGGATGCATGTGAAGGGCGAGCTGACCCTCGGCGAGAATAGCGCCGACCTCGCCGGGCTCGCCGCCGCACACGACGCCTATGTCGCGACGCTGGGGGGCAAGCCCGCGCCGTTGATCGACGGCTTCACCGGCGACCAGCGTTTCTATCTCGGCTGGGCGCAGGTGTGGCGCCGCAACTATCGCGAGGCCAATCTGCGCCAGCGTCTGCTCACCGACCCCCACGCACCGTCCGAGCAGCGCGGCAATATCGTCCGCAACATGGATCCGTGGTACTCGGCCTATAATCCGCAGCCGGGCCAGAAGCTGTACCTCGCGCCCAATGCGCGGGTGCGGATCTGGTGATCGGCTGAACGACGGTGATGCGGCTCGCGACGATCGAGAAGGAACGGCGGTGGCTCGACGGCGGAGTCGCCGCGCTGGCGATTGCCGGCGTTGCCGGGATGGCCGCCGCCGCGTTGATCCTGTGGCTGGTGGGCGATCCGCTGGTCGCGGGCGGCTTTCTCGCAACGGCGCTGGTGCTCGCCGGGGCGGCTGCCGCGGTCGTCCGGCTGCGGCGTGCGACCGATGCGGCGGTAATGGTCAGCTATGATTGGGAATTGCTGCGCGTCATGGCGGAGGCGAGCCCGGACGGTGTCGCGATCACCGACCGCAGCGGGCGGTTGGTGTGCGCGAACGATCAATATGAGCAGATGTTCGCCGGCTTCCCGACCCCGCCGTCGCTGCCGCTGGCCGGCGACGGCGCAGGCGAGCTGGAGGTAGCGGGGCGCACCGCGTGGCGCGATGGAAAGGCGCATGTCGCGCTCAAAGGTGCGGTCGGGGTGATCGAGGCGACGATCGTGCGGGCGGGTCAGCAACAGGATGTGCTGATCTGGCGCTTCGCGGGCCGCGCGGTTTCGCCGGGGCTGCCCGCACGATTGATGGAGGCGCTCAACGGCGTGCTCGGCGCGCAGCTTGGCGCGGCGGGCGTCATGGCGGCGCTCATCACCGCCGAGGGTTACGTCATCTCGGCGAACGCGGTGCTTCAGACACGCGCCTCGCCGTCTGCGGATCGGCCGATCATCGGCGAGGATCTCGCCGCTTTCCTTGCAGAAGACGATGCGGGGCTGGTCCGCTTCGTCGCGGAGGGAGGCGCGGCCACCCCGCTGAGACTTATTCAGATCCCCCTCTCCGACGATCCTGAGGCGGCGATCCTCGTCGCGCTGGTCGACAGCGATCCGTCGATCGGCGGCGCATCGGGCGACGGGATCGAGGCGTTGCTGATGCTGATGCCGTTCGGTGTCGCGCTTGTCGATCGCGAGGGACGCTTCCTCCAGATGAACAGTGCGTTCGCTCGCGCGGCGAACGTCAACGCCGGCGTGCCGCCGATCTACCCCGGCGACCTCGTCGTGCGCGAGGACAAGAGCGCGGTCGCCGATGCGATCCGTCGTTTCGCGAGCACGGCGGCGCGCTCGACCGATCTGGCGGTGCGGTTGAAGGGGCATCCCGACGATCCGGTCGCCTTGTCGATCGCCGCTGCCCGTGGGCTCGGCGATGCGGCGGTGCTGTTGAGCCTCAAGGACAATGGCGAGGAGAACCGGTTGAAGCGCGAGGTGGCGCAGGCGACCAAGATGCAGGCGGTCGGCCAGCTGGCAGGCGGCGTCGCCCACGACTTCAACAACATCCTGACCGCGATCATCGGGCATTGCGATCTGATGCTGATGCGCCACTCGCCGGGCGACAGCGATTATGACGATATCCAGCAGATCCGCGCCAATTCGAACCGTGCGGCGAGCCTGACCCGGCAATTGCTCGCCTTCTCGCGCCAGCAGACGCTGCGGCCGCAGGTGTTGCAGCTGCCCGACGTCGTCTCCGAAGTGTCGAACCTGTTGCGCCGGCTGATGGGCGAAACCGTGACGATGGAGGTCAAGCACGGCCGCGATCTCGGCGCCGTACGTGCCGATCCGGGACAGCTCGAGCAGGTGGTCGTCAACCTGGCGGTCAACGCGCGCGACGCGATGCTCAGCACCGGCACCAGCGGCAAGCTGACGATCCAGACCCGCTCGGTGCCGATCGGCGAGACCCGCCGGCGTGGCGACATCATTCCCAACGGCGATTATACGGCGCTGGAAATATCCGACACCGGCACCGGCATCCCGCCGGAGGTGTTGCCGAAGATCTTCGAGCCGTTCTTCACCACCAAGGAGGTGGGCAAGGGCACCGGGCTCGGGCTGTCGACCGTCTACGGCATCGTCAAGCAATCCGGCGGCTTCATCTTCGCCGACCCCGTCCTGGACGCGGCGCGACCTTCACCATCTATCTGCCGGTCCATACCGCCGGCGTCCCCGATGCGGTGACCGTCGCGGCACAGGCTAAACAGGCCGCCCGGCACCGCTCGGGCGACCTGTGGGGCAGCGGGACGATCCTGCTGGTCGAGGACGAGGACATGGTTCGCGCGGTCGCCGAGCGGGCGCTGGCGCGACAGGGCTATACCGTGCTTGCGGCGGAAAACGGCGAGGCGGCGATGGAGTTGATGCAAGGCGTCGACAGGCCGACGTTGGTCATCTCCGACGTGATGATGCCGTTGATGGATGGCCCCACGCTCGCGCGGCAACTCCGCAAGATCCATCCGGGGATCCCGATCCTGTTCATGTCCGGCTATGCCGAGGAGCAATTGCGCCGCTCGATCGACCTCGACAACGTCGCTTTCCTGCCCAAGCCGTTTTCGGTGCAGCAGCTGGCGGAGGCGACCCGAGACGTGCTGGTCGCACAGGATGAGGCATCCCGGCCTCAGGCGTGAACAGCCGCCTGAAATCGAGATGTTTCTGTATCGTAACGGACACGTGAGAGCGGTTGCGTGCGCGCGAGAGCGCGCTATGGCATTTCGCCATGACGATGCGTGTGCTTTTGGTCGAAGACGAACCGTTGATTGCGATGATGCTCGAGGATTTCCTCGACGCGCTCGACAAGACTCATGCCGGGACCGCCGACAGCGTCGCCGCGGCGCTGCCGTTGGTGGAGGCGGGCGGGTTCGACGCCGCGATCCTCGACGTCAACCTGCGCGGTGGTGAGAAGAGCTTCGCGATCGCCGACGCGCTTGCCGAACGCAACATCCCGTTCGTCTTCGCTACCGGTGGCGGCGGCGACGAGATCGCCGCGACCCACCGCGAGCGGCCGCGCCTCGCCAAGCCGTTCACGATCGATGGCGTCGACAAGGCGCTTAGCGAGCTGGCCTGACGCATAATACTTGCGCAACGCCCGCCTTCGGCGACATAGGCGTGCGCATCATGACCCAGACCTTCGACAAGTCCCGCCTGCCGAGCCGCCACGTGTCGGTCGGCCCCGAACGCGCGCCGCACCGCAGCTATTATTATGCGATGGGCCTCACCGAGGAGGAGATCGCGCGCCCGTTCGTCGCGCTCGCCTCCGCCGGTAACGACAGCGCGCCGTGCAACACCACGCTGAACGCGCAGGCCGACGCCTCGCGCCGCGGTGTGGAGCAGGGCGGTGGGATGCCGCGCCGCTTCAACACGATCACGGTCACCGACGGGATCGCGATGGGGCATCAGGGGATGAAATCCTCGCTGGTCAGCCGCGAGGTGATCGCCGACTCGGTCGAGCTGTCGGTTCGCGGCCATTGCTATGACGCGCTGGTCGGCTTCGCGGGGTGCGACAAATCGCTGCCCGGGATGATGATGGCGATGCTGCGGCTCAATGTGCCGTCGATCTTCGTCTATGGCGGCTCGATCCTCCCCGGCCGCTTTCACGACCGCGACGTGACCGTAGTCGACGTGTTCGAGGTGGTCGGCAAATATGCCGCCGGCGCGTGTCCGTTGTCCGAGGTGCACGAGCTGGAGAAGGTCGCGTGCCCCGGCCACGGCGCCTGCGGCGGCCAGTTCACCGCCAACACGATGGCGTGTGTCGGCGAGGCGATCGGCCTGTCGCTTCCCAACAGCAACATGGTCCCCGCACCCTATACGACGCGCGAGCAGATCGCCGTCGCCGCGGGCGCGCAGGTGATGGAGCTGGTCGCGCGCAACCTGCGTCCGCGCGATATCTGCACGCGCAGCGCGTTCATCAACGCCGCGCGCGTCGTGGCGGCGACCGGCGGGTCGACCAACGCCGCGCTCCACCTGCCCGCGATGGCGAGCGAGGCCGGGATCGAGTTCGACCTGTTCGATGTCGCCGAAGCCTTCAAGTCGACGCCTTACATCGCCGACCTGAAGCCGGGCGGGAAGTATGTCGCCAAGGACATGTACGAGGCCGGCGGCGTCTACATGCTGATGAAGACGATGCTGGCCGGCGGGTTGCTCGACGGCGAGTGCCTGACCGTTACCGGCAAGACGCTCGGCGAGAACATCGACGAGGTGACGTGGAACCCCGACCAGAAGGTGATCTACGACGTCTCGACCCCGATCACACCGACCGGCGGCGTCGTCGGGCTGCGCGGGTCGCTCGCCCCCGATGGCGCGATCGTCAAGGTCGCGGGGATGCACCGCCTGCAGTTCGAAGGGCCGGCGCGCTGTTTCGACTGCGAGGAGGACGCCTTCGCTGCGGTCGAGGCACGCCAAATCAACGAGGGCGAGGTCATCGTCATCCGCTACGAGGGTCCCAAGGGCGGGCCGGGGATGCGCGAGATGCTCTCCACCACCGCGGCGCTCTACGGCCTCGGCATGGGCGAGAAGGTCGCGCTGATCACCGACGGTCGCTTCTCGGGCGGGACGCGCGGTTTCTGCATCGGCCATGTCGGGCCGGAGGCAGCCGAAGGCGGCCCGATCGCGCTCGTCGAGGACGGCGACCCGATCCGCATCGACGCCGAAGCAGGGACGATCGACCTGCTCGTCGACGAGGCGGTGCTCGGCGACCGCCGCGCCCGGTGGCAGGCGCGCCAAAACGATTATGGCGCGGGTGCCTTGTGGCGCTACGCCCAGAATGTCGGTCCGGCCTACAAGGGCGCGGTGACGCACCCCGGCGCGAAGACGGAGCGGCACGTCTACGCAGATATTTGAGGCTGCGGATGCAGCGAAGCAATCCATTGTCGGGTGGCGCCGCGATGGATTGCTTCGATGACAGGCGCGACGTCAGGTTCGGCTGGTTTGCGAGCAGGCGTGCCATCCATCTCAACGAACCGCTTCACTCCGGCGTCATCAGGCGGTAGGCACCGGTGATGATCCCGATCGCCGGAACCCCCGTGCTCACCGCCGCCGAGATGCGCGCGGCGGAAGCAGCCGTCATCGCCACCGGCATCAGTGTCGATACGCTGATGCAGCGCGCCGGGGCAGGGATCGCCGATGCCGTCCGGCGGCTTGCGGGCGTCAATGAAGTGTTGATCTTGTGCGGTCCCGGCAACAATGGCGGCGATGGCTATGTCGCCGCCGCCCGCCTGCACGCCGCCGGGCGGATGGTCCGCGTCGCCGCCTCCGCCGAACCGCATACCCCCGCCGCGATCGCCGCGCGCGCGTTATGGACGGGCGCGGTCGAGCCGCTCACGACGGTCTCACCTGCACCGGTGCTGGTCGATGCGCTGTTCGGCACCGGCCTGTCGCGCGCGCTCGACAGCGACACCAGCGACGCGCTCGGGCGGCTGGTCGCAAAGGCGAACCTCGCCATTGCGGTCGACCTCCCCAGCGGCGTCTCGACCGATGACGGTGCATTGCTCGGCGACGTCCCCGCGTTCCACGCCACGCTCGCGCTCGGCGCTGCCAAGCCCGCGCATCTGCTCCAGCCCGCCGCTGCGCGGTGCGGCGTCGTGCGCATGATCCCGATCGGCGTCGGAACCGAAAGCGCAGTGCACGCCCTCGCACGTCCGGATTTCGCCGCGCCACCCATGGATGCGCACAAGTTCACGCGCGGCATGGTCGCGGTCGTTCGGGGGCGGATGGCCGGGGCGGCGCAGCTCGCGGCCCGCGCGGCGATGCACGCAGGCGCGGGATACGTCGAACTGCTCGGCGCGACTATCCCCGGCGCGCCGCACGCGCTGGTCCGCCGCCGCTGCGACGCGGAAGCGCTCGCCGACCCGCGCATCACCGCGCTGTTGATTGGGCCCGGCCTCGGCCGCAACGACGAAGCGCGCGCGCTGCTCGATCAGGCGCTCGCCACCGACCATCCGCTGGTGATCGACGGCGACGCACTCCATCTGATCAGCCCCGAGCGGCTCGCCGAGCGCAATGCGCCGCTGATCCTCACCCCGCACGCCGGCGAATTCGCTGCCTTGTTCGGGGCACCCACCGGAAACAAACTCGCCGCGGCGCGCGACGCCGCCGTACGCGCGCAGGCCATCGTCGTCTTCAAGGGACCAGCCACTGTCATTGCCGCGCCCGACGGTCAGGCGATCATGGCCGGTGAAGCGACCTCATGGCTATCGACCGCCGGCACCGGCGACGTCCTCGCCGGTGCGATCGCCGCGATGCTCGCAGGCGGCCACGCGCAGCTCGACGCCGCCGCGGCCGGAGTATGGCTCCACGCCGAGGCGGCGCGGCGGCTCGGACCCGCGTTCATCGCCGACGAACTCGCAACGGCCCTGTCGGGAGCACGCGCATGACCACCATCGTCCGGGTCGCGGCGCGTGGCGAAGGCATCGCTGATGACGGTCGGCACATCCCTTTGGCCGCTCCCGGCGACACGCTCGCCGCCGATGGAACGATCGTCCGCGGCCCGCACCATCTCGATCCGCCGTGCCGCCATTATCCAGAATGCGGCGGCTGCCAGCTTCAGCACTTAGACGATATCGCCTGGGCCGGGTTCATCACCGATCGCATTGCAGGGGCATTGGAGGCGCATGGCGTGCGTGCGCCGATCCGTCCGCCGTTATTGTCGCCGCCGCGCACCCGCCGCCGCGCCACGCTGCACATGGAGCCGTCCGGCCGGATCGGCTTCACCGCAGAGCGCAGCCATCAGATCGTCGATCTGCATGAATGCCATGTGCTCGCACCCGAGCTGTTCGCGCTGGTCCGCCCGCTCAAGCGGCTGCTCCCAAGCTTCAAAGCGAAGCGTCGCCTGGACGTTCATCTGACCCTTGCCGATCAGGGTGTCGACGTGCTCGTGAAGGGCGTCGCGCCCGAAGGTCTCGCGCATCACGACGCGCTTACCGCATTGGCACAGGCGCACCGCGTCGCGCGGATCGCGTTCGACGACGGCATGGGGCCGGAAACCCGCTGGGAGCCAGAGCCGGTGACGATCACGCTCGGCGATGTCGCGGTGCCGCTCCCGCCAGGCGCCTTCCTTCAGGCGACGGTCGAGGGTGAGGCGGCACTGGTCGCCGCCACGCTCGAGGCAGTGCAGGGCGCTCGGATCGTCGCCGACCTGTTCGCCGGTCTCGGCACCTTTGCCTTGTCTCTCGATGCGCGCGTCTACGCCGCCGAAGGGGCGCGCGATGCGATCATGGCGCTCAAGGCCGCGGCCGGGCGGGCGCAGCGTCCGGTGTTCACCGAGCATCGCGACCTGTTCCGCCGTCCGTTGACCAGCGCGGAGCTGGACCGCTTCGACGCGATCGTCCTCGATCCGCCGCGTGCCGGTGCCCGCGAGCAGGTGTTGCAACTCGCCGCGTCGAAGGTCGCGACTATCGGGTATATTTCATGTAGTCCCAGCAGCTTCGCGCGTGATGCACAGGAATTGTGCAAAGCCGGCTACACGCTCGACTGGGTGCAGGCGGTCGGTCAATTCCGCTGGTCGACGCACATCGAACTGGCGTCGCGCTTCAGCCGGTCGCCTGCATAGAGCGCCTTCACGAAGAACAGCCCGTCGGGCGGCGCGTTGAGGCCCAGCCGACCCCGGTCGGCGGCCCGCAACGCGTCGCCGAGATCGTCTTTCGACCACCGTCCCATCCCGACCAGCGCGAGGCACCCCACCATCGAACGCACCTGATGGTGGAGGAACGACCGCGCCTCCACCCGCACGGTCACCCGGTCGTCGTCGCGCGTCACCGCCATCCAGTCGATCGACTTGAGCGGGCTCGCCGACTGGCAATGCGCCGAGCGAAACGTGGTGAAGTCGTGCGCGCCGACCAATAGCTGTGCCGCATCGTGCATCGCGCGCGCGTCGAGCGGTTGCGGAAGTTGCCACGCCAGCCCTTTTTCGAAGGTCAGCGGCGGGCGGCGATTGACGATGCGATATTCATAAGCGCGCGCAAGGCACGAAAATCGCGCGTGAAAATCTTCATCCACCTCGACGCAGTTGAGGATCGCCACCGGCGCGGGACGCAGTCGCGCGTTGAGGGCTTCGCTCAGCCGAAACGCGCCGATCGGCTTGGCGATGTCGAGATGCGCGCACATCGCCAAACCATGGACGCCGGCATCGGTTCGCCCGGCACAATGCACCACGACCTGTTCGCCGGTCACTGCCAGCGCCGCTTCCTCGATCGCCTGCTGGACGCTCGGGCCATGCGCCTGCCGCTGCCAGCCCATGAACGGCCGCCCGTCGAACTCGACGGTCAGCGCATAGCGCGTCACAACCGCGTCCCGGCCGGGATCGGGAAGCCGCGCAACAATTCCTCGACGCTCATCACGCCGCGCCCTGCGCGTTGTACACGTACCGGGCGGATCGCGCCCGTTGCGCAGGTGATCGTCATCGCTTCGTCGACCACCTCGCCGGGCGACCCATGCCCCTCCGCCAGCTCGGCTTCGAGCACCTTCACCCGTTCCCCCTGATGTTCGAAGAAGCCACCCGGCACCGGACAGAAGGCCGCGATCTGCCGCACGACCTGCGCGGCGTCCTGGCCGAAGTTGATCCGGGCCTCTTCCTTGCGGATCTTCTCGGCATAGGTGATGCCAGTCTCCGGCTGCGCGACGGGCGGGTAGGCGTCGGGTTCACGCAAGACTTGAACCATCAAGCGCGCGCCCATCATCGATAGCTCGTCCGTGAGTTGCCCGGCGTTCTTGCGACCGATCGGCGTCCGTCCTTCCAGCCGCACCGGCCCGGTATCAAGTCCCGCCTCCATCTGCATGATCCCGACCCCGGTTTCGGCGTCACTGGCAAGGATCGCACGCTGCACCGGCGCCGCTCCCCGCCAGCGCGGCAACAGCGACCCATGGACGTTGAGGCATCCAAGCCGCGGCGCATCGAGCACCGCGCGCGGCAGGATCAGCCCATAGGCCGCAACCACCGCGACATCCGCTGCGTGCGCCGCGAACGCTGCCTGCGCTTCGGAGTCGCGCAACGTAACCGGGGTATGCACCGGAACACCCAGCTCTTCCGCACGAACATGTACGGGCGAGCGCACCAGCTCACGCCCGCGCCGACCGCCGGGGCGCGGCGGCTGGCTGTACGCCGCGACCACATCGTGCCCGTCCGCGACCAAAGCCTCCAGCGTCGGCACTGCGAACGCCGGGGTTCCCATGAAGATGATCCGCATCGCCCCTCTCGACACGCTGGCGGCGCGCGGTGCAACCCCCTATCTGTTCCGCATGGCATCCCCCGAGATCGAGGCGCTGACGAGCGCGCTGGCGCGGCTTCCCGGTTTCGGTCCCCGTTCGGCGCGACGGGCGGTGCTCCACCTGCTCAAGCGTCGCGAGGCGTCGCTAGCGCCGTTGCGCGCGGCGCTGATCGCGGTTGAGGAACGGCTCGCAACCTGCGGTAATTGCGGGAACGTCGATACCAGCGATCCGTGCCAGATCTGCGCCGACCCGCGCCGCGATCCGCGCAGCCTGTGCGTGGTCGAGGATGTCAGCGACCTATGGGCGCTGGAGCGTGGACGCCTTTTTCCCGGCCGTTTCCATGTGCTTGGCGGGCGCTTGTCGGCGCTGGAAGGGGTTCGTCCGGAGGATCTAGCGATCGAGGGGCTGATCGCGCGCGTTGCCGACGGGGCGGTCGACGAGGTCGTGCTGGCGATGAACGCAACGCTCGAAGGCCAGACCACCGCCCATTATCTCGCCGAGCGGCTGGACCGCTATCCCGTCCGGCTCACGCAGCTCGCGCACGGCCTGCCGGTTGGCGGCGAGCTGGATTATCTCGACGAAGGAACGCTCGCGCAGGCGCTGCGGGCGCGCCGCCCGGTCGCTTGACGGGCCGGCGACGCGCTTATAGCGCCGCGCCATGGCCATTCTCCCGATCGTAGAAGTCCCCGACGCGCGCTTGCGCGAAACCGCTGAACCCGTTGCGGAAGTGAACGACGCCGTGCGCGCGACAGTCGCCGACATGTTCGACACCATGTATGACGCACACGGCATCGGGCTTGCGGCGGTACAGGTCGGCATCATGCAGCGGATCGTCGTCATCGACCTTCAGGAGCGCGAGTTGGAAGAAGGCGAGCCCCGCGAGGCGGCACGCGACCCGCGCGCGTTCATCAACCCGGAACTTACGTGGCTCAGCGAGGAAACCTCGAGGTACAACGAGGGCTGCCTCTCGATCCCCGAGCAATATGCCGAAGTGACACGCCCGACGCGCTGCCGGGTCGCCTGGCTCGACACCGACGGTGCGCGGCAGGAGGCCGAGTTCGACGGCCTTATGTCTACATGTATGCAGCATGAGATCGATCATCTGAACGGCGTGCTGTTCATCGATCACATTTCGCGGTTGAAGCGCGGGATGCTGCTCAAGAAGCTCGACAAGCTTCGTCGCAGCTGATCCGCGGGCGGGTCGGGCGCCAATTAACGGTTGTCGCCGCCACCTCGTTCGATCTATGTTCCGCCGATGGTCGAATACATCCTCGTCGCTCTCCTGGCACTCGCGCTCGGTGCCCTGCTCGGCTGGCTCGCCGGCAAGCGTGAGGCCGCTGCTTTCCGGCAGGAGCGTGACGCGCAGGTCGAGCAGTTCAAGCGCGCGATCACCGATCTGGCCGGCGCGGAGGAACGCGCCCGGGCGGCCGAGGCGCTCCGCACCGAACTGACGCAGGCGCGCGACGAGCGCGAGGCGGCGCGGTTGCAGGTCTCGCGGCTCGAAGCGGAAGGCCGCGCCGCCGAGCAGCGCATCGCCGACCTGCGCGCCGCCGCTGACGAGATGAGCCTGCGCTTCCGCGAGGTCGCGCAAAACGCGCTGGGCGACGCGCAGAAGCAATTTCTCGAACGCGCCGAGGCGCGCTTTCGTCAGGCCGAGGAGCAATCGGGGCAGGGGCTGCGCGCCTTGCTCCAGCCGGTCAACGACCGCCTGCTCCGCTACGAAGAGGGCGTCGCCAAGATCGAGGCCGAGCGGCGCGACGCTTTCGGTGAGTTGCGTGGGCAGATTGAGGCGATGCGCGTCGGGCAGGAGCGTGTCTCCGGCGAAGCGGCCAAGCTGGTCAACGCGCTCCGCAACGCCCCCAAGGCGCGCGGGCGCTGGGGCGAGCAGCAGCTTCGCAACGTGCTGGAATCATGCGGTCTTGCCGAACATACCGACTTCCGCATGGAGGTGAGCGTCGCTGGCGAGGAAGGCGCTAGGCTGCGCCCCGACGCGATCGTTCGCGTCCCCGGCGGCAAGTCGCTGATCGTCGACGCCAAGGTGTCGCTCAACGCCTATCAGGATGCGTTCGGCGCGGTCGATGAAGCCGAACGCCAGCTGGGACTCGCCGCGCATGCCGCGTCGATGCGCGCGCACGTCAACGCATTGGGGGCCAAGGCTTATTGGACGCAGTTCGACGACGCGCCCGAATATGTCGTGATGTTCGTCCCCGGCGAGCATTTCCTCTCCGCCGCGCTCGAATATGATGCGACGCTGTGGGATTACGCGTTCGAGCGCCGCGTGCTGCTCGCCACCCCGACGAACCTGATCGCGATCGCGCGCACCGTCTCGGCGGTGTGGCGGCAGGAGAAATTGGCGCGCGAGGCGCAGGAAATCGGGGCGCTCGGCAAGGAACTCTACCAGCGGCTCGCGGTGATGGGCGGCCATGTCGCGCGGCTCGGCAAGAACCTCGACACCGCGATGGGCGCGTACAACAGCTTCGTCGGTAGTCTGGAGAGCCAGGTGCTGACCAGCGCCCGGCGTTTCGAGTTGCTCAACATCGACACCGGCAACAAGTCGATCGAAACGCTGCCGGTCGGGGAACAGGCCGCGCGCCCGCTGACGAAGCTGGTCGCCGTCGAGGACGCGGCGGAATAATAAAGATGGCGCGCGGGTTCCAGACCAAGCTCGCGCCACCTTACTTCAAGCAGATCCGCATTCGCGACGACGTAGCGGTCGATCGGACGCGCTACCCGTTCAACCTGCCGATGCTGCGCGACGATGATTTCGCCCTGCGTTTCGACCGCGCCGTGACGATCATGGTCGGCGAGAACGGCGTCGGCAAGTCGACGCTGCTGGAGGGGATCGCTGCCATCGCCGGCTTCGATCAGGCGGGTGGCGGTCCGGGCTACCGGCCGCTCGATCATAGTGCGGCCATCGAACAGAATGGCGACCGCTTGCAGGACATGTTGCGCGCCAATTGGTTGCCCAAAGTCGGGCAGGGTTGGTTCTTCCGCGCCGAAAGCTTCTTCAGCGTCTCCCGCTACCTCGACCAGGCAGCTTTAGAGGACGGCGCGGCCTCGTCGGACTTCCTGTCCCATTCGCACGGCGAAGGCTTCCTCCGCTTTTTCGCAGAGCGGTGCGCACGGCCGGGCATCTTCCTGTTCGACGAACCCGAATCGGCGTTGTCTCCGCGGCGGCAGTTCGAGTTCGTGAAATTGCTGCGCACGATCGCGGCGGCCGGAAAGGCGCAGGTGATCGTCGCCACGCACTCTCCCATCTTGATGGCCACGCCTGAAGCCCGCTTGCTGTCGGTGACGCGCGCCGGCATCGATCCGATCGCGCTGGAAGATAGCGACCATTACCGGCTCTATCGCGAGTTCATCCTTGACCCCCGCGGCACGGTGGAAGCGATGGCGGATGAGTGACCGCCCTCACCGATGCCGCGCCAGCACCTCATAGGCCATCACCGCCGTCGCCACCGCTGCGTTCAGGCTATCGGCCTTGCCCAGCATCGGCATCTTCACCAGCAGATCGCATTCGGCCTCATATTCCTCGGGCAACCCCTGCGCCTCGTTACCCGTCAGCAGGAAGGTCGGTGCGGTATAGGGCGCGTCGCGATAGCCGTTCTCGGTCTGCAAACTCAGCCCGACCAATTGCCCCGGCCCCTCGCGCAGCCACGACAGGAACTCCGGCCAGATCACCCGCACGATCGGCACCGTGAACAGCGCCCCCATGCTCGCCCGCACCGCCTCGGTCGAGAAGGGATCGACGCATTCGTCGACGAGGATCAGCGCCCCCGCACCGACCGCATCGCCGGTGCGCAGGATCGTGCCGAGATTGCCGGGGTCGCGCAGCCGCTCCGCCACCAGCCAGATCGGCGCGGCATTGCGATCGAGGTCCTCCAGCGTCGTCTCGAACGTGTCGAACACGCCCACCACCGCCTGCGGATTGTCCTTGCCCGACAGTTTCGAGAGGATGTCGGGCGTCGTTTCGACTGCCTCGCCATAATCCGCCTCGACCGCGTCGATCAGCGCGCGAACCAACGGATGGTCGGCGCTCGCCGCCGCGAAGAACAGGATGCGCGGGATGCGTCCGGTCTCGCGCGCTTCGGTCAGGATGCGCAGGCCCTCGGCGAGGAACAGGCCCTCTTCGCGCCGGTGCCGCTTGTCGCGCAACGCCTGCACGCGCTTGACCAACGGGTTGGAGAAGGAGGTAATGACCTTGGGCATAAGCGACGACGGCGGAGGATCAATCCTCGCCGAACTTGCCCTCGACCAGTGCGCACATCGTCTCGACCACATTCTCGGCCTGCTCGCCCTCGGCGGAGATCGTGATATGGTCGCCCTTGGCGGCGCCGAGCATCATCAAGCCCATGATCGACGTCCCGATCACTTCCGAATCGCCCTTGGCGACCTTCACCGGCGCGGGCTGGCCGCTGGCGAGCGTCACGAACTTGGCGCTGGCGCGCGCGTGGAGCCCGCGGCGGTTGGTGACCTCGACGGTGCGCGACACCGTCATGCCGCAGCCTCGCCCAGCACCTCGGACGCGACCGAGATATATTTGCGCCCCGCCTCACGCGCGGCCGCGACCGCCGCGACGACGGTCATCGCCTTGCGCGCGGACTCCAGCCGGATCAGCATCGGCAGGTTGATGCCCGCGATCACCTCGACGCGCCCGCGCTCCATCAGCGAGATCGCGAGGTTGGAGGGCGTGCCGCCGAACAGGTCGGTCAGGACGATCACCCCGCGGCCTTCATCGACCTCGGCGATGGTCGCGGCGATATCGGCGCGGCGCGCCTCCATATCGTCCTCGGGCCCGATCGCGACGGTACGCACCTGCCGCTGCGGGCCGACGACATGCTCCATCGCGACGACGAACTCGTCGGCAAGACGCCCGTGGGTAACGAGCACCAAACCGATCACTGGCCCCGACATTTGCTTCGACAATCCGTTCATTGACCGTGTGGGCGTCCCTCGAGCGCATCCTGCGGGGCCGCCGCAAGGTCCCGATGCACGATGGTGGGGCATAATCCCGCGTCGCGCAACCGTCCAGCGATCCGCTCCGCGACATGGACCGAGCGGTGTTTGCCGCCGGTACAACCGATTGCGACGGTGACGTAGGGTTTTCCTTCGGCCCGATAGCGCGGGAGCAGCAGCAGCAGCAGGTCCTCGATCTTTCCGACCGCTTCTTCATAGGCCGGGTCGGCGGCGATATAGGCCGCGACCGCCGGGTCCTGTCCCGTACGGGGACGAAGCGCCGGGTCCCAATGCGGGTTCCGCAGGAAGCGCATGTCGAACACCATATCGACCCCCGCCGGGATGCCGCGCGCGAAGCCGAACGATTCGATCGTCAGCGTCGTGCCGACCCCGGTATCGCGCGCGAACATCTCGCGCACCTGTTGCGCCAGCGTATTGGCCTTGAAGGTCGTGGTGTCGATCAACCGGTTGGCGCGCTCGCGAAGCGGGGCGAGCAGACGTCGCTCGCGCTGGATGCCCTCGACGGCGGGTCGATCGTCGGCGAGCGGGTGGCGGCGTCGCGTCTCGGCGAAGCGCCGCGTCAGTTCCTCTCCCGAACAGTCGAGGAACAGCATCCCGACATTGTCGCCGCGCTGGCGCAATTCCTCGAAGCGTCGCAACGCCGTGTCGGCATCGAAATTGCGCGTCCGCGTGCCGAAACCGATCGCCAGCGGGCGAGGGGCCTCGTCGGGGTCCGTGGGCGGCGCGACGACGCGCGGCAACAGCGACAAGGGTACGTTATCGATCGTCTCCCAGCCGAGATCCTCCAGCGTCTTCAACACCGTCGAGACGCCTGCGCCCGCCATGCCGGTCACCAGCAGCACTTCGTTCATCGTTCGGCCTCTTCGACAGGCGGTTGTTCGGCGAGCGCCCATTCGACCTTGATCGGCGCGGATGGCCAGCGCGGATCGATCACGACCTCCGGGACGGTGACCCCGGCGAGCACGATTGTGCGCGGCTCCGGCATCCGCTCGTCTTCGCCCGCCAGCACGACCGCGAGCGACACCGGAACCTCAGCGCGGGCAGGGCGCGCGACGACTCCGATCCCGCGCACCTCCATCTGCCCGGCGATCGTCGCCGGGGACCGCGCGATCAACACGCCATCTTCTTGCGCGAGAAGAGTATAATCATCGGCTACCAGAACGGCGCCGCGATCGATCAGTCGCATCGCCAGATCGCTTTTGCCCGCGCCCGACGGTCCGGTCAGCAGCACGCCGCGCGTGCCGATCGCGACGCAGGTCGCATGGATGGTCGCGGTCACGCGCGCGCCGCCAGCGGCAGGCGCACCACGAAGCGCGCGCCGCTCAACCGGTCCTCGCGCGATTCGACGCCGATCTCCCCCTGATGCGCCTCGACGATCGTCCGCGCGATCGCCAGCCCCAGACCGGAATGCTGCCCGAATGTCTCCTCGGCGGGGCGCACCGAATGGAAACGGCGAAAGATCGCCTCACGCGCTTCCTCGGGGACGCCGGGGCCCTCATCCTCGACCCATACCTCCAGCATCGAACGGTCGCGCCGCGCTGCGATCGTCACGGTGCCGCCTTCTGGCGAGAAGGAGATCGCATTGTCGATCAGATTGGCGAAGACACGCTCCAGCCGCGCGCCTTCACCCGCCACGATCAGCACGTCATCGAGCGGATCGAAGCGCAGGCGCACGTCATACGCGGGGCCGCGCGCCTCGCGCTCGGCGACCATCGCCGCCAGCATCGCCGCGACATCGACCGGTTCGAACGTCGCGCGGCTCAGCTGTGCATCGAGCCGCGACGCCTCGGAAATATCGCTGATCAGCCGGTCGAGCCGGTGAACGTCATCATTGACGATCCCGAGCAGCTTCGCGCGCAACTCGGCATCCTCGACCCGCCCCATCGCGTCGGTGGCGGAGCGCAGCGAGGCGAGCGGGTTCTTCAATTCATGCGTGACGTCGGCCGCGAACGCCTCGGTCGCGTCGATCCGCGCACGCAGCGCCAGCGTCATGTCCGACAGCGCGCGCGCCAGCATGCCGATCTCGTCACGCCGTTCGGGCAGTCGCGGCACCGTCACCTCGCGCGCACGTCCGAGCCGCACGCGCACCGCCGCGCGCGCCAGTGACCGCAGCGGCACAACGATCGTCCGCGCGAGGAACAGCGACAGACCGATCGAGATCACGCTTGCCACCAGCACCACCACGCTCAGCCGGTAGCGCTCGGCGCGCACCCGCTCGGTCACGTCGCGCGCGTTGACCGCTGTCAGTAGCGCGAACCCGTCGCCGAGCGGTGCGGCGGCGGTAATCACGGGGGTGCGATCGGGGGCGCGCCACAAGGTCTGCGCGCTGGCCGCACCAGCAAGGACGGCGCGCACGTCGGGCCACCGTCGCCCGTCGCGCTGCTCGCGATAGCCGGGGGCGAGCGGCGCGCGAACGATCCGGTCGATCGCCGCGTCGAGCCAGCGTGCACTGCGGCGCGCGATCGGATCGTCATCGGGATCGTCGAGCCGGAAGTTGTTGACCCCCAGCGCCCGGCTGTCGGCCAGCATTGCGCCGTCGCGATCGTACAGCCGCACGCGCGTGCCCGTTTCGCGCGCCAATCGCGCGATCGTGGCGTCGCGCGCCGCCAGCGGGATCGGCGCCAACGCCTCGGTCATCAACCGCACTTCGCGCCCCGCCTGCGTCGAGCGCTGGTCGAGAATGCGGCTACGGAACGATTCGAGGTAAAAGAACCCGCCGGCCAGCAGCAGCAGGGCGAGGACGTTGACCGCCAGGATGCGCGGCGTGAGCGAGACCTTGCCCGACCACGCCCGCGCCTGTTCGGCGGCGTCACTCCTCCGAAAAGCGGTAGCCGGCGCCATAGAGCGTCTCGATCGAATCGAAGGCGGGGTCGGCTTCGCGGAACTTGCGGCGCACGCGCTTGATGTGGCTGTCGATCGTGCGATCGTCGACGTAGATGTCGTCCTGATAGGCCGCATCCATCAACTGGTTGCGCGTCTTCACGATGCCGGGGCGCTGTGCCAGCGTTTCGAGGATCAGGAATTCGGTGACGGTCAGCGTGACGGGCTGGCCGTCCCATGTCACGCGGTGCCGCGCCGGGTCCATCACCAGCCGCCCGCGCTCGATCGGCCCCTGCGTTTCGGCCTCGCCTTCCGCACCCGCCTGCGCCGGCTCGGTCCGCCGCAGGATCGCGCGGATGCGCGCGATCAGCAGCCGCTGGCTGAATGGCTTGGCGATATAATCGTCCGCGCCCATCGCGAGGCCCAGTGCCTCATCCAGTTCGTCGTCCTTGCTGGTCAAGAAGATGACCGGCAACCGGCTCTTCTCGCGCAGCCGGCGCAACAGCTCCAGCCCGTCCATCTTCGGCATCTTGATGTCGAAGATCGCGAGATCGGGCGGATTGTCGGTCAGCGCCTTCAACGCCGCCTCGCCGTCCGAGTAGAGCCGGGTCATGAACCCCTCGGCCTGCAGCGCGATCGATACCGACGTCAGGATGTTGCGATCGTCGTCGACCAGCGCGATCGTGGCGGTCATGGATTGGTCCCGGTCATCACGCCCGCAGCGGTAAGCCAAAGCGCGACGCCGCTCAACGACAACATCGTCCCGCCTGTTTGTTTAACGTGTTTGACGCGCGGCTTGTACCATCGTATCTCGCTGCCATCGAACGCGCTTTCCGCAAGCGCCCTTAGGAGGACGGACCTTTGAGCCATCGCATTCCCGACGCCGGGCTTGAGACACAGGGCATCGAGACCCGCGCCACGTTGCACTGGAATCTCGTCACCGCACGCCTGACCGAAGCCGCGGTCGCGCGCGGCGAGGGCAAGCTGTCCGCCGACGGCCCGCTGGTCGTCGAGACGGGCGCGCACACCGGCCGCTCGGCGCAGGACAAGTTCATCGTCCGCGATGCCGAAACCGAATCGACCGTCTGGTGGGGCAAGTCGAACAAGGCGATGGACCCGGCGCAGTTCGCCGCGCTCAAGGAGGATTTCCTCACCGCGCTCGGCACCAAGAGCGATTTGTTCGTCCAGGACCTGTACGGTGGTTCGCAGCCGTCGCACCGCGTCCGCGTCCGCGTCATCAACGAGCTGGCGTGGCATAACCTGTTCATCCGCACGATGCTGGTCCGCCCGGAGGAGAAGGATCTCAAGGGGCTCGTTCCCGATTACACGATCATCGATCTGCCAAGCTTCCGCGCAGATCCCGCGCGTCACGGCTGCCGCAGCGAGACGGTGATCGCGGTCAACATGACCGAGAAGCTGATCCTGATCGGCGGCACGCGCTATGCGGGCGAGATGAAGAAGTCGGTGTTCGGCATCCTCAACTATCTGCTTCCGCCGACCGGCGTCATGCCGATGCACTGTTCGGCCAACATGGGCGCGGACGGGCGCACCGCGGTGTTCTTCGGCCTGTCGGGCACCGGCAAGACCACGTTGTCGGCCGATCCGAAGCGCACCCTGATCGGTGACGACGAGCATGGCTGGTCCGACGACGCGGTCTTCAATTTCGAAGGCGGCTGCTACGCCAAGATGATCCGCCTGTCCGAGGATGCCGAGCCCGAGATCTTCGCCACCACCAAGCGCTTCGGCACCGTGCTCGAAAACGTCGTCATGGACGAGGTGACGCGCCAGCTCGACCTCGACGACAACAGCCTCGCCGAGAACAGCCGCGGTGCGTACCCGATCGACTTCATCCCGAACGCCTCGGAAGAGAATATGGGCGGCACCCCGCGCAGCATCGTGATGCTGACCGCGGACGCTTATGGCATTCTGCCGCCGATCGCGAAGCTGACGCCGGATCAGGCGATGTACCACTTTCTCTCGGGCTATACCGCGCGCGTCGCGGGCACCGAGATTGGCGTGACCGAGCCGGATGCGACCTTCTCGACCTGCTTCGGCGCGCCGTTCATGCCGCGCCACCCATCGGTCTACGGCAACCTGCTCAAGGAACGGATCGCGAAGGGCGGGGTGGATTGCTGGCTGGTCAACACCGGTTGGACCGGCGGCAAGTACGGCACCGGCCACCGGATGCCGATCAAGGCGACCCGTGCGTTGCTCGACGCCGCGCTCGACGGCAGCCTGAACGATGCCGAGTTCCGCACCGATCCGAATTTCGGCTTCAAGGTGCCGGTCGCGGTGCCGGGCGTCGACAGCGCGATCCTCGACCCGCGCGCGACCTGGGCCGACAAGGCGGCCTATGACGCGACCGCGGCCAAGCTGGTCGACCTGTTCAACGAAAACTTCGCGCAATTCGCGGAGCACGTCGACCAGGGCGTCCGCGAGGCGGCGCCGAAAGTGGCGAAGGTCGACGCCTGACGCCACCGTGCTCCGGCGAACGCCGGAGCCCAGGGCCACGCAGACCAAAAGACGTTGTCTGGTCTGGCCCTGGGTTCTGGCGTTCGCCGGAGCACAAGCGTTCCCGGCTATCTGCGGGACGCATGTGTGAAGTGCGGAGAAGGGACGGGCCACTCCCCCTAGCGATTCTCCCGCATCGCGGTTACATGGCGCGCCACTTCCTTCCCCCACAGGATTCGGCGTTCCATGAACATCCGCCTCGGCCTCACCTTCGACGACGTGCTGCTCGTGCCCGCGGAGTCGAGCGTCCTGCCCGGCGCGGCCGATACCCGCACGCAGGTGACGCGCGGCATCGCGCTCAACATCCCCGTGCTCTCTTCGGCGATGGACACCGTCACCGAGGCCGACATGGCGATCGTCATGGCGCAGCTCGGCGGAATGGGCGTGCTACACCGCAACCTGACCGTCGACGAACAGGTCGCGGCGGTGCGGCAGGTCAAGCGCTTCGAAAGCGGGATGGTCGTCAACCCGATCACGATCGCGCCGCAGGCGACGCTGGCGCAGGCGCAGGCGCTGATGGCCGCGCACCGCATCAGCGGCATCCCGGTGGTCGAGAGCGACGGCAAGCTGGTCGGCATCCTCACCAACCGCGACGTCCGCTTCGCCGAGAACCCCAACCAGCCGGTCGCCGAGCTGATGACGCACGACAATCTCGTCACCGTCTCGACGGGCGTCGGGAAGGAAGAGGCCCGCCGCCTGCTCCACCACCGCCGCATCGAGAAGCTGCTGGTCGTCGACGACGCCTATCGCTGCGTCGGGCTCATCACCGTCAAGGACATCGAAAAGGCAGTCATGTACCCCGAGGCGACCAAGGACACCGCGGGACGCCTGCGCGTCGCCGCCGCCACCACGGTCGGCGACAAGGGCTTCGGCCGTACCGAGGCGCTGGTCGACGCCGAATGCGACCTGATCGTCATCGACACCGCGCATGGCCACAACAGCGAGGTCGCGCGTGCGGTCGAGCGCGTCAAGAAGCTGTCGAACGCGGTGCAGGTCGTCGCGGGCAACGTCGCCACCGGCGAGGCGACGCGGGCGCTGATCGACGCGGGCGCGGACGGGATCAAGGTCGGGATCGGCCCGGGCTCGATCTGCACGACGCGCGTCGTCGCGGGCGTTGGCGTGCCGCAGTTGACGGCGGTGATGGACTGCGCCGAGGCCGCGGCGAAGGCCGGCGTCCCGGTGATCGCCGACGGCGGCCTGCGCACCTCGGGCGATCTCGCCAAGGCGCTCGCAGCCGGGGCGGGGACGTGCATGGTCGGATCGCTGCTTGCCGGCACCGAGGAAGCGCCAGGCGAAACCTTCCTTTATCAGGGGCGTGCGTACAAATCCTATCGCGGCATGGGCAGTGTCGGCGCGATGGGCCGCGGCTCGGCCGACCGCTATTTCCAGGGCGAGGTCCGCGACCAGCTCAAGCTGGTCCCCGAGGGGATCGAAGGGCAGGTCCCGTACAAGGGACCGGCGCGTGACGTGATCCACCAGCTCGTCGGCGGCATCAAGGCGGCGATGGGCTACACCGGCTCGGCGACGATCAAGGACCTTCAGGCGCGCGCGCAGTTTGTCCAGATCACCGGCGCGGGGCTCAAGGAGAGCCATGTCCACGACGTGACGATCACCCGCGAGGCACCCAACTATCCGACGCGCTGAGGTCCGCGCCTGTCCTACAGCGGCGGTTTGTGGCACGGCGGGGCAATGATGTGCCCTCCTGGCCATGCCGATGTATCTAAGCGGGCTGAACCCGAACCGCTCTCACCGTTCGTGCTGAGCTTGTCGAAGCACGTGAAGCGAGGGGGCCCATGACGCACACCCGCTGCGTCGGATCGATCGCCCAAAATAGGTCCGGAACAAGCTCAACATTCGCACATTCAACGTGCGATCGTCTCAACATTCGCAACATTCGCCGCGTCGGACTATCCCTGTACCAGGCCGTCACCCCGGCGAAGGCCGGGGCCCAGTTGGGGGACGTTGGTGGCTTACAACGACGGCTCCGTCACTGGACCCCGGCCTACGCCGGGGTGACGCAGATGGAAGAGCGACCGCAACAACTCGCCACCGTCTCAACATGCACAACATTCGCATCCTCTTTCGTTCGCCCTGAGGAGCGGCTGAGCTTGTCGAAGCTGCGTCTCGAAGGGCCGCTACCCTACATCGAACCCCATCAAATGCCGAAAGCGCCGCAATGACCCCCGCCGCCCGCACCCAAGCAGCGATCGACCTGCTCGACGCGATCGTCACCGCCGCGCGTGAGGGCGGGGCGGCGGCGGATACGCTGATTTCCCGTTATTTCGCGCAACGCCGCTACGCCGGCTCGAAGGACCGTCGCGCGGTTCGCGAATTGGTCTATGCCGCGATCCGCCGCCTCGGCGAGCGACCCGCCGATGGCCGGGCCGCGATGCTCGCGCTCGCCGCGACCGACCCGGCCCTCGCCGCGACCTTCGACGGCTCCACGCACGGTCCCGCCGCGATCGGCGACGAAGCGCCCGCCGCCGAGGGGCTTCACCCGCGCTGGCTGAGCGAGCGGCTCGCCGCCGCCGGGATCGGCGAGGACGAGCAGCGCGCGCTGATCGATCGTGCCCCGCTCGACGTGCGTCTCCATCCGGAACACGCCGATCTCGACTTGGCCGGTGCCGAGCCGATCCCCGGCCTTCCGCTCGCCCGCCGACTTCCCGCCGGCAGCGACATCGCCGCACATGCCGGTGCGCTCGAGGTGCAGGACGCCGGCAGTCAGGCGGTCACGCTTGCCGCAGCGGTCGCACCGGGCATGACCGTGCTCGATCTGTGCGCGGGTGCGGGCGGCAAGAGCCTCGCGATGGCCGCGCAAATGGCGAACGAGGGGCGGATCGTCGCCAGCGATGTGGATCGAACCCGGCTGTCCCGGCTTGCCCCGCGCGCCGAAAAGGCCGGCGCGACGATCATCGAAACGCGCCTGCTCGACCCGAACCACGAAGCCGAAGCGCTCGCCGACGTGCAGGCCGACGTCGTGTTGATCGACGCACCGTGCTCGGGCACCGGAACGTGGCGGCGCAACCCGGAGGCGCGCTGGCGGCTGACCCCGCACGGCTCGACCGGCTGATCGAGACGCAGCGCCACGTCCTGTCCATCGGTGCGGGCGCGGTGAAGCCGGGTGGCGCGCTCGTCTACATCGTCTGCTCGCTGCTCGATGGAGAGGGCGCAGCGCAGGTCGACGCCTTTCTTGCGGCTTATCCGGGGTGGCAGGCCGAACCGCTCGCCTTGCCGTTCGGTCGTCCGCATCACGCCGGCACGCGCCTGACCCCCGCGCATGACGACACCGACGGTTTTTTCGTCGCACGGCTGCGGGCGCCATGCTAACCAGGCCGGATCGTGTCGAAGCTGGAGCCGTTCATGCGTTTCACCGCTATCGCCATGGCCGCCTCGCTGGCGCTGGTGTCGATCTCCACCGCGCTCCACGGGCAGCGGCCTGACGATCAGATCGACGCCCGCAGCACAGCCTTGCTGCAACAGGGCAAGGCGGCGCGCGCGGCGGGCAACCTGGAGGGCGCGACCGACCTGCTCGAAACCGCGGTGACCGTCGATCCGCGCAACCGTCAGGCGTTCGTCGCGCTGGCGGGCGTGGCGGAGGCGCGCGGACTGCCGGGCAAGGCGATCCGCCTCTATCGCGAAGCGCTGCTGCTCGAACCCAACGATGTCAACGCTTTGGCAGGGCAGGGCGAGGCGATGGTCGCGAAGGGCGCGGTGGAGCGCGCGCGTCAGAACCTCGCCAAGGTGCGCTCGCTCTGCAAGGGCACGTGCCCGCAGGCGACGACGCTCGCCTCCGTCATCGCCAAGGGGCCGCCGATCACGACCGCGCAGGTCGGCGCAAACACCACCACCGCCGCGACCGGATCGACACCGACGTCGGACGATTGAGCCGTCAGCTCAACCGTTTGGCGACTGCGACGAATTCGGCGACGCTCACCGTCTCGGCGCGTCGCGTCGCCTCGATCCCCTCGGCCTCAAGCGCCTCCAGTGCCCCGGGCACGCCGCGCAACGACTGGCGCAACATCTTGCGCCGTTGCCCGAACGCTGCGGCGGTCACCCGCTCCAGCACCGGGAGTGCCACGCCCTCCGGCGCATCGGTCGGGGTGATGTGCACGACCGCCGACATGACCTTGGGCGGCGGGGTGAAAGCGGAGCGGTGCACCGGCATGGCAATCTTCGCGGTCGACCGCCACTGCGCCAGCACCGCCAGCCGCCCGTAAGCATCACCCCCGACCGGCGCGACGATCCGCTCCGCCACCTCGCGCTGGAACATCAGCGTCAACGATTTCCACCACGGCAACCATTCGGCCGACAACCAGCCGATCAGCAGCGCAGTGCCGACGTTATAGGGCAGGTTGGAAACGATATTCGGCGCGCCCTCGAACAAGGCCTGCGCGTTGATCTCTGTCGCATCACCCTCGATCACCCGCAGCTTGCCCGGATACGCCGCCTCAAGCTCGGCCAGCGCCGGGATGCAGCGCCGGTCGCGCTCAATGGCCGTGACCCGCGCACCCTGTGCCAGCAACGCCCGCGTCAGTCCGCCGGGACCAGGGCCGACCTCCAGCACCTCGGCATCGGTCAGGTCGCCCGGAATGCGCGCGATCCGCGCCAGCAATTGCGCATCGAACAGGAAGTTCTGCCCCAGCGCCTTAGACGCCGACAGGCCATGCCGCGCGATCACGTCGCGAAGCGGCGGCAGTTCCGGTGCGGTCATGCGCCGGCGCGGTGCGCCGCAGCTTCGGCGGCCATCAGGATCGCCGCGATCGTCGCGCCGGGATGCGCCGTGCCCTTACCCGCAATCCCGAACGCCGTGCCGTGATCGGGAGAGGTCCGCACGATCGGCAGACCGAGCGTGATGTTGACACCGTCGTCGAAGAACAAGGTCTTGAGCGGCACCAGCGCCTGATCGTGATATGGGCAGAGCGCCACGTCGAACCGCGCCCGTGCCCGCGCGTGGAACATCGTATCCGCCGCCATCGGCCCGCTGACATCAAGGCCCTCGTCGCGCAATTGCTCGATCGCTGGTTGCATGACGTCGATCTCCTCCCGCCCCAGCGCGCCGTTCTCGCCAGCGTGGGGGTTGAGGCCGGCAAAGGCGAGCCGCGGCCGCTCGATCCCGAAATTGCGCATCATCGCGCGCGCCGTCACCCGCGCCTTGGCGAGGATCAAGTCGACCGTGAGCAGGCCCGACACATCGGCGAGCGGGACGTGCGTCGTCAACGGCACGACGCGCAAGCCGGGCCCTGCGAGCATCATCACCGCATTATCGCGCGCGATCCCGCAGCGCTCGGCAACGAATTCGGTCTGTCCGGGGTAGGTAAAGCCGGTCTGATAAAGCTGCGCCTTGGAGACCGGCCCGGTCACCAACGCTCTTCCGGCCCCCGAACGCACCAGCCCGGTTGCCAGTTCGAGCGCGCGTACCGCACATCGCGCGCCATCGATATCGGGCATACCGGGGACGATCTCGCCCGCATCCTGCACGGTCAGTACCGGCAGCGCCTCGGCAAACACGTCAGGCACCGCGTTCAGGTCGGTCACCGCCGCCACCGGTCCGTCCCAGACGCGCGCGATCGCACGGCGGTCGCCTACCGCCACGAACGGGGGCAAACCGCGCTCGCCGCGTGCATCCCAGGCCTTGGCAATCGTCTCCGGACCGATCCCCGCGGGATCGCCCATGGAAATGACGATCGGGCCGGTCATGCTCGATTCCTCAACGATACTCGATCACCGCGTCGCGTCGAAGGTCGCGCAACGCCTGCTGCGCGCGCAGGTTCACGCGCTGTTGCTCGAGCTGGTTCTGGATCTGCTGCGCACCCGGCAGCTGACCGCCGGCTGCCTCGTCGCGCCCGCACATCACCAGCGTACGCACGCCCTCGCTCGGCGAGCCGAACGGCGGGGTCGCCTGTCCAACCTGCAACTTCAGCATGATCGCCTGCAATGGCGGCGGCAGATCGCGGATGCGGATCGCATCATTGTCGACCACCTCGGCGTTCAGCGACGCCGCGACCTTCGCCACCGATCCGCAGCCTTGCAACTGCTGGATCGCGGTGGCGAACGCGCTGGTGCGCGCGGTAGCCTGCGCCTGCGTCGTACCGGCCGGGAATTTGATCGTCAGCTGCTTCAGGCTCAACCGTGCATCACGCGGATCGGCGGTCAGCACCTGTCGCTTGTCGACCAGATACAGGATCGAGAAGCCGCCCGGCGTCGCGACCGGTCCGGCGACCTGACCGACCTGCATCGTCTGCGCAGTCTCCGCCAGCGGTTCCGGCAACTGCGCCGCACGCACCCAGCCCAGATCGCCGCCGACGCCGCGCGTCGACGCCTCGGAGAAATTGCGCGCGAAATAGCTGAACGGCGCCTGGCCCTTGCTGATCTCGGCGATCAACTGCTTGGTATTGTCGAACACCTGCTGCTGACGATCCGGCGTCGCGGCGAGGTAGATTTCGTTGAGGTGGTATTCCTCGGTGCCCTTCGCGGCCTCGAGCCGGTCGAGGATCGCCTTCACCTCTTCGTCGCCGACGTTGACGAACGGCTCGACACGCTTGCTGAGATAGCGGTTCCACGCCAACTCGCCCTCGATCTGGCGACGCAGCGAACGATCCGACGAGCCCTGCTCACGCAACCAGGTGGTAAGCTGCGCAGGTGTCTTCTGAAGATTGCGCGCCACGCCGGCAAAGGCCTGGTCGATCTCGCCCTTGGTCACGGTGATGTCCGCCACCTTCGCCTGCTGGATCTGCAGCGTCTCGTCGATCAACTGCCGCAGCACCTGCAACTGAAGCTTCTCGCGTTCCTCCGGGTTCAGCTTGGCGTTGTTGGCCGCCGCGATGAAGTTGACGCGCTGGTCGACATCGGTCCCGGTGATGATCGCTTCGTTGACGATCGCGGTCGCCTTGCGGATGTTCGGATCGACCTTGCCGAAGATCTGGAGATCCTTCGGAAGGTTCAGCCCGGTCGTGTCACGCGCGGGCTCGGCGTCCTGCGCCAAGGCAACGCCCGTCACGCCCAGCGCTACGATCGTCCCCAGCAACCGGCGGGTCAGCGCCGCGCCCTTTGTTTTGATCATCACGTCCGTCTCGAAATCCCGATGAGGTGCGCCCGCAGCCGCCACGGCGCTTGTGGCGGGAACCAACTGAACCGCGGCTTAGCGGCCGAGGTTCTTGAAGGAAAGCGTCAAGAGATAGCTGTTGCCGCTCCGGGCGTCGCCGACGTTGCGGTAATCCCGCTTCCACGCCAGCCCCAGATTGAGACAATCATCCTCATATGCGACCCCGATACGATGGCGGATCGGGGTGAATCCGTCCGACGTCGACAACGGATCCTCGGCGCGGTTGGTAAGGTCGACGATCGCCGATCCCCAGACCGACCAGAAGCGCGTAACCCCGATACGGCCGCCGGCACGCACTTCCTCGCGATCCTGCAAATCCTCCAGCACGTCGATGTCGCGATTGAGCCGCAGATAGCCGACCGTGGCATAGGTCTGGCGTGTCCCGACCGTCGCATCGATCTCGTTACGGCGAACGGAGAAATTGTCCTTGTCGATGCGATAGCGGTGGGTGAGCGTCACCAGCTCGCCGAAGCGGATGTTGGTACGCCCGACGATATCGGAGAAGCGGTCCGACAGTCCGGTGCCGTCGGGCAGGATGCTCGGCCGCTCGTTGAGGCGGTAACTCTGACCGACGTTGGCCGAGATCGCGATACGATCCAGGTCGAGTGCCCATTCCGCGCCATAGGTCACGCGGCTCGAATCTTCCCAGCGGTCGTAACCGGAGAAGCGATTGAGCGCGAACAGGTTCAGAATCCTCGAGGTCGACCGCGCGGGCGTCCTCGTTCGGCACCTGGATGTTGCGGGTCTTCGGCGCGGCGACGATCTGCACGCGCGGGGTGAAGCGCTGAAAGCCGCCGAACAATTCACCGACGAACGGCCAGCGGACATCCGCCGCCAGCGCACCGATGAGCCGCGTCTGGAAGCCCTCGACCCCGCGATAGCTGGCGATCGAGGTCGCCGCGACATTCTGCGTATCATAGGCGTCGGCGCGGCCGAACGCGGTCAGCGTCACTTCCTGACCCAGCACGGTGATCCCGCGCCAGTCCCAGCGTGCGCTGCCGAATGCGCGCTGTGTGTCCTGGCCGGCCTTGCGCCCGATCGCCAGTGTGTTGAGCTGGATCTGCAACGTCCCGCCGAGCAGCGCATCGGGCACCCGGCGGCGATAGTCGATCTCGGGTAGCGCGACCGGCTGCATTCCTTGTTGGTCGCCGACGCGCAACGTCTGCACTGCCCAGCCGGCGATCGACAGATAGCTGTTCGGATCGACGCGCTCGAGCGCCAGTGTCGTACGCAGGCGGTCTTCATTGGAAATGTCGTATCGACGCAGGAACGTGCGATCGGTCACCAGCCGCAGCGAGCCCGACAGGCTCCAGTTGGGATCGAACTGGAAGCGCCCGACACCGTCCAGATAGCCGCGGAACGCGCGCTCGGTGTCCGAAGTGGTGATGTCGGCGAGGTTCTGCGTGCGTCGGCTGCTCGTCGCGAAGCCACGGATGGAATAGGCGCCCAGTTCGTTGAGCCCGCTGTAGCGCGCCTCCATCATCGGCACTTCCGACGTGAAGATGTGCGGGGCGAGGACCAGCGACTGGTTGGCGCCCAGCGCGAGATTGAACGGCAGCACCAGCTCGGCACCGTTCAGTCGCGTCAGCCCGATCGAGGGCGTCAGCAGGCCGGTGTCGTTGCTCGCCGCGACCGAGTTGCTGAAGCGCGGCAGGGCCGGGCTGGTCAGCCCGAACAGGTGGAAGCGCGCGCCCTCGTAGTAAACGCGCTCCTTGTCGGGGTGGTAGGTGACCTTGACTGCGGTGATCTTCCACGTCGGGTCGCGCGGGCAGCCGTCCGATCCGGTGACCGCGCAGGGCGAGTAGACCGCGCGGTCGAGGTTCATCGTTCCGTCGGCCTCTCGCACGCCGCGCACCGCCGCCAGCCGTCCGCCTTGTTCGAGCACGACCAGCAGATTGTCGACGACGCCGTCCTTCAGCGTATCGGTCAGCTCGATCGAATCTCCGTACGCGACGTCGCCCTGCGGATTGGTCACCGCGACGTTGCCGGTCGCGACGACGCGCCCGCTCTTGCGGTTCCAGACCACCTTCTCGGCCCGGAGCCGTTCGCCGGCACGGCTCATCCGGACCTCGCCCGTCGCGGTCACGACATCGGCCTGATAGTCATATTCGAGCGCACCGGCGCTGAACTGCACCTGATCGCTGTCCGCCGGGGCGGCGGGAGCCGAAGCCGGGGCGAGGCCGTCGCCCGCGCGGTCCTGAAGCGACTGCGCCGCGGCCGGTACGGCAAGCGCCAGACACAGCACGCCGCCGGCGAGAAGATCGAAACGCATCACGTCGTCGTCGTTGCCCCGTTTGCGCGACCGGCCGGAAATGGCGGACACGCTCTTGCCGCCTATCGCATCGCCACGCCGAGGCTGCAACGCTTTGCCATTTCATGGTCCGGTGCCTAGGTAGGCGGCATGTTGCAAGAGGATACAGGAATGCAGATCGCCTTCACCGTCGACCGCCCCGCAAACGCTGCGGTGCTGGCGCTGCCGATCCGCAAGGATGCGACGCTGACCGGACTGATCGACGGAGCGGACGCGCTGATCGCCGCCGCCGCGGCGGGGCAGCGGTTCACCGGCGAGGCGGGCAGCGTTGCGGAGGCGTTCGTAGCCGCGGGGCAGGGGACGCAGCGCGTGCTGTTGCTCGGTGTCGGCAGCGGTGACGATGCTGCGTTCGAGCGCGCGGGCGGCGCGTTGACCGCGCGGCTGCTCACCTCGGGCGTCACCGATGCGGTCGCCGATCTCCACGGGGTGTCGCCGTCGGCCACCGCGCGCTTTGCAGCCGGTGTCGTACAGCGCGCGTGGCGCTTCGACGAATATCGCAACAAGCTTTCGGATAAGCAGAAGCCGACGCTGACCGCCGTCACGATCGTCGGCGACGACGCCGGATGGACCGGGCCTGAAGCGGTGACGCGCGGTCTGGGCCTTGCGCGCATGCTTGCGACGCTGCCGCCGAACATCCTCTACCCGGAAAGCTTCGTCGAGCGTGTGCTGGAGGCGGTCGACGGTCTCGGGCTCGAGGTCACTGTCCTTGATGAGCAGCAGCTTGCGGATCTGGGCGCGGGTGCCTTGCTCGGCGTGTCGCAGGGCTCGCGACGGGAAGCGCGCGTCCTCGCCCTCAAGTGGTTGGGAGCCGGCGAGGGCGCGCCGCTGACCGCGTTGGTCGGAAAGGGCGTAACCTTTGATACCGGGGGCATTTCGATCAAGCCCGCGGCTGGCATGGAAGATATGAAGTGGGACATGGGCGGTGCCGCGGCGGTGGCCGGCGCGATGCTGTCGCTCGCCACTCGTAAGGCAAAAGCCAATGTTATCGGTGTCATGGGTCTGGTCGAGAACATGCCCGACGGCAATGCGCAGCGGCCGGGGGACGTCGTTACCAGCATGTCGGGCCAGACGATCGAAGTCATCAACACCGACGCCGAGGGACGGTTGGTGCTGTGCGATTGCATCACCTGGGTCCAAAATACCCACAAGCCGACGCGGATCGTGGACCTTGCGACGCTGACCGGAGCGATGATCGTCGCGCTCGGTAACGAGTACGGCGGGCTTTTCAGCAACGACGATACGCTCGCCGGGCAGTTGCTGGCGGCGGGCCTCGCCACCGGCGACAAATTGTGGCGGTTCCCGCTCTCCGACGCTTACGACAAGCTGATCGACTCGCCGATCGCCGACGTGAAGAACGTCGGGCCGCGCGGCGCCGGCTCGATCACCGCGGCGCAATTCCTCCAGCGCTTCGTCGACGACGGCGTCGCCTGGGCGCATCTCGACATCGCCGGTATGGTGTGGGCGGACAAGGACGGCCCGACCTGGGCGAAGGGCGCGACCGGTTATGGCGTGCGCGTCCTCGACCGGTTCGTCGCCGACACCTGCGAGAGCTAAGGCGGCGCGATGCAGGTCGACTTCTACCATCTGAGCCGGATGCCGCTGGAGCGTGCGCTCCCGCAGATCGCGGCGAAGGTGGTGGCGTCGGGCGCGCGGCTGTTGATCGTCGCCGCCGATGCCGAACGGCGTGCGGCGCTCGACCGGTTGCTGTGGAACTATGCGCCCGACAGCTTCCTGCCGCACGCGCAGCAGGGCGGGGCGGCGGACGAGCGCCAGCCGATCCTGATCGCCGCCGACGTCAACCCTGCCAACCGCGCGCGGTACATCGCGCTGGTCGACGGCGAGTGGCGTGACGCCGCGCTCGATTTCGACCGCGCCTTCCACTTCTTCGACGAAGAACACATCCGTGCGGCGCGGGCGGCGTGGAAGGAACTGGCCGCGCGCGACGGCGTCGAGCGGCGCTATTGGAAGCAGAACGATGCCGGGCGCTGGGAACAGGCGGCCTGAGCGCCAGCTTGCATCACCGCCCGCGTCCGCCTAGGGCGACGCCACTTCCATCCTATTCATTTCAGGAGCCCGTGACCGTCATGGCCGCGAACCGTACCTTCTCGATCATCAAGCCCGATGCCACGCGCCGCAACCTGACCGGCGCCGTCACCAAGATGCTGGAGGAGGCCGGCCTGCGCGTCGTCGCTTCCAAGCGCATCCAGATGACCAAGGAGCAGGCCGAGGGCTTCTACGCCGTCCACAAGGAGCGTCCGTTCTTCAACGATCTGGTCACGTTCATGACCTCGGGTCCGGTCGTCGTGCAGGTGCTGGAAGGGGAGAACGCCATGCAGCGCAACCGCGACATCATGGGCGCCACCAACCCAGAGAACGCAGCGCCGGGCACGATCCGCAAGGAACTGGCCGAGTCGATCGAGGCGAACACCGTGCACGGTTCGGACTCGGACGAGAATGCCGAGATCGAGATCGCCTATTTCTTCAAGCCGGAAGAAATCGTCGGTTGATATGGACTGGCGCCTGCATCGTGCGGGGCCGGCGGATGCCGCCGCGCTTTCGCTGGTAGCGGGCGCCACTTTCCTCGAAGCGTTCGTGGGCATCCTCGACGGCCCGGATATTGTGGCGCATGTCACGCGCAACAGCAGCGTGGCAGCGTTTGAGGCGTATCTGGCCGGCGGCGCGATCGCGACGCTGGCCACGGCTGGCGTTGGTGCTGCTCCGATCGGTTACACCCTGCTCACCGCACCCGATCTGCCCGTCGCTCTTGAGCCGGGTGACGTCGAACTCAAGCGCATCTACGCGCTCTTCCCGACCCACGGCACCGGCCTGGGCCCGGCCTTGATGGCGAGGGCGATCGAAGACGCGCGCTCGGCCGGGCGTCGCCGGCTGTTGCTCGGCGTGTATGGCGGCAACAGGCGTGCGCAGCGCTTCTACGAGAAGCAGGGTTTCGTCGTCGCAGGGACGCGGCGCTTCCTCGTCGGCGCGACGTGGCACGACGATCTCATCTACGCGCGCGCGATTTGAGGGCGGCCTGAAAGGCTGATCCGTCTGGCTTGCATCTCGCCTTCGCCGGGGTGCCACTTCAAAGTTGGTGATTGCGTTTTTGAGCGGGACGACAGCAGCTCGACTCGTCATTGCGAGCGTAGCGAAGCAATCCAGCGCCGGATCAGGACGCCCTGGATTGCTTCGCTACGCTCGCAATGACGGTGATCGATCCCGATCCACCTCATCGCGCTCTTAAGATCGTCGTCGCCGCGGCTTTGATCCGGGGCGACAGTCTTCATCAAATCCCGACGCGGAACGTCACTCGAACGTCACGCCCGCCGAGCGGCGCGAAGTCCTTGAGCACGCTGGCGGCACGACGCGCCTCGACGTCGAAGATGTTGTTCGCCGCCAGCAGGATGCTGCGCCGGTCGCTCCCGCCCCACGGATGGAACGACAGCGAGGCGTTGACCATCGTATAGCCATCGGTGCGCGTCTCGAACGGCGCGGTGCGGTTCTGCGCGAAGGCACGCTCCACCTCGACGCGCGCGCCGCTGGTGTCGTTGCGCGCCTCGATCCCGCCAAGCAGACGCAGCGGCGGGATGCGCGGCACCGGTCCACGATCGACAACCTCGGCATGGACATAATCACCGAGCAGATCGGCGGTGATGACATGCGTCCCGATCGTCGCGAGCCGGGCCGACGCATCCGCCTCGAAGCCATAATAGCGTGCCTTCGCCTGATCGTAGCGGAAGCACGGCAACTCGACCTCGCCCTGTGCCGCCGTCACGCATGCCGCCGCGGCGACCTGCGACTCATAGATGTAATTGTCGAACCAATTGTAATAGGCCGATGCGTCGAGGCTGAAGATCTGGTTGTGGGCGTGGAGCGTCGCCTCCAGTCCCCATGACGTCTCCGCGCGGAAGTTGGGATTGCCAAGCTCGTACGCCTGCGTGCCGGCGTGCGGCCCGTTGGCGAACAGTTCCTCGGCGGACGGTGCGCGCGCCGTGCGCGAGCCGTTCAGCCCGATCCGGACGCCGTCCGCGAGCGTATAGGCCGCACCGAGCGATCCCGACCAGGTCCCGAAGCTGCGATCCTCGCCCGTGAAGCGTTCGGTCCCTTCGCGGAAGCCCGGATCGGCGGTCAGGCGCGTTTGTTCGTATCGCAGCCCGCCCTCGGCCTTGAAGCGACCGTCTTCGAATTGCTGAAGCGTGAAGAGTCCGGTCTGCTCGGTCTGGTTGCGGGGCAGGAATGCCTCGTCACCGACCACGTCGAACGCGCGGCTGAAATATTGCACGCCGCTGGCACCCTGCCACGCGCCGCGCTTCGCCTGCACCAACTCAAGCCGCCCCTCGAGCCCCTTGTTGTAGAAGGCCGTGCCGATCGAACCGTCTTCCTCCAGCTCGAAATGCCGGTAATTGGCATGCGCGGCGCGGATGCGGATCGTATCGATGAACGCGCCGTGTGGCGTCACCTCGGCGCGCAGGTCATAGCGGTTCTGCACCACGTCGAGCCGCGGCGCTTCCTGCTCCTGTCCAAGCGCGGTCGCATAGCGGATCGGCACGCCGTAGACGCTGTCGTAATGGCCGTACGAGACGCCCAGCATCCCGCCGTCGGTGATGATCGACGCACCCGCACCAGCGGTCCATGTCTCCGCGCCGCTGTTGGGCAGCTTGCCGCTCAGCGCCGCGTTCGCTGCGAAGTCGATCGGCTCGGCGCCATCCTGGGGTGACCCAGCCAGCGCCAGCGAGGCGCGGCGCGCGGCGCGCGACAGGATGAAGCCGCCGGTACGCAGGTCGTCCGCCTTCAGATACGATCCGTCGACGTGCAGGACGAGCGGACCGACCGCGGTCACGTCCGCCGCGCCGCCGACCGAGCGCTCGTTCGCCGCGCTGCCATAGGTGCCGATCGCATCGACGCGGTAGCCGTTCTCCGGCAGCGCACGCGGGATGCGCCGATCGACCACGTTCACCACGCCGCCGACGGCCGACGAGCCATAAAGCAACGCCGCCGGCCCGCGCAGCACCTCGACACGTTCGGCGAGCAGCGGATCGATCACCACCGCGTGGTCGACCGAGGTATTCGATACGTCGATCGATCCGATGCCGTCGGTCAGGACGCGGATACGATCGCCCTGGAAACCGCGCAGGATCGGCCGCGAGGCGTTCGGGCCGAACGAAGTCGCCGACACGCCCGGCAACCGCGCGAGGGTTTCGCCGATCGTCGGACGAAGCTCGCGGGTCAGGTTCGCGCCGGTCAGCACCGACGTGCCCTGCAGGACGTCGGACTCGCTGGTCTGGATCGGCGCGGTGACGATGACCTCGTCGGAGCGATGCGGGTCAGGCTGCCGTGCAGGATCGGCGGTCTGGGCGGCGGCGGGCAGGGTAAGCGGTGCAAGCGCGACCGCGGCAAACAACATGGTCTTCATGGGCGACTCCTTGTGAGTCCCCCTTAGCGCCATGTTACAACATATCAAGACCCATCCACTTAGTTGGCTGCCTCGCGTTCCACCCCGTCGATGATCTTGCCGCCGGCCATGAACACGACGATCGTGCAGGCGACGAACATGATCCAGCCCGGCGTGCCGGGAAAACGATGCAGATAGGTCATCCCGCGTTCGACCGCGCCAGTCGCGATCGCGTAGATCAGCATGAATGCCTCGAACTTCGTCTTGACGACGAACAGTCGCGCGAACCCGCGCCACCAACGCTGCCACCTCGCCGTCATGCGCGCAGCTCCGTGAGGCTCAGTTCCTCGACCAGCGCGGCGCGGGCGGTCGCTATCTGCTCCAGCAGCGCAGGGTCGCCGAGATCGTCCGGTGCGATCGCTTCGGGCCAGTGCCGGTCGATCACCGCCGCAATCCGGTCGAGCCGCTGATCGTCGACGAGGAACCGCGGGTCGACGGTCGCCGGATCGCAGGCGACGCGCAGCCGGAGGCACGCGGGGCCACCGCCATTCGCCATCGAGTCGCGTACATCGACCACCTCGACGCGCCAGATCGGCCCGTTGCCGGCGAGATGTGCCTCGATCCACCGCCACACGCGGGCATTGCCGCGCGCCTCCTCGGGAACGATCAGCGTCGGCACGCCGTCCGGCGGGGTGACGAGCTGCGCGTTGAAGAGGTAGGAGCCGATCGCATCGCCTAGGCTCACCGCCGCCGCGGGCACCTCGACGATCTCGACCTCGGGCAGCAAGCGGCGAAGATCGGCGTAGAAGCCGTCACGATCCGCAAATGCCTGTTCGTGTGCCAGCAGGATGCGCTCGTTGGCGACCGCGACCACGTCGTTGTGGAAGGCGCCGGCCGCAATCGCTTCCGCCGATTGCTGGACGAACAGCGTTCGCGCCGGGTCGAGCCGATGGTGGCGCGCGATCGCCCGGCTGGCCTCGACATGTTGCCGCGCCGGAAACGCGCCGCCCGTGACGCCATAGACGAACACCTCGATGCCCGGCGCATCGTGCGCGGCGCACAGCCGCATGTGGTTCGCGGCACCCTCATCGCCGAATGGCGGGAGCACCGGCGGCTGCACGACGAACTGCGCGGCATCGGCGAAGGCGATCCGCAATTGCGCCAGCGTCGCGCGCCACTCGTGACTGCGATGCGGCATCGTCACCAGGTTGGCGACGGTCAGTTGGCAGCGCCCGTCCGCGGTGTCGGGCGCCGGCGAGACGGTGGCGGCATTGGCGGCCCACATCGACGAGGCGGAGAGCGCCTGCGCCTTCAGGTGCGCCGGTGCCGAATCATAGTCGATCGCGAGCCGCGCCAGCCAATCGTGGTCGGGGCGGGGCGGGGGATCAGCACGCCCTGCACCAGCCCGAGCGCGAGATTGGCGCGCATCTTCGCTATCCCTTGCAACGCTGCGGCGCGCGGGTGCGCGACCTGTCCGGCATTGGCGGTGGCGGCGAGGTTGCCGGGGCTCAGCCCCGCGTAATTGTGGCTGGGTCCGATGATCCCGTCGAAGTTGATCTCGCGTATCATATCCGTCCGATCCAGCTCACGCGGTCGCCTTCGCGCAGCCGTAGCGCCGTGGCCGAGGCCGGGTCCAGCGTCACGCCTCCATCGACCGTTCCGATGCGGGCGTAGGCGCACCGGAAGCCGGCAAGTCGCCCGGTCGCGACGAGCGCCTCGTTGGTGCCACCCTCTCGCACCGCCACGACCGTCGCATCCTGCGCGTCCCGGACGGTGCGGATCTGGTCGGTCTTGGCGGTCATCGTCGGACCACCATCGAAGATGTCGATGTAATTTTCGTAAGCGAAGCCCTCGTTTTCCAGCATTCGCATCGCCGCCCGGCCGGAGGGATGCGGCAGCCCGATCGAAGCGCGTGCGTGGTCGGAGAGCATCGCGGTGTAGATCGGATGCTTGGGCATCAGGTCGGCGATGAACTGGTGCCCGTGGACCGCATTGAATTCATCGGCCTCCTGAAACCCCATGCCGAAGAACCGCCCGGCCAGCCCGTCCCAGAACGGCGACCCGCCCGCCTCGTCGATCACCCCGCGTAGCTCGGCGAGCGTCCGGTCGGCGAAGCGCGGGCGATGCGCGCGGATAAACAGATAGCGACTGCGCGCCAGCAACAGTCCCAGGCCGCCCGCGCGCTCGCCGGGATGGAGGAACAGCCCGCCGACCTCGCTCGCGCCCTCCAGATCGGTAGTCAGCGACAGCATCTCGGCCCGAAACGTCCGCGACAGCTCGCGGCTGTGCTGCGCCAGCGTGCCCAGCCGGTAGCTGTAGAAGGGGTGCCTCTGCCCGACATGCGTGAAAAGCTGGCAGGTTCCGCGCACATCGCCGGTGACGTTGTTCTCGAGCATCAGCACGAAGAGTTCGTCGGTCAGCGAGGTGTCGTCATGCCCGAACGCCAGTGCACTGCGCTCCAGCTTGGCGGTCAGCGCGTTGCGATCGGGGGGCAGGTTGGTGAACCCGCCGCCGGTCAGCTTCGCCATTTCGTAGAGATGCGACAGGTCGTTCCGGTCGGCGGCGCGGATCACGAACGTCATGCCAGCGCTCCTTCGGCCAGTCGCAACATCGTCACCGCCGACAGCGCGGCACGCTCGGCAAGGCTGTCGACGATTAGGAATTCGTCGCTGGAGTGGATCGCGCCGCCGCGTGCGCCCATCGTGTCGACCACCGGCACGCCACACGCGGCGATGTTGTTGCCGTCGCAGACCCCGCCGGTATCCCGCCACGCGATCGGCTGGCCAAGGGCCGCGCCAGCACCGCGTACCAGTTCGAAGAGCCGTGCCGCGCCCGCATCGATCGGCTTGGGCGGGCGGTTGAAGCTGCCGTGCACCGCGACGCTCACCTCATGCGCTGCCTGGATCTCGGCGACCGCGGCATCGATCGAGGCGCGCGCGCGGGCGATCTCAGCGGCATCGGCGGGGCGGAAGTTGACGCGGAGCACCGCGAGGGCGGGGACGACGTTGTTGGGTCCGCCGCCGTCGATCCGGGCCGGGTTGACCGCCAGCCGCGGCGAGCGTTCCTGATGCAGCCGCACCGCCAGCGCGCTCGCGGCGACGATCGCGTTGCGCCCGTCCTCCGGGTTGCGCCCGGCATGGGCGGCGCGACCGCGGACGACGATCGAGAAATTGCCGGTTCCGCCCCGCGCCCCGGCCAGCGTCCCGTCGGGCAGCGCGGGCTCGTAGGTCAGCGCCGCGACCTTGCCCTGTGCCGCCTGGGCCAACAATGAAGCGGACGACAGCGATCCGGTTTCCTCGTCCGAGTTGATGACTACGTCATAGCCGAGCCGTGACGAGCCTGCTTCGATCGCGAGCAAGGCTTCGAGCATCAGCGACAATCCACCCTTCATGTCCGCCACGCCGGGACCGTTGAGCACGCCAGGCTCGCGCCAGCGCGACGTCTGGAAGGGGTGATCGACCGGATAGACTGTATCCATATGTCCGGTCAGCAACAGCCGGACCGGCGCATCGGGGCGGACCGACAGACGCAGGTGTCGGCCATGCGCCAGCGGCGTGACCTGCCCATCAGCCCCGACGCTGTCGGTTGGGGTCGGCTCGATCAGCTCCACCTCGCCCGGCAGCGCCGCAAAGGCATCCGCCAACGCCGCCGCCATCGCCGCGCAACCTGCGACGTTGTGCGTGCCGCTGTTGATCGCCGTCCAACGCTCGACCCGCGCCAGCATCGCGCCGGCGTCGATCCTCTCCAGAGATGCCCGTTCGACGGACGAAAGTATGTTCATTCCGCCACCGTAGCGGGACGATCGCCGAAACGGAACACAGGGCTGATCGCCGCCCTGTGCGGCCGTGTCACCTCAGAACGCGTATACCAATGAGGCGCGGCTGGTCGTATCGGTCGTCACCCGTCCGGCCGGCGGCTCGCTTTCATATTGTAGCGTGTACGACAGCCGCGCCGACAATGGCCCGAGCAGCTTCGCCTCGATCGCCGAGACGCTGCGGATCGTGCTGTTATAGCGTTCCCAATAGCCCGAGGCGCTCTGCGTCGCGGTCAGCCCGCTGAACAGCGTCCAGTTCAGCTCCATGCTCCCGCGCGCTGCGATGCTGCCTTGCATCGTCCGGTCGGTGAAGTCGGTCTGACGAAACGCAGGACCCACTTCGATGTCGAGCGTCAGGCCGTTGCGGCGGAACACACTGTAGCCGGCGCCGACCGACGCGGAGAAACGATTGAAATAGCCGAGGAAGCGGTCGGATTCATACTGCCCGTTGCCGTAGATATATCCGCGATCGTTGAGCTTGTAGTTGGGCTGATAACCGAGCGCATAGCGTTCGCGGCTGGTCACGCCGGCCGTGCGCTGGAAATCGGCCTGCGCCATGACACGGTGCCGCCAGCGCAAGCCTTCGCGGGTCAGGTCGGCGACGCCGGTGATCCCGGTGACGTCGGAATTGCCGGACGAGACGAACCCGCCCGCCTCGACGCGTCCGCTCCAAAGCTGGAACGCGCTGGCCTGTCGCACGCGTTCGTTGCGGGCGCGGGCGCGGCCTTCCTTCCACTCGGTGGCGCGGCGCAGCACCAGATCGCGCGACCCCGGATCGCCGTTTCGCGCATATTTCACGAGCGTGTCGACGCCGGCTTCGTCACCGGCCTGCATTGCGGCATCCAGCATCGCGCGCATCTCCGGGGAGATTTCCGGCCCGGGGATCTTGGCCAACACGACGCCGACATCGTTGAGCACGGGTTCGGGCACGTCGAGCGGGGGCGCGGTGATAGCGACCGGCTCCACCTCCAGCTCCGGTCGCTCAAGCGTCGTCTGTCGCCGAACGCGCCCCGCCGTGGACACGCGGCGGCGGGCCTGCGCAATCGCCGGCTCCGGCAGCGCGGCGAGACACACCGTCCCGATCAACACCGACAGCATCTTGAGGCCAGCCGATCAGCGCGGCGTCGCGTCGCCACCCTGCAGATGCGGGGCAAAGGCGGCGAGCACGTCGCGGTACAATTGCGCCTTGAACGGCACGATCAGCTGCGGAAGATCGGCAGGCGCGGCCCAGCGCCATGCGCGAAACTCCGGGTGCGGCGTGTCGATTTGGATGTCGCTGTCCTCGCCGTCGAAGCGGAACAGGAACCAGCGTTGCCGCTGCCCGCGGTACTTGCCTTTCCAGACCTTGCCGATCATCTCGGGCGGGAGATCGTAATAGAAGTCGTCGGGCGCCTCGTCGAGCAACGTCACCTTGTCGACGGTTATCCCGGTTTCTTCCCACAATTCACGCGTCGCCGCGGCCTGCGCATCCTCGCCCGGATCGATCCCGCCCTGTGGCATCTGCCACGCTTCCAGCACATTATCGATGCGCTGACCGACGAACACCTGCCCGTCGCGGTTGATGAGCATCACGCCCGCGCACGGGCGATAGGGCAGGGAGTCTGGCGCAGTCATGCAGGTCGAATAGGCCGCGGCTCGTGGTGCTTCAACCCGCCGCCTTCGCATTTGCGATATCGTGCGTCGCCGTCGCGACCGCTGCGAGGACGGCGGCAAGAAACGTCGTGAGGTCCTGTTGGCTCGACGGGATCGCACGCCGCAGCGTCGCGAAGCCGTGGATGTTGCCGCGTGCCTCCTGATAGGTGACCGGCACCCCCGCAAGCGCGAGCGCTGCGGCATAGGCGCGCGCCTGATCGCGCAGCGGGTCCAGTCCGGCCGCAACGATCACCGCAGGCGGCAGGTCGCTCAAGTCCCCGACAAGCGGCGAGAAACGCGCGTCATCGGGATCGGGACGGTAATGGCCGCCGAACCACCCCATTGTCTCGCGCGTCAGCAGATAGCCGTCGCAGAAGGCGTCGAACGAGGAATAGGCGCGGGTAGCGTCCGTTGCCGGATAGATCGGCGCCTGAACGAGCACCGGCACCACGGCGGGGCGGTCGCGCAGCGCCACGCTGGTGACGATCGCGAGATTACCGCCGGCACTGTCCCCGCTCAGCACCAGCCCGGTAACCGTTCGTCCCAGCTCAGCGGGGCTCGCCGCAACCCACCGTGCCGCTGCCTCGGCGTCCTCCACCGCGGCAGGAAAAGGAGCTTCCGGCGCCAGCCGATAATCGACCGAGATCACCGGCATGTCGAGTTGCCGCGCCATTTCTGCGGCGAGACTGGCGTGGCTGGTGACGTCCCCGACCACCCAGCCGCCACCGTGATAGAAGACGACCGCCGGACCGGCGACGCGCTCGGCGCAAGTGTCGAACAACTGCGCGGGCAACGGACCGCCCGGACCGGGGATCGTCACTTCGCGGTCGACTGCCAGCGCCTCGCGCGGGGGGTCGGCGACGTCGCACATTGCGCGCATAGCGGCGCGCGCGTCCGCGACGCTCATCTGATGCGTGCGCGGTCCGGGCAGGTTGTTGAGATAGCTGAGGAAGGTTGCGACGTCCGGGCGGACGAACGGTTGAACGGCGATGGTCGGTTCGGTCATTCGCTACTCCTGCGCGGGCGCGCCAATGCCTATCTTAGGTCGATGATCGCCATCGTCCACCATCCCGATTACGTCACCGAGGCGCCGGCGCGCAGCACCTATCGCTGGGGCAAGAATGGCGCGATCCGCGATCTGCTTCGCGCCGAGGGCGAGCGGATCAAATGGCACGCGCCGGAGCCGATGCCCCAACGCTGGCTGGAGGCGGCGCACGATCCCGACTATGTGGCGGAAGTGCTCGCCGCGCAGGTGCCCGCGGCCAAGGAGCGGCGGATCGGCTTTCCCGTCACGCCCGTCGTCGCGCGCCGCGCGCAGATGGTGCCGGGCGGGACCTATCTCGCCGCCGTGCTCGCGCTGGAACATGGTTTCGCCGCCAACACCGCCGGGGGAGCCATCACGCCTTGTCGGACACCGGCGCGGGCTATTGCGTCTTCAACGATCTGGCCGTGGCCGCACTGCGGCTGGTCGAGGAGGGGACGACCGCGCGCGTGCTGATCGTCGATGTCGATGTTCATCAGGGGGATGGCACCGCTGCGCTGACTGCCGGTCACCCCAAGATCGCGACCTACTCGATCCATGCCGCGAAGAACTTTCCGGTGCGAAAGGCGCAATCGACGCTCGACGTGCCACTCGCCGATGCGATCGGTGACGCCGCCTATCTGGCGATGCTGGAGGAAACGCTCGCGCCGATGATCGCCGAATGGCAGCCGACGCTGATCCTCTATCAGGGCGGCGTCGACCCCTTTGCGGGTGACCGCCTCGGCCGTCTATCGCTCAGCGAGGAGGGTTTGGTTCGGCGCGAGCGGCTGGTTGCGAGGCTTGCGATCGCCCATGGCGTCCCGCTCGCCTGCACCGTCGGCGGCGGCTATGGCGATGACGTGATGGCGATCGCCGCGCGGCATGTGCGGGTGATTTCGACGCTGGGCGAGGCGTTCGCCGGAACCGGGCAACCCCATCGTTCGTAGCGCGAATAATGACCACCTTGCTCTGGCTGCGACAGGATCTGCGGCTTCACGATCAACCGGCGCTCGTCGCCGCCGCGCAGCAGGGACCGGTGATCCCGGTCTATATCCTCGATGACGACGCGCCGGGCGACTGGCGGATCGGCGGGGCGCAGCGGTGGTGGCTCCATCAAAGCCTCGCCTCGCTCGACAAGGCGCTGCGCGACAAGGGCAGCCGGTTGATCCTGCGTCGCGGCGACGCGGTGTCGATCCTCAACGAACTGGCGGAGGCGAGCGGGGCCGAGGCGATCCACGCGATGCGCCACTACGAACCGTGGTGGCGCAAGGCGGAGGACGCGCTCGGCGAGCGTCTCTGCCTCCACGACGGCAACCACCTTGCCCCGCCCGAACAGGTGACGACGGGCTCCGGCGGTCAGTTTCGCATCTATTCGGCGTTCTGGAAGGGGTTGCAGGAGCATCTGCCGCCCGAGAAGCCGCTTGCCGAGCCGGACGACATTCCGGCGCCGAAGCATTGGCCGAAGGGCGACACGCTCGCCGACTGGAGTCTGCTGCCGACCAAGCCCGATTGGTCGGGCGGGTTCGACTGGACGCCGGGCGAGGACGAGGCATGTCGGAAGATCGCTTCGCTCGACCTGAAGGGCTATGAGGATCGTCGCAACATGCCCGCCGAGGAAGGCACGTCGCGCCTTTCGCCGCATCTTCATTTCGGCGAGGTCTCGCCGCGCGCGGTCTGGCATGCCAGTGGCGCGCATGATATCACCTTCCGCAAGGAACTGGCGTGGCGCGACTTCACCGATGGTGTCGTGCTCGCGCTGCCTGAATATGCCGACAAGAACGGTCGGTCTGCATTCGACAAGCTGCCGTGGCGCACCGGCAAGGAAGCCCAGTCCGATCTGCGCGCGTGGCAGACCGGTCAGACCGGTTATCCGATCGTCGACGCCGGGATGCGGCAGCTTTGGCAGAGCGGCTGGATGCACAACCGCGTGCGGATGATCACCGCCTCGTTTCTCATCAAGCATATGCTGATCGACTGGCGCGAGGGCGAACGGTGGTTCTGGGACTGTCTCATCGACGCCGACTACGGCAACAATGCGGTCAACTGGCAGTGGGTGGCCGGTACCGGGATCGATGCGAACATGTTCGGCCGGATCATGGCGCCGCTGACCCAATCCGAAAAATTCGATGCCGGCGACTATATCCGAGAGTGGGTGCCGGAGCTGAAGGATCTGCCGGACGACGCAATCCATGATCCCGACGCCGCCGGCTGTCGTCCGGACGATTACCCGCCCAAGCTGATCGGGCATCGCGAGGCGCGCGAACGCGCGCTGGCGGCGGGCAAGAAGGTACGTTAGGGCGCGTCCGCGATGGACGCGGCCACCTCTCATCCTTCGCCTGCCCGGGGCCGAGCGCGGCTGTTCGCGCCGATATGGCACCGCGTACTCGATCGTATCGACCGCGGGCTGCGGGAAGGCGCGATCGAGGCGCAGCTTCCCGACGGTACGCAGCGCCTGCTCGGCGGCCATGCGCCGGGGCCGGTCGCGGTGGTGCGGCTGGTGCGCTGGCGCGCGCTGTGGCGGCTGGTCACCGCCGGATCGATCGGCTGGTACGAGGGGTGGGCGGCCGGCGACTGGACCAGCCCGGATCTTGTGCCGATCTTCGACCTGTTCGTCCGCAACCGTGGCGCGCTGGGCAATGTCGCGCGCGCCAAGCATGTCGCGCGGCTGGCGGTGTGGCTCGGACACCGCCTGCGCCGCAACCACCGCAGCGGAGCGCGTCGCAACATCGCCGCGCATTACGACCTCGGCAACGACTTCTACCGCGAATGGCTCGACGCGACGCTCACGTACTCGAGTGCGCTCGACGTCGTCGCTGGCGAGCCGCTCGAGGCGGCGCAGCAGCGCAAGCTCGACGCGGTCTTCGCGCGCACCGCGACCAGCGCCGGGCAATCGATCCTCGAGATCGGCTGCGGCTGGGGTTCGTTCGCGGCGACCGCGGCTGCTGCCGGCGTCGCGGTGCACGGGCTGACGCTTTCGACCGAACAGCGCGACCATGTGCTCGCGCGCGGACTTGAGGGCGTAACCGTCGCGCTGACCGATTATCGCGACGTCGCCGGTCGCTATGACGCGGTCGCCAGCATCGAGATGGTCGAGGCGGTTGGCCCCGAATATTGGCCTGCGTATCTAGCGACGATCGCGCGCGTGCTGAAGCCGGGCGGTCGCGCCGCGCTGCAGTTCATCACGATCGCCGATGATATCTGGGACGCCTATAATGGCAGCGCCGACTTCATCCAGCGCTACGTCTTCCCCGGCGGCTCGCTGCTCTCCGCCAGCCGCTTCCGCGCGCTCGCCGAAGCGCATGGGCTGGCGTGGCAGGACGAACATCGCTTCGGGCTCGACTATGCCGCGACACTGCTCGACTGGCGGCGCCGCTTCGATCGCGCGGTGGCCGAAGGGCGCCTCCCGCCACGCTTCGACGCACGCTTCCAGCAGCTCTGGCGCTATTACCTGATGTACTGCGAGGGAGGGTTCCGCGGCGGCGGCATCGACGTCATGCAGGTGACTTTAGTCAAACCGCGCTGACGGCTTAGACTAGCTGACCCGTTCGCGATGGTTCGGCGGAAAGCCATCGACCGCCAGCGCCACGATCCGCGCCGCGACCGCCTCGGGCGGCTTGACCGAATTCGGGTCCTCGCCCGGATAGGCACGCGCGCGCATCTTTGTGCGCGTCGCCCCCGGATCGAGCACCGCCACTCGGATCTTGCTCACCTCGGCGATTTCGTCGCCATAGGCCTCCAGCAGCGTCTCGAACGCCGCCTTCGAAGCGCCATAGGCGCCCCAATAGGCGCGCGGGCTACGCGCGACCGATGACGTAACGCCGATCACGCGCGCCCCGGCGGACCGGCGCAGCATCGGATCGAACGCCTGGATCAGCGCCACTTGCGCCGATACGTTGAGCGTCAGCACCTGAGCCAGTTCCTTGGCGTCGATCGCCGGCACCGCGGCAAGCGACCCCAGCATCCCCGCGTTCAGGACCATCACGTCCAGCGCCTGCCAGCGCTCCCCAATCGCGGTCGCAAGCCGGGCGATCGAGTCGCTCTGCGTCAGATCGAGCGGCGCGATCGTCGCCGATCCGCCCGCGTCGAAGATTCTCTGCTCGACCTCCTCCAGACCGCTGGCAGTGCGCGCGGTCAGCACGACATGCGCGCCTTGCTCCCCCAACGCCACGGCCGTCGCCGCACCGATCCCGCGGCTGGCGCCGGTCACGAGCGCCAGTTTGTCCTGCAATAGCTTGTCCATGCGCGTCAGTTCACCCGCTCGGCGAGCATCGCAAACTGATCGACCGCGCTCGATTCGTCATGGTCGGTCAGCGTGGTCGGATAGTCGCCGGTGAAGCACGCATCGCAATATCGCGGACGGCCATCGGCGCGCTGTGACTCGCCCAGCGCCTTATACAGCCCGTCGATCGAGACGAACGACAGGCTGTCGGCGTGGATGAAGTCGGTCATCCCGCCCAGATCCAGCTTCGCCGCCAGCAACTTGGCGCGCTCGGGCGTGTCGACGCCGTAGAAGCAGCTATGCCGCGTTGGCGGCGAGGCGATGCGCATGTGCACCTCCGCCGCGCCCGCCTCGCGCATCATCTGTACGATCTTGAGCGAGGTGGTGCCGCGCACGATCGAATCGTCGATCAGCACGACCTTCTTCCCCTGGATCAGCGCACGATTGGCATTGTGCTTCAGCTTGACGCCGAGGTGACGGACCTTGTCGCCCGGCTGGATGAAGGTGCGCCCGACATAGTGCGAGCGGATGATGCCGAGTTCGAACGGAATGCCCGATTCCTGCGCATAGCCGATCGCCGCGGGAACGCCCGAGTCGGGCACCGGGATGACGAGGTCGGCTTCGACGGGTGCCTCGATCGCGAGTTGCGCGCCGATGTTCTTGCGCACCGAATAGATCGAATGATCGTCGACGATCGAATCGGGGCGCGAAAAATATACCCATTCGAAGATGCACGGCCGCGCGGCGACCTGCTCGAACGGACGGATCGAGCGCAGCTCGCCGTTCTGAACAATCACCAGCTCGCCCGGGTCGACCGAGCGCTCGAAGGTTGCGCCGACCACGTCGAGCGCGACCGTCTCGCTCGCGAAGATGTACGTCTCGCCGAGCTTGCCCATCACCAGCGGACGGATGCCCAGCGGGTCGCGGCACGCGATCATGCCGTCGGGGGTCATCACGATCAGCGCATAGGCGCCCTCGACCTGCTTCAGTGCGTCGATGAACTTGTCGAGCAGAGTCCGATATTGGCTGGTCGCGACGAGGTGGATGATCGTCTCGGTATCGGAGGTCGACTGGAAGATCGATCCGCGCCGCACCAACTCGCGACGCAGCCGCATCGCATTGGAGATGTTGCCGTTGTGCGCGATCGCGAAACCGCCCGACTGCAGTTCGGCATAGAGCGGCTGGACGTTGCGCAGCGCGGTCTCACCGGTCGTCGAATAGCGGACGTGCCCGCAAGCGACATCGCCGGCAAGAGCGCGGATGACCTCGTCGCGGTCGAAGTTACCCGCGACATGACCCATCGCGCGATGGGTGTGGAAGACGTGGCCGTCGAAGCTGGTGATACCTGCGGCTTCCTGGCCGCGATGCTGGAGCGCGTGAAGACCCAGCGCGACGAGCGCGGCTGCGCCCTCCGAGCCGGAGGCACCGAAGATGCCACATTCCTCATGGAGATGATCGTCGTCGAACGGATGTGTCGTCAGCATAAGCGGTGGGGGCTCGCGTTGTGCGGGGCCGCATATAGCGATGGTCGCGCAAATGTCATCAATTGCCGGGGATCGGCCGACGATATCGTGCGTTGTGGCTCGCCCTCGGCTGTTCTACGCGGTTTTCGCATGAGCGATGCGCGTGAAACCGGCAGTGATTTCCTGCCCAAATTCGATGCGGCCGGGCTGGTGACCGCGGTCGTGACCGATCGTGCCAGTGGCGGCGTACTGATGGTCGCACATATGAATGCAGAGGCGATCGACGCGACGCGCGCGAGCGGCGAGGCGACCTTCTTCTCGCGCAGCCGCGGACGCCTTTGGAAGAAGGGCGAGACCTCCGGTAATGTCCTTCGGGTCGTCGAAATGCGCGTCGACTGCGATCAGGATGCGCTGTGGATCATCGCCGACCCAGCCGGCCCGGCCTGCCACACCGGCGCGCCGAGCTGTTTCTATCGGCGGCTGACCGATTCGGGGCTGGAGCGCTTCGCCTGATGACACGCGCGGCGGTGGTGTTGTCGCTGCTGCTCGCCGCCTGCTCTCCCGCCCGCGATACGGGTGACGACGATGCGGCGGGCAAGGCGCTGGAAGCCTCGGCACGCAAGGCGGGGATCATCGGCGACATCGCCGATGCCACCGGCGTCTACGCGGTCGGCGAGGATCGCCTCTGCATGACCGGCGCAGCGCCACGCTACCGGATCGGCGTCAGCGTCGACTTCGGCGACGGCCAACGCTGTATCGCGCATGGAACGGCGCAGGGGCGGGGCACGCTGGCGATCGACCTCGGGGACGGCTGCCGCTTCACCGCAACCCACAATGGCGAACGCTTGCTGTTCCCGGTCCGCGCGCCTGCCGAATGCGCCCGATACTGTCAGGGCCGGGCGACGCTCGACACGCTCGCGCTCGACCGGCTGAGCGAGGCGAGCGGCGAGGCGACCCGGTTGCGCGGCGCCGACGGCAAGTTGCTCTGCACTGATTGACGTTCACGTAAGGGGAAGGTATGCCCGGTTCCATGAGCGCTTCTGCTGCCTATGCCGTTGTTTCCCCGCGGCCTGACCGCGACAGCTTCACGATCACCGATCTGTCGGCGGAGTTTGGCGTTACGCCGCGTGCGCTGCGCTTCTATGAGGACGAAGGGCTGATCGCGCCGGAGCGGCGCGGACTGGTCCGCATCTACTCGCATCGCGATCGAGCACGGCTGGCGTGGATCCTGCGCGGCAAGCGCGTCGGGTTCAGCCTGGCCGATATCCGCGAGATGATCGACCTCTACGACCTCGGCGACGGTCGCCAGACGCAGCGCGCAGTGGCGATCCAGCGCTGTCGCGACCGGATCGCGGCACTCGAGCAGCAGAAGCACGACCTAGACGCCGCCATCACCGAGCTGACCGAATTCGTCGGCGTGCTCGACGGTGGCGCAACCAGGAAAGAGTGAGACGATGCCGCAGTACACGCCGCCGATCCGCGACACCCGTTTCGTGCTCGAACATGTCGTCGGGCTCGACCGCTATGCCAATGTCGCCGGCTTCGGTTCGGCAACCCCCGACACGGTCGATGCGGTGCTGGAGGAAGGCGGCCGTTTCGTCGCCGAGGTGCTGTTCCCACTCAACCAGTCGGGCGATCAGGAAGGCTGCACGCGGCACGAGGACGGCAGCGTGACGACGCCGAAGGGCTTCAAGGAAGCCTACGCCAAGTTCGTCGAATCGGGCTGGGGTACGCTCAGCGCGCCGGAGGCGTTCGGCGGGCAGGGAATGCCGCACGTCGTTTCCACCGCGTTTCAGGAATATATGATCTCGGCCAACATGGCGTTCGCCATGTACCCCGGCCTCGCGCATGGAGCGATCGCGGCCCTGGTCGTGAAGGGGAACCCCGAGCAGCAGCAGAAGTATCTGCCGCGGATGGTGTCGGGCGAGTGGGGCGGCACGATGAACCTGACCGAGCCGCAATGCGGAACGGACCTCGGGCTGATCCGCACCCGCGCCGAGCCGCAGGCTGATGGCAGCTACAAGATCACCGGCACCAAGATCTTCATCTCGGCCGGGGAGCATGACCTGACTGACAACATCATCCATCTCGTCCTCGCCAAGACCCCCGGCGCGCCGGACAGCTCGAAGGGCATTTCGCTGTTCGTGGTGCCCAAGGTGATGGTCGGTGACGACGGATCGCTGGGCGAGCGCAACGCGGTGTCGTGCGGCTCGATCGAGCATAAGATGGGCATCCACGGCAACTCGACCTGCGTCATGAACTATGATGGCGCGACCGGCTGGCTGGTCGGCGACGAGATGAAGGGCCTCGCCGCAATGTTCATCATGATGAACGCGGCGCGGCTGGGCGTCGGGTTGCAGGGCCTCGGGGTTGCCGAGACCGCTTACCAGAACGCCGTGCAATATGCGCAGGATCGCCGGCAAGGCCGGGCGCTGACCGGGCCGGCGGAGCCGGGCGAGAAGGCCGATACCTTGTTCGTCCATCCTGACGTCCGCCGGATGCTGATGGACGCGAAGGCGTGGACCGAAGGGCTGCGTGCGCTCTGCCTGTGGGGCGCGCTCCAGGCCGATCTCGAGCATCATGCCGATGCCGAGGAGGATCGCCAGCTCGCGGGCGATCTACTCGGGCTGCTCACCCCGGTCATCAAGGGTGTCGGCACCGATCGCGGCTACCAGATCGCGACCAACGCACAGCAGGTCTACGGCGGTCACGGCTACATCCGCGAATGGGGGATGGAGCAATATGTCCGCGATGCGCGGATTGCGATGATCTACGAAGGCACCAACGGTGTGCAGGCGATGGATCTGGTCGGGCGCAAGCTTGCGCAGAACGGCGGCCGTGCGGTGCAGGCGTTCGGGCGGCTGGTGATGGAGGAGATTGCCGCGGGCAAGGGCAATCCGGCGGTCGCCGACCTCGCACAGCGTCTCGAAAAGGCGGCGGGCGAGTTGCAGGCGGCGACGATGTGGTTCCTCGCCAACGGCATGAAGGACCCGAACAACGTCGGCGCCGGAGCGGTGCCGTACATGCATCTGGTCGGCGCGGTCGCGACCGGGCTGATGTGGCTGCGCATGGCGACGGCGGCGGCGAAGCTGAAGGACGAAGGGCAGGGCGATGCGGCCTTCCTCGATGCCAAGCTGGTCACCGCGCGCTATTTCGCCGAGCGTGTGCTGCCCGAGGCGGGTTCGCTGCGCCGCCAGATCGAGGGCGGGGCCGAGGCGATCATGGCGCTGCCGCCGGAGATGTTCGCAGCGGCGTGAAGGATCGTTTGTGGGCGGCTGAATACAGGTGCCGCCCGTCCTGCCGTCATTGCGAGCGTAGCGAAGTAATCCGGGGCCGCATCAGGCCGCGTCCCAAGATCGCTTCGCTACAATCGCAATGACGTATAGCCGGTGGCCCCCACGGTGTGACCGGTCGAAGCTGCCGTGTACCCCGGCGAAGGCCGGGGCCCAGTTGGGGGACGCTGCTGATCCGCGTCGCGCTACGTTGCCCCGGCCTCCCATCTCGGCCGCGACTTTCGCCGTGGTGCGAATACAGATCCTTCAAGCCAGCTGGGTCAAACTCAAGCGGCACCGGTGCTGGGTCGTATCGACGCCCACGACCCCCTCGATCCAGTGACCCCGAGCCTCACGTCTTCCGCGGCTCAGCCACGTCACGGGCACGCGCAAGATGACCGGAGTCCAAAAACCCGACAAACGACAGGCAAAAAAATAGCGGCCCGAAGGCCGCTATTCCTTCTCCCGAGGGAGAGGTCAGCTTAGTTGCTGTCCGAGCTGTCGTCTTCCTGCGCGACGACGACGATACCGGCCACAACGGCCGCAGCTGCCAGAACGGCAACGATCACTCCGCCACCGGCGAGCTCGTTCTTCTTGGCCGACGGAGCCGAAGCGCGAACCGACTTGGCGACCGACAGGCTCGCTGCCGAGTTGGCGGGCGCGGCCATCGCCGGAGCAACCGCCATCGTGGCGGCGGCAGCAGCGAGCATATACTTGGCAATACGCATGATGAACTCCCTTTGCGTGCAGGGCATCTCTTAACTACGCGTGCGCGAAATGCAAGCGTCGATTGCCGCGGTGCATCATGTGTTCAGGATCCAGGTCTCACGTTCCTGAATGCCCAACGCCGTCAGCTTGCCCGAGGCATAAGCCCCCGTATCCACACCGATCCGGTTCGGTCGGCGGTCGACCTCCGCGGTGATCGTGTGCCCGTGGACGATCATCTTGGGATGCGCACCGCGATGGTCGAGGAAGCTCTCGCGAGATCCAGCGCAGGTCGCTGGGTTTCTGCTCGTCCAGAGGCACGTCCGGCCGCACCCCGGCATGGACGAAGGCATAGTCGCCCGAGACGATCAGGTCCTCGAACCCGTCGAGAAACGCCCGGTGATCGGCCGGCACCAGCGCCGCCAGCCGCTCGGCCAGTTGCGGGTAATCGAGCGAGATCATATTCGGCGCTGTCGACGCCGTAGCTGAGCACCGTTTCCTTGCCGCCGACGCGACAGAACATCCGCAACGCGTCCTTCGCGCCGTCCAGCGCGTGCAAGAACAATTCCTCGTGGTTGCCCTTGAGGAACCGGACGCGTGGTCGCTCCTGCGCCAGCTGCATCAGCCGCGCGATCACGCCCGCCGAATCCGGTCCGCGATCGACCAGATCGCCGAGGAAGATCAACGTCGTCTCGGCGGCCCCGCGCGCTGCGTCGTCGGCATCGATCATCTCCAGCAATTGCTCGAGTTCGAACCGGCAGCCATGGATATCGCCGATGGCATAGATCCGGCTGCCGGCTTCCGGGGCGAAAGCAGGCCCGGAAACGACGCGGGACGAACGAAACAGCTTCTTGAGCATGGAGAACGCAAAAACCGGCGATGTCGGGATGGAGCGGGTGCTTAGGCCAGATGCCTGACGACCGCAAGCGCGGCTCAGGCGATCGCGCGGGACGCCGATCGTCATGCTATCGAATTGCTTACCGGATCGCCCGCCGGTAGAGAGCCGGCGCCAACAGGAGGACCGAATGACCATCAAGCCGGTACGCAAGGCGATTTTCCCCGTAGCGGGGCTCGGCACCCGTTTCCTGCCCGCCACCAAGGCGATGCCCAAGGAGATGCTGACGGTCGTCGACAAGCCGCTGATCCAATATGCGGTCGAGGAAGCGCTGGAGGCGGGGATCGAGCAGATCATCTTCGTCACCGGGCGCGGCAAGGGCGCGCTCGAGGATCATTTCGACATCTCGTTCGAACTCGAGACGACGATGCGCGCGCGGGGCAAGAGCCTTTCCGTGATCGAGAACATCCGTCAGCAGCCCGGCTCGCCGGTTTATGTCCGCCAGCAAGAGCCGCTCGGGCTCGGCCATGCGGTGTGGTGCGCGCGGGACATCGTCGGCGATGAGCCGTTCGCGGTGTTGCTCCCCGACGAGCTGATGGTCGGCACGCCGAACTTCATGGCGCAGATGGTGCAGGCCTATGACAAGGTCGGCGGCAACGTCATCGGTGCGCTGGAAGTCGCGCCCGAGGAAACCGACAAGTACGGCATCATCTCGCCGGGTGCGCGCGACGGCGCGCTGACCGAAGTGACCGCGCTGGTCGAGAAGCCCGCCAAGGGCAGCGCGCCGTCGAACCTGATGATCCCCGGCCGCTACATCCTCCAGCCCGAGGTCATGAAGATCCTCGATCTGAAGGAAAAGGGTGCCGGCGGCGAGATCCAGCTGACCGACGCCATGGCCAAGCTGATCGGGCAGCAGCCGTTCCACGGCTTCACCTTCAACGGTGAGCGGTTCGACTGCGGCGACAAGACCGGCTTCGTCACCGCCAATCTCGCGCTCGCGATGGCGCGCGGCGACATCGGTCCCGCGGTCCGCAGCTTCGCGGAAGCGCGGCTCAGCTGATCCTTACCCGCGTGTCGCGTTACACGCGCGGCACGCGGGATCGGGCGGCAACGCCAATGTGCGGAACCGCAGCGACAGGAAGTCGAGCAGCATCAGCCGTCCGGCGCTGTCGTCGCCGAACGGCGCGATCTGCCGGATCGCCTCCAGCGCCGCCATGCTGCCGACGATCCCGGTGACCGGCCCCAGCACGCCTTCCTCGGCGCAGGTCAGCGCATCGCGCGCCGGAGCGTCGCCGACGAAGCAGCGGTAACAGGGCTTGTCCGTCTCCCAGCCGCGATAGACGCCAATCTGGCCCTCGAACCGCCCGACCGCCGCGGACACGAGCGGGATGCGATGCGCAAGCGCGGCATCGGCGACAACCAGCCGGGTGTCGAAATTATCGCAGCCATCGACGATCACGTCCGGTGCTTCGTCCAGCAACGACGCGATGTTGTCAGCGCCTACCCGCGCGACGATCGCACGCGCGGACACATGCGGGTTGAGCCGCGCCACGCTCGCCGCCGCCACCTCCGCCTTGGCACGTCCGACGTCCTCGGTCGCGAAGAGCGTCTGGCGCTGCAGGTTGCTGAGTTCGACCCGGTCGTCGTCGACGATCGTCAGCCGGCCGATGCCCGCCGCCGCCAGATACTGGATCACCGGCGACCCGATCCCGCCCGCGCCGATCACCAGGACATGCGCACGCGTCAGCCGCAATTGTCCGCCGCCGCCGATCTCGGGCAGCACGATATGCCGCGCATAGCGGGTGAGTTCGTCGGGGCCGAGCGTCATTGCTGGGTCAGCGCGACGGTGGTGACATACCACGTGTCGGAAGAGGGAGCGGGCATCTTGTCGCGCGCGGCACTCAGCACGATGCCAGCGGCGAATTGCTCGACCGCTGGACAGCCGATCGCGTGCGGCACGATCCGGCGCACCTGGCCGTTCTGCCCGATGAGCACGACCAGATCGAGCATCCGCGCTTCGGCCGGTAACGTGCAGTGCGTCGTCGCGACCTCACGCCGGACGAACTCTGTCAATTGTGTCGGTGGCGCAGCCGCAAGGCCGAGTTGCAGCCGCGGCAGCGTCGTCCACTCACTAGGTGGATTGAGCGACGAAAGCTGCCCGAGCAGCAACAGCGCGGCGAGGATCATCGACCCGTCGATCCGAACCCGCCTTCGCCGCGATCGGTGGTGTCGAGCGCATCGACTTCGATCATGCTGGCGAGCGTGACGGCGGCGGGGACGAGTTGCGCGATCCGTTCGCCGCGACGGATCTCGAACGGCTCGCTGCCCAGGTTGGCGAGGATCACCTTGATCTCACCGCGATAGTCGGCGTCGATCGTGCCGGGCGTGTTGAGGCAGGTGACGCCGTGCTTGAGCGCCAGCCCGGACCGGGGGCGCACCTGAACCTCGAACCCTTCCGGTATCGCAATCGCGAAGCCGGTCGCGATCGCGCCGCGCGCACCGGGGGCCAGCGTCACGTCTTCGGCCGCGACCACGTCCATCCCGGCCGCGCCGGACGTGGCATAGCCGGGCAGCGGCAACCCCTCGCCATGTGGCAAGCGGCGCAGCGCGATCCTGATCGGTTCAGAGCGCATCGGCAATCCTGTCGGCAAGTCGTTCGGCTACGGCGGTTTTTGGAAGGCGTTCCCAGCTTTCGACGCCTTCGGCGGTGACGAGGTGAACGGCATTGGCATCGCCGCCCATCACGTCGCCGGATACGTCGTTGGCGACGATCCAGTCGGCTCCCTTGCGTTGCCGCTTGGCCTGCGCATGGTCGAGCACCCGCTCGGTTTCGGCCGCGAACCCGATCAGCAATCGCGGCCGATGCGGATCATGCGCCAGCGTGGCGAGAATGTCCACGTTGCGCGCGAGGCGAAGCGGCGCCGGCGCATCCTCGCCCTTCTTCAGCTTTTGCGGGGCGATGTCCTCGACCCGCCAATCCGCCACGGCGGCGACCATCACTGCGGCGTCGGCGGGCAGCGCGTCCGCGACCGCCTTCGACATTTCCTCAGCTGTTTGAACATCTTGGCGAATGACGTTCGGAGGGGTTGGCAAATCGACGGGGCCGGCAACCAACGTGACCCGTGCCCCACGCCGCGCCAATGCGGCGGCGATCGCGAACCCCTGCTTCCCCGAGGAGCGGTTCGCGATATAGCGTACCGGATCGATCGGCTCATGGGTCGGCCCGGCGGTGACGACGATGTGCCGGCCCTCCAGCGAGCGGACCGCTGGCGCCAGCGCGGACGTGATCCGCGCAACGATCGTCGAGACGTCGGGCAGGCGCCCCGGTCCGAATTCGCCACATGCCATCGCGCCTTTGTCAGGCTCCATGACCACGACGCCGTCGCCACGCAGTTGCGCGACATTGCGCTGCGTCGCCGGGTGCAGCCACATGCGGACGTTCATCGCCGGCGCGATCAACACGGGCTTGTCGGTCGCGAGCAGCAAGGTGGTAGCCAGATCGTTCGCGAGACCGCCCGCCATCCGCGCGATCAGGTCGGCGGTGGCCGGGCAGACCACCACCAGATCGGCCTCGCGACTGAGGCGGATGTGCCCCATCTCCGCTTCGTCCTTCAGGTCCCACAGCGTTGTATGAACCTTGTTCTCGCTAAGCGCCGCGAGCGTCATGGCAGTGACGAAATGCGCGCCGCCGTCGGTCAGGACGCAGCGAACTTCATGCCCCGCCGCACGCAGCCCGCGGATCAGCTCGCACGCCTTGTAGGCGGCGATCCCGCCACCGACGATCAACAGGATCCTGCTCATCGCGTCATCCTCGTCACCGTGATTCGTCGCCGCACGATCGTGCCGCGCACCAGCGTCATCAGCCCCGCGGGCGCGAGCGCCAACCCGGGCGCGACCAGCGCAATCGTCAGGGTCGCGGATCGGATCCCCAGCACGCCGTCCAGCGCGACGCTCGCGACCAGCAGCGCCAGCACGCGGGGGCCGAGCGGATCGGCAAGCGTTCCCCAGCCGAACATCGCCAGCACCAGCAGCGGCGCGCCAATCATTGCGGGCGTGTCAGGGAAGGCAGCGCCGACCAGCCGCGCCAAAGCGCCATCGGGGACCAGCGCCACCGTCGGGGCATGGGTCGCGCCCAGCGTATGAAGATGCAGTTCGAGTGCGAAGCCTGCCAGGATCAGGGCGGCAAGCCACAGCAGCGGCTCCCGGCGGTCGCCGTCCAGCAGCGCCAGCGCGCCCATCACCGCCAACGTCAACAATGCCGCCGGATCGATCAGCGCCGCGGCGCAGGCGACCGCGATCGACGTCGCCACGCGTGCGCGATGGCGTGCAACCAGGGCGATCGCCGACAGCAAGGCCGCGGCACCGGCGTGCGGCGCCGCCAGCCACAGCGCCGCCGTCGCCACGATCCCGAAGGCAAGCAGGCTGACGATCAGCAGCGCGCCGCCGCTGCGCGCCAGCAACGCGCCGAGCCGCAACCCGCCGAGCCACAGCAAGATCGTCAGCCCGCACGCGACCAGTGCGGTCAGGGCCCATGCCGGCATCGCTCCCGCGACTACCGCTAGCGTCGACGGCAGCATCCGTGCCGCGCGCGCGTCCGGCTCGGTACGCAACAGGTCGCGAGCGGCATCATAATAGTCGCCACCATGCCGCAGCGTGGCGACGATCGCGTCGTGCAGGAACTCCGGTGGGGTGGTGGCCTCGGGCACCAGCAACGCGGCGACGACCAGCGCCACCAGCAGGCCAGCCAGCAGCGCGCGGGCGGGACCGTGCCCGATCCCGCTCAGCCGGTCCGGGGTCACCAGCCAGCGCCCCGCCGGTCCGGATCGCCCCGGCGCGGCTACCATCCGCCCGCCAGCATCATGCCCGCGACACCCGCCAGCACGCCGAGCGCACCGACCAGCGCATAGCGCCACCCGCCGCCGACGCGAACGCGTTCGATCTCGCGGAGCGGCGGACGCGGTGGTGCGCCGCCGGGGGCAGGGAAGCGCGCCTCGATCCGCCGCACCAGCTCGGGCAGCCGGGCAAGCGTCCGCACGTCGGCGACCAGCCGATCCGCAATCGCGGCTTCCGGCCCCAATTCGGTGCGGATCCAGTCCTCGACCAACGGCGCGGCGGTGACCCACAAATTGATGTCGGGATCGAGCGCCGTCGCGACGCCTTCGACCATCACCATCGTCTTTTGCAGCAGCAGCAGGTGCGGCTGCGTCACCATGTCGAAGTCGCGCGTGATCCCGAACAGGCCGTCGAGCATCATCCCGATCGACATGTCCTTGACCGGCAAGCCGCGCATCGGCTCGCCGACCGCCCGCAGCGCGGTCGCGAATTCCTCGACGCTGTGATGCGAGGGGACGTATTGCGCCTCAAAATGGATTTCGGCGACGCGGCGGTAATTGCCGGTGATCAGGCCGTACAGGATTTCGGCGAGCCAGACGCGCGCGCGCCGGTCGATCCGCCCCATGATCCCGAAGTCGATCGCGGCCACGCAATTACCGGGCAGCGCGAACAGATTGCCCTGGTGCATGTCGGCATGGAAGAAGCCGTCGGCGATCGCCTGCCGGAGGAAAGCATGGACCAGCACGCGCGCCAGCTCGGGCAGGTCATAGCCTGCGGCCAGCAACGCCTTGCGATCGGACAATTTGATGCCGTCGATCCACTCGATCGTCAGCACCTTGCCGGTGGTGCGTGCCCAATCGACCGCGGGAACGAAGAAGTTCGGCTCCGAGGTCATCGTCTCGGCCAGCTCGGATGCCGACGCCGCCTCGCGCGTGAAGTTCAGCTCGCGCGCGGTCCAGCGCTTGAACGTCTCGATGACCAGCCGGGGCTGAAGGCGGGCGATCTCGCCCCCCATTGGCTCGATCTGCGCCGCCGCCCATTCATAAGTCTCGATCGCGCGCGCGAAATCTTCCTCGACGCCGGGGCGCAGCACCTTGACCGCGACCGTGCGCCCATCGGTGGTGATCGCACGGTGGACCTGCGCGATCGAGGCCGCGCCGACCGGCACTTCCTCGATCGCGCTGAACAACGTCTCCAACGGTCGCCCGAAGCTGCCACGCATCGTCTGCGCGATCGTCGCATAGGGAACCGGGGGCACCGCGTCCTGCAACCGCAGCAGGTCGGCAGCCGCCGCTTCGCCGACCAGGTCGGGGCGTGTGGCCAGCGTCTGGCCGAACTTGATCGCTGCCGGCCCCAGCGCCTCGAACGCATCGGCATAGCGCGGCACTTCGGGCACCCGCGCGCCAAACCGCGCGACGCGCAGCAGGCGGCGCAGCCGGGGCGGCGTGTTGAGGTCGCGCTCCAACCCGCGCAGCGCGCCGTGGCGCGCCAGCGTCCGGCCCCATTTCAGGAGCCGCCAGGTGTGGACGAGCGAGGAGGTCAAATCTTCCAGCCGCTGTGGATCGCGACCAGCCCACCCATGATCGGCTCGACCTTCGTCTGGACGAACCCGGCGTCGCCGACCATCCGCTCGAACGTCGGCATGTCCGGGAAGCGCCGGATCGACTCGATCAGATAGCGGTAGCTGTCGGCATCGTTCGCCAGCAGCTGCCCCAGCTTCGGCACCAGATGATGCGAATAGGCGTCGTACACCTCCGCGAACCCCGGCCAGACGTTGGTCGAGAATTCGAGGCAGAAGAAGCGTCCGCCACGCCGCAGCACGCGATGCGCCTCGCGCAACGCCTCCGGGATGTCGGTGACGTTCCGGATGCCGAACGCGATCGTATAGGCGTCGAAGAAACGGTCGGGGAAGGTGAGGGTCTCGGCATTGGCCTCGGTCCACACCAGCCCGTCGATCCCGCGCTGTTGCGCACGGCCGATCCCGACCTCCAGCATTTCAGGATTGATGTCCGCGACCGTCACCGATGCGCCGCTTTCCGCCAGGCGGAACGCGATGTCGCCGGTCCCGCCGGCCATATCGAGGATCTGCTCACCCGCGCGCGGCTTCACGCGGCGCACGAACCGGTCCTTCCACAGCCGGTGCATCCCGCCGGACATGGCGTCATTCATCAGGTCGTAGCGGCTGGCGACATTGGAGAAGACCCCACGGACGCGCGCGGTCTTTTCGATCGGGGTGACGTCTTCGTAGCCGAAGGAGACGGTTTCGCTCATGCGCGCCGCTCTAGCCGCCATGCGACCGACCGGCTAGGGGGCAGAGATGCCGGAATTGCCAGAGGTTGAAACCACCGTGCGGGGCCTGCGCCCGGTGCTGGAGGGGCAGGTGCTGACCCGCGTCGAGCCGCGCCGCGATAATCTGCGCCGCGCCTTCCCCGCCGATCTACGCCAGCGGCTGACCGGCGCACGCATCACCGGGCTGCGACGGCGCGCCAAATATGGCGTGATCGACACCGATCGGGACGACTCGCTGATCTTCCATCTCGGCATGTCCGGCCGGTGGCGCGTCGACCCGACCGAGCTGCTGCCGCACGATCATCTCGTGCTTGCGACAGAAGCGGGGCGCGTGCTGGCGCTCAACGATCCGCGGCGCTTCGGATCGGTCGACCTGCTGCCGACCGCCGAGGTCATGGACTTTCCCGCCTTTCGCCTGCTCGGTCCGGAGCCGCTGGGCGAGGCGTTCACGCCCGAGCATCTGCGCCACGCGCTCGCAGGGCGCCGCCTGTCGATCAAGCTTGCGCTGCTCGACCAGCGGATCGTCGCCGGGCTCGGCAATATCTACGTCTGCGAGGCGCTCTACGACGCACGCATCGATCCGCGTACGCCCGCCGGTATGCTCGACGCCGCCGCGCTCGCACGATTGGTGCCCGCGGTGCAGCTCGTGCTGGAGGCGGCGATCGACGCCGGGGGATCGTCGCTCCGCGACTATGCGCGCCCCGACGGCGAGCTGGGCTATTTCTCGAAGCAATTCGCGGTCTATGGCCGCGCCGGCGGACCGTGCGCGTGTGGCGGTACGGTGGAGCGTTACGCCGAGGGCGGACGCTCGACCTTCTGGTGTCCGCGCTGCCAGCGGAGTTGACGCTGGTGCATGGCCGGGCTATGGGCCGCGCCTTACGAGGGTGCAGGGCTTACCCAGCGCCTTTTTCCATCGATCTCGAAACTTATCAGAGGACGTTCATGGCGAACACGCCGCAAGCCAAGAAGCGCATCCGCCGCAACCAGCGCCGGGCCGAAATCAACGGTGCCCGTGTCGGTCGCATCCGTACCTTCGTGAAGAAGGTCGAGGCCGCGTTGGCAGCGGGTGACAAGACCGCGGCGGCGACCGCGCTGGCAGCGGCGCAGCCGGAGATGCAGCGCGGCGTGGCAAAGGGTGTGCTTCACCGCAACACCGCCTCGCGCAAGTTCTCGCGTCTGACCAAGCGGGTTGCCGCGCTGGCGTAAGCCCCTGCGTCTCGCGCACGAAATTGACGCCCGTCGGGATCGCCCGGCGGGCGTTTTCGTGTGCGCGATCAGTCACATGAAGAACAAAGCAGCATCGCCGCAAAAGGCCCGGAATCCCTGCGATCTCGCGCCCGGCAGCAATCGGCAGCGTCTAGAATAACCCCGTATTCTCAATTGCTTACGAGATTTATGACGCATTTGTGCCGCTGATGGCGAGTCAATCCGCTTTATTTCGGAATCGTACCCGTTTGCGGGCTTGATCGACTCACCCGCCTGTTCCTAATCCTTTGAACCGCGCCGCCGTTCGTGCTGCGCGGCACAAGGACAATGTCTGGAAGCCAACGCGCTAGGGGCCGCGGGCGGGGGGACGTTTGACTTTTTGAAAACAGGGGCCGCGAACCATGTGGTTGCGGCAACAGGAGAATTGTGCGTGGCGCTGATGGTCGAAGTGGATGACGGGATGAGCGATCTGGCCCGGGCCTGGGCCCAGGTCCGCGCCAACCTGCGCCGTTCGGCCGGTGCCCGCGTGTTCGACCAATGGCTCGCGCCGATCGCGCTGGCCGCCGGTGACGATGCGCTGGATGTGCGGCTCACCGCGCCGTCGGCCTTCATGACCAATTGGGTCAAGAGCCACTATGCCGACCGACTGGTGCACGAGTTCCGCACCGTGCTGCCGGGCGTGCGCAGTGTGGCGATCGACACCGCGGTGCGTGCCGCCGCGCCGGCGGTACTTTCCGCGCCGGTCGCCGCGCTGACCGCACCGCCCGCCGCTGCGCCTGTCGCCGCTGCCGTCGCAGCCGAGCGGCCGTCGCTCGATACTCGGCTAACCTTCGAGCGCTTCGTCGCGGACGCGTCGAACATGGTGGCGTTGAACGCCGCGCAGGCGCTGGCCGCGCCGGGCGCGGTACGCTTCAGCCCGCTGTTCCTCCACGGCGGCACCGGGCAGGGCAAGACGCACCTGCTCAACGCCATCGCACACCGCTTTCTCGAGGATCATCCGCAGGCGCGCGTGATGCTGATGTCGGCCGAGCGCTTCATGTTCGAATTCGTCGCGGCGATGCGCGCACGCGATACCTTCGCGTTCAAGGCGAAGCTGCGCAGTTGCGACCTGCTGTTGATCGACGACCTGCAGTTCATCGCCGGCAAGGACGTGACCCAGGACGAGTTCTTCCACACCGTCAACGAAATCATGTCGGCAGGGAAGCGGCTGGTGATCGCCGCCGATCGCGCGCCGCAGATGCTGGACGGGATCGAGCCGCGCATCATCGGCCGGCTCGGGTCGGGGCTGGTGGTCGACATCCGTCCATCGTCGCCCGAGTTGCGCCACGCCGTGCTTGCCCGGCGGGTCGCCGAAATGCCCGACACGCGCGTACCCCGCGACGTGCTCGACCTGCTGGCCGAGCGCATAACCTCGAGCATCCGTGAGCTGGAAGGCGCGCTGACGCGCGTCACCGCTTATGCGATGCTGACCGGGAAGACGATCGACTTGGAGTTCGCGACGCAGACGCTCGGCGATATGCTGCGCGGGCATCAGCGCCGCGTGACGATCGACCAGATCCAGAAACTGGTCTGCGAGCATTTCGAGCTGAAGCCGCTCGACCTGCTCTCTGCACGCCGCGCGCGGGCGGTGGCGCGACCGCGGCAGATCGCCATGTATCTCGCCAAGCGGCTTACCACGCGCTCGCTGCCCGAGATCGGGCGCAAGTTCGGTGGGCGCGATCATTCGACGGTGATCCACGCCGTCCGTCGGATCGAGGCGCTGCGCGACAGCGACCGCGAGGTCGATCAGGCAGTGCACATGTTGCTGGGGCAATTGGAGGCTTGAGCCGGGGGCGGAGCGCGGTCGCACCGACCTGATCCGTCATTGCGACCCCGGCGAACGCCGGGGAAGCAATCCAGAGCCGGACCAGGATGCCCTGCATTGCTTCGCCATGCTCGCAATGACGAGAGAACGATCCCGGCCCTACGTCATGCGCTCTGCTTTCCCTCCGGCGGCGCCGCAGCAGAGACGCAATCACGCCGCCTTTCGATATTCTTCTTCCTCAGCCTCGTTCACCACTGCCGCTGGCACGTCGGTCACCGCAGCGCGAACGCGATTGGGGAACAGCAGCCGGCTGACGAGGACCAGCACGCCAAGCGCGACGTAAGTGAGCAGCACCTTTTCCAGCGAGAAGAGCAACGCCACCGCGAAGCCGAGCCGCAGCCACAGCGGGTTGATGCCGAAATCCTCTCCCAGCGCGGCGCAGACGCCGAACAAATTGTCGCGGGGGGCAGTGGCGGGGGTGTTGCTGTGGTCGGTCATGTGTCGCTCCGTTGTTACGGAACGATCAGCAAGCCCTGTGCCAAATGAAAAAGGCGCGGTTTTCGGTGCATTGGCCAACGCAACCCGGCGTGGATTGCCGAAAGTTGGCGCGCGACATGGCGTCACGCGCCGAATCGGTCAGATCAGCAGCCCCATCGCTTCCTGCGCACGACGCAAGGTCGGCGCCGCCAGCGCCGCCGCGCGATCGGCGCCATCGCGCAGGATCGCATCGATCGCGCTGCGGTCGTTCAACAGCCGCAGCATCTCGTCGCGGATCGGGCCAAGCTTGGCGACCGCCAAGTCGGCGAGATCGGGCTTGAACTGCCCGAAGCCTTTGCCCGCATAATCCGCCAGCACCGCGTCGGCCGTGCGATCGGCGAGCGCCGCGAAGATCGTCAGCAGGTTGCGCGCCTCCGGCCGCCCTTCCAGCTCCGCGATCGTCGCGGGCAGCAGATCGGGATCGGTCTTCGCCTTGCGAAACTTGTCGGCGATCACCTCGTCGCTGTCGACCAGCTTGACCACCGACTGCTCGGACGGGTTCGACTTGGACATCTTCGCTGCGGCATCGCGCAGCGACATGATCCGCGGCGCGGCCTTGCTGACCAGCGGCTCGGGCAGCGTGAACAGCTCGGCCTCGAAATCGGTGTTGAACTTGGTCGCGATGTCGCGCGTCAGCTCCAGATGCTGCTTCTGATCCTCGCCGACGGGGACGTGGGTCGCATTGTAGAGCAGCACGTCCGCGGCCATCAGCACCGGATAGTCATACAGCCCGACCGACGCGCCCTCGCGGTTCTTGCCCGCCTTGTCCTTGAACTGCGTCATGCGGTTCAGCCAGCCGACCCGCGCGACGTTGTTGAGCAACCATGCCAGCTCGGCATGGGCCGGCACGCGCGCCTGGTTGAACACGATCGAGCGCGCCGGATCGATCCCCGCGGCGATCAGCGTCGCGGTCATCTCGACCGTGTTCGCGGTCATCTCGGCCGGCGCGATGAATTCGGTCAGGCCGTGAAGGTCGGCGATGAAGTACATCGTTTCGCCGCCCGACGCCTGGATGTCGTCCTGCATCGCCACCCATTGCTTCACCGCGCCGAGGTAATTGCCGAGGTGGAGGTTGCCGGTGGGCTTGATGCCGGAAAGGACGCGCATGTTGGTCATTACGTGGAAGCTCTGCGACGAAGGAGGGTTTTGAGATCGGCGAGGCGATACGCGCCCGTAGCGACGCACGCCAGCGCGTAGATCGCGACACCCGCGCCGACCAGCAGCGCGAGCGCCACGCCGCGGGTCACGAAGCTGCCGGTCAGATACGGATCGACATAGGGCGCGACCAGCAGGAGCGCTGCGCCCATCAGCAAGGCGGCGATCGCGAGCCGCGGGACCTTGCGCTTGACCTGCGGGTCGAGCGCGAAATGGCCCCGGCGCGACAGCACGACATACAGCGACACAACGTTGACGGTGGAGGCGAGCGCGGTCGCCAGTGGCGGCCCTATCTGCCCGATGTTCCAATGTGCCAGCGTCGGGATCAGGATCAGATTGCCCAACAGGTTGATCGCGACCGAATAGAGCGCCAGCCGCACCGGCGTCTTCGTATCGGCGCGTGCGTAGAAGCCGGGCGTCAGCACCTTGACCAGCACATAGCTGGGCAGCCCCAGCGAGAAGGCAGCGAGCGCCTGCGCCGAGCGCACCGTGTCACCGCCGTCGAACGCGCCATGCTGGAACAGGCCACGGACGATCGGCTCCGCGGCGAAGACGAACGCAGCGGTAGCGGGCAGGGTGAGGAACAATGCCAGCTCCAGCCCGCGGTTCTGCGTCTCCATCGCCTCGGCCTCCCGGCCTTGCGACAGCAGCCGCGACACGACCGGCAACAGGATCGTACCCAGGCCGATCCCGATCAGGCCCAGCGGCAATTGATTGAGCCGATCCGCGTAGTAGATCGCCGAGATTGACCCGGCAGACAGCAACCCACCCGCCAGCGCGGTCGAAATCGCAAGATTGATCTGCGCCGCCCCCGCGCCGGTCGCTGCCGGAACGATCAACTTCAGCATCTGCTTGACGTCATCGTCGATGCGCGGCCGGCGCAGCTTCAGGCTCACGCCCGCGCGCCAGCACGCCCACCACAACCAACCGAGCTGCAGCACGCCGCCGACCGTCACCGACATGCTCTGCGCACGCGCGGTCGCATAAGGATCGCCGCCGTGGAAAAAGATCAACGCGCCAACCATCGAGATGTTGAGCAGGATCGGCGCGGCGGCATTGACCCAGAAGCGGTGCAGCGAATTGAGGATGCCGCCCAGCAACGACACCAGCGAGATCAAGAGCAGATAGGGAATGGTGAAGCGCGACAGCATCACCGCAAAGGCGAATTGGTCGGCCGTCGGATGCTGACGCTCGAATCCACCAGAGAGTGCCCATGTCAGCGGCCACGCTGCCGCCAGCATCAGCGCGGTCATCGCCAGCAGCACCGGAAACAGCAGCGCCAGCGCGCGCTCGGCGAAGTCGATTCCGCCGGAGTCCCCCGCCTTCAGCGACCTTGCGATTAAACAGCGGAATGAACGCCGCGGAGAAGGCGCCCTCGGCGAAGAGCGCGCGAAACATATTGGGCAGGCGAAACGCGACGAAGAACGCGTCCGACGCGAAACTCGCGCCGACATAGCTCGCCTGCAACGTGTCGCGGCCGAGCGCGAGCACGCGGCTGACGAGGGTCAGCCCGCCGATCGAGCCTAGCGCACGGGCGAGGTTCATGCGGCGATCCTCGCCCGCGTTGTCAGATCACGCCTGACCGGCGTCTTCGGTGCCGAACGACACGCCCTGTGCCTGCGCCTGCTGAAGAAACAGCGCGTTGAAGTCGATTGGCTCCAGCAGCAGCGGCGGGAAGCCACCGTCACGGATCGCATCGGCGACGACGCGGCGCGCGAACGGGAACAGCAGGCGCGGACCCTCGCCGAGCAGGAACGGCTGGACATGATCGGCCGGGACGTTGCGCAGCCCGAACAGCCCGGCATAGGACAGCTCGGCGATGAACGCGGTCTTGCCGCCGGTGGTGGCGCGCACCTCGATCTTCAGCGTGACCTCGTGGACCTCGTCGGCGACCTGCGCCGCACCGATGTCGAACTGCACGTTGATCTCCGGGGCCTGCGGCTCCTGATAGACCGCCGGCGCGTTCGGGTTCTCGAACGACAGGTCCTTCACATATTGCGAGATCAGCCCCGCGGCAGGCGCCGTGTCGGCGCCGTTGGCCAGCGGTTCACCGCCTGCATTGCCAAATTCGTCCATCGTCCTACCCCTATCGTCAGGCCAGGCGCGCGCCGGTGCGGCGCCGCGCGGGAAAGTGTCGGGCGGTTAGCAGCGCCCCGCCGATGTGACAATCGCGGATGCGGGCTGCGGCGGATACAATGCGGGACTTGGGCGATTTGATGTTCGGTGCCCACGCGCCTATGTACGCACACCAGCTTACTGGAGTTGCCGTGTTCTACGTTGTCCTGCTCGCCATGGTCGCCGGCTTTCTGGCGCTGCGACTCTATTCGGTTCTGGGCAAGCGCTCCGGCCACGAACAACCGCTGCCGAAGCCTGCGGAGGAGCGGGTAGTGACCGCCGCCGTCCCGCGCGCGGTAGAGACCACGTCGGAGATCCGGGAGCCCGCCACGCGCCCCTTTGACAGCGCGACCGAACCCGGTCTGCGCGCAATCGTCTCGGCCGAGCCGGGCTTCGACGTCGCCCGCTTCCTCGAAGGCGCGAAGTCGGCGTACCGCATGATCCTCGAGGCGTTCTGGCGGGGTGACGAGGCGGCGTTGCGCGATCTGGTCAGCGACGACGTCCACGCTGCTTTCGCCGAGGCGATCGAGGCGCGCAACGCCGAGGGACAGGTGCTCGACAATCGCTTGATCACGATCGAGCGCGCGACGATCGTTTCCGCGGGCGTGGCGAACGGTGAGGCGCGGGTCGCAGTACGGTTCGATGCCGACATCGCGGCAGTGACGCGCGACGCGGAGGGCAACGTCATCGCCGGATCGACCAGCGATGCGGTTCAGACGCACGACGTCTGGACTTTCGTCCGCACTGTTCGTGCCTCGGATCCGAACTGGATCCTCGCCGACACCGACGAAGCCTGAACGAAGAATTAGAAAAGGGGGACGGGTTGCGGAGCAAAGCGACGCTCGCGGTGGCGGGCGCCCTGTTGATGGCTGGCTGCGTCGGGCCGGGCGGCCGCTCGGCCCCCCGCCGCCGTCCCCACGTCCGGTCGCCGCGACGCCGCGCCCTTCGACGCTTCCTTCGCGACCGCTGGCGGTTCGCCAGCCGGTAGCCTCGGTTCCGCTTCCCGCCATTGCGGCCGCAGTCGTGCCCGGCGCGACCAGCGCGGCGATGGCCGGGCTCACCCCCGCGATCGACCTGGCGACTGTCCCGCTCGATGGAGCGCAGGCCGGTGCAGCGCTCGACGCGTTTCGCATCTCCTGTCCGAGCCTCGTGCGCCGCACCGACACGTCGGGTCTGACGATCGCGAGCGACTGGCAGGCGGCCTGTACCGAAGCGGCGCGCACCGACCCTGCCAATGCCGCGCCATTCTTCCAGCGCTGGTTCGAAGCGGTGCAGGTCGGCGACGGTCGCGCCTTCGCCACCGGCTATTACATTCCCGAGATCGCCGGGTCGCGTCGCCCCCGCGCAGGCTATGCGCCGATCTACGGGCGCCCAAACGATCTGATCGAAGTCGACCTAAGCGCTTTCTCCCCGACATGGGCGGGCAAGAAGATCCGCGGACGCGTCCAGGGTCAGGCACTCGTGCCGTATTTCGACCGGACCGCGATCGAGGAAGGCGCGCTCGATGGTCGTGCGCCGATCCTCGGCTATGCCGCTGACCCGGTCGAGTTGTTCTTCCTGCAGGTGCAGGGATCGGGCTTCATCCGGCTCGACGAAGGGGGCGTGCTCCGCATCGGGTATGACACGCAGAACGGGCGCGACTACACCGGCATCGGTGCGCTGATGAAAAGCCGTGGGCTGCTCGGTCCCGGCCAGTCGTCGATGCAGGGTATCGTCGCCTGGCTGCACGCGCATCCCGACGAAGGCCGGGCGATCATGCGCGAGAACAAAAGCTATGTCTTCTTCCGCGAGCTGACCGGCGCGCCGCAAGGGGCGCTCGGCCTCCCGGTCAGCGGCGGCGCGACCGTGGCGGCCGATCCGAAGTTCGTGCCGCTCGGCGCACCGGTGCTGCTGTCGATGGACCGGACCGACGCCAACGGGATCTGGATCGCGCAGGACACCGGCGGCGCGATCAACGGCAGCAACCGGTTCGACACCTTCTGGGGTGCGGGCGAGGAAGCACGCGCGATCGCGGGCGGGATGAGCGCGCGCGGCACCGCGTTCGTGCTGTTGCCGCGGGGCAGCTATGCGCGCTGGCGGGCAGGGCAGGCGGCGAGTGGCGGCACGACGCCTCGGCCCTGACGAGGAGGCGCTGTGGGCGCGAGTGCGCGCTACTGTGCGCGCGATCCCCGGCCGCAAGGTCGCCGCGCCGTCGTCGGAGCGGCTGCCGCTTCCCGCGCCCGTAAAGGTCGCGCATGTTCCCGGCGTCCCGACCCCTCCGCCCTCTCACATCCGTCGTGAGCCGGGTCATACGCTTGACGGCGGATGGGACCGGCGGTTGGCAGGCGGTATGGTCGCGCCCGATCGCACGATCGACCTCCACGGGCATACGCTGGCGAGCGCGCACGCCGCGCTCGAAATGGGACTGGGTCAGGCGCTGATGCACGGCGATCGCGTCATCCTGCTCATCACCGGCAAGCCACCGCGCCCCGAGAGCCAGCGCCCCCATGCGCGCGGTGCGATCCGCGCCGCGATCCCCGATTGGTTGCGGCTGTCCGCCTTTTCCGGCGCAATCGCCGCAGTCCGCAACGCGCATCCGCGCCACGGCGGCGCGGGAGCCTTGTACGTGGTGCTACGCCGCCGGCGCTGAGGACACTTCTGCTCGGGCCGCTTCCGGATCACTCCGTCGTTGCCAGCGCAGCGAAGCAATCCAGGGCGTCCTGGTCCAACCCTGGATTGCTTCGCTGCGCTGGCAACGACGAGGCTACGCTGCCGCCGAAAACACGCGCTGGATGATCTTTGTGTAAATCTCGGTAAGCTGGTGCAGATCCTCGATCGACACGGCTTCGTCGGCTTTGTGCATCGTCGCGTTGAGCAACCCGAATTCGACCACCGGGCACAAGGCGCGCAGGAAGCGCGCATCCGAGGTGCCGCCGGTGGTCGACAGCTCCGGCGTGCGCCCGGTCACATCCAGCACTGCCGCGGATACCAGCGCGGAGAGCTGCCCGGGCTCGGTCAGGAAGGCTTCGCCCGAGATGCGCGGCGTGACGATCGCATCCGGGGCATGGGAATGGACGATCGCCGCGACCCGGTCGGCAAGTGCCTGCCCGTTCTGGAGATCGTTGAAGCGAATGCTGATCCGCGCAGTAGCACGCGCCGGGATGACGTTCGTTGCCGGATTCCCGACCGTGATATCGGTGATCTCGAGATTGGACGGCTGGAACCAGTCGCTGCCCTGATCGAGCAGCAACGCATCCAGCGCGGCGAGGATCGCGACCAGCCGCGGGATCGGATTGTCGGCAAGGTGCGGATAGGCGACATGCCCCTGACGCCCCGGCACCTCGATCCAGATATTGACCGAGCCACGCCGCCCGATCTTCACCATGTCGCCGAGCGCCGCGACCGAGGTCGGCTCGCCGACGAGGCATAGGTCGGGCAGCAGTGCCCGTTCGCGCATCCGCTCGATCAGCGACACCGTCCCGAACGTCGCCGGACCTTCCTCGTCGCCGGTGATGATCAGCGTGAGCCGTCCTTCGTCTACCGGCACGCGCGCCGCCGCGGCGATGAACGCAGCGACCGCGCCTTTCATGTCGACCGCGCCGCGCCCGAACAGCAAGCCGTCGCGCTCCCGTGGCGCGAAGGCGTCGGCGCTCCAGCCATCGCCGGGCGGCACGACATCGACATGCCCGGCGAAGGCGAGGTGCGGCCCATGCCCGCCGCGCGTGGCGAGCAGGTTCTCGACCGGGCCGTCGGGCGCTTCGCCGCTGATGCGGCGCTCGACGTCGAAACCGAGCGGGAGCAGCGCCGCTTCGAGCACGTCGAAGACCGGCCCGTGCGCGGGGGTGACGCTTTCCGCGCCGATCAATAGACTGGCGAGGTGAACGACATCGATCACAAGGAGCACTCCCGATGCCGAAGCTGGATGTCGACGGCGTACCGCCCGCCACGGGCAGCGACTATCCGCCGCCCTTCGCCGCCGCGGCCTCCGGACGACTGGTGCGCGATCTTGCCCAGGCGGGCGGGCTCACGGACTTCGTCGCGACGCATGTGACGGTCCCGCCGGGCGGCTGGTCGTCGCAGCGGCACTGGCATGAGGGCGAGGACGAAATCCTCGTCGTGCTCTCCGGCACTGCGACGCTGGTCGACGACCATGGCGCGACCGCCCTGCACCCCGGCGACGTGGCGGTGTTCCGAAAGGGTGACGCGAATGCGCATCACCTGCGCAACGACGGCGACGCGCCGTGCGTGCTGTTCGCGGTCAGCCTGCCCGAACGCTCGATGGTCCATTATCCCGATATCGCCATGCGCTGGTCGCCCGACGCCGGCTACGCACGCGAGTGACATGTCAGGCGACGGGTTGCTCGAACTTCTCGATCACCCATTCCTCTTCCTGCGCGCCGGCGATCCAGTCCTGCATGAACGGATGCTGGAGGACCGCCAGCACATAGGCGGCGGCAAAGCGCGGGGTAGGGAGCGAGTAGGTGACGATGCGGGTACACACCGGCGCGAACATGATGTCGGCCGCACCGAATTCGCCGAACAGGAAGTCGCCGCCGCTGCCGAACCGCGCGCGCGCCTGCGCCCACAATTCGAAGATCCGCGTCAGATCGGCGCGCACGTCGTCGTCGGGGGTCACCGGCGGATAGACCTGCCGGATGTTCATCGTGTGCTTGCGGCGCAGCGCCGCGAAGCTGGAATGCATCTCGGCGGCCATCGACCGCGCCATTGCGCGTGCCGCTTCGTCGGCCGGCCAAAACAGATCGCGCCCGACCTTGTCGGCGAGATAGTCGACGATCGCGAGACTGTCCCACACGACCGCCTCGCCATCCCACAGGATCGGCACCTTGCCCGAAGACGGCGCGAACTCGTCGCCCTCGCGGCGGCGATCCCATTCGTCGTCGTAGAGCGGCACCACCATCTCCTCGAAGGGGAGCGCCGATTGCCGGCACGCGAGCCAGCCGCGCAGCGACCAGGAGGAATACGCCTTGTTGCCGATGATGAGCTTCATGCCGCCCGGCGTAAGGGGCAATGACGCGAAGGGCAACGCCGTGCGGAATTTTGACGACCGCGGCGTTAACCGCCCTGTTCAATAGGCTGTCAGTCACCCGCCTGTAGAACGGGTTCCAAGAGAAGGACCGTCAACGAAGGAGCATTGCCATGGCCAGCTTTCCACCGACCGACACGTCGCTGAGTGCAACGACGCCCGCATTCGTCCAGGCGCCGACGTTCGTGTTCGCGGCCGATGCTCCCGCGCCGACCCGTTCCGAAGCGCTTCGTCAGCAGATCGAAGCCGCCCGCACCGCCCGCCGCGCGACGATCTGGTAAGGAGCCTTCGATCGCTGCCACGGACCTGATCGAGACCTATGCGAATTCCGGAAGTCTCCCTCAACACGCCGTCACCCCGGACTTGTTCCGCGGTCCGCTGATCCGCGAAAGCTATCGCTTACCCGTTCGCGGAATAGTGGATGCCGGAGTGACTTCCGTGGAAGTCTCGACTTGATCCAAGGTTGGCCCTCGCCATGCCCGGTTCTCAAGGGCGGCGAGCGAGGCGCGAAATTCAGCCGATTGCCTCGACCACCGCGGCGCGCAGTTCGGCGATCCCCATCCCGCCGTCGCTGGAAGTGACGATGATCTCCGGATGCGCTGCCGCCCGCTTGCGCGCCTCGGCCTCGGTCGCGGCGACGGTCACCGCCAGCTCGCTGGCCTTCACCTTGTCCGCCTTGGTCATCACCAGCCGATAGCTGACCGCCGCGCGATCGAGCATCTCGAGGATTTCCCGGTCGACGTCCTTGATGCCATGGCGGCTGTCGATCAGCACCAGCGCGCGCTTCAGCACCTGCCGCCCGCGCAGATAGTCGTTCACCAGGAACCGCCACTTCTTGACGATGTCCTTGGGTGCCTTGGCGAAACCGTAGCCGGGCATATCGACCAGCCGGAACGCCAGCGGATCGCCGACGTCGAAGAAGTTCAGCTCCTGCGTCCGGCCCGGCGTCACCGACGTGCGCGCCAGCGCCTTGCGCCCGGTCAGCGCATTGAGCAGCGACGACTTGCCGACGTTCGAGCGCCCCGCGAACGCCACCTCCGGCACCTCGTCCGCAGGCAGGAAGTCCAGCGCAGGCGCCGACTTCAGGAACTCGATCGGCCCGGCAAAGCGCTTGCGCGCCGCCTCGATCGCTTCCTCGTCGAAGCGGGGATCGATGTCGGTCACTTGGCGGCTGCGTTCTTCAGCTGCGGATGGCGGCTGTAGAGCCACTTCTGCTGCAGGATCGAAATGCAGTTGGTCGTGATCCAGTAGATCTGAAGGCCGACCGCGAACGGCGCCATCACGAACATCAGCACCCATGGCAGGATCGCGAACACCTGCTGCTGCGCCGGGTCCATCTGCGTCGGGTTGAGGCGGAACTGGAAGAACATCGAAATGCCTAGCAGCACCGGCACCACGCCGATCGCGAGGAAGTGCGGCAGCGTGATCGGAATATAGCCGAACAGGTTCAGGATCGTCGCGGGATCGGGCGCCGACAGATCCTTGATCCACAGCGCGAACGGCTGATGCCGCATCTCGATCGTCAGCATCAGCGCTTTGTAGAGCGCGTAGAAGATCGGGATCTGGATCAGTGACGGCAGGCAGCCGGCGAGCGGATTGACCTTCTCCGCCTTGTACAGCGCCATCGTTTCCTGTTGCTGGCGCTGCTTGTCGTCCTTGTAGCGCTCCTGGATCGCCTTCATCTTCGGCTGGAGCGCGCGCATCGCCGCCATGCTCGCGAACTGGCGCTGCGCGATCGGGAAGACCAGCAGGCGGATCGTCAGCGTCAGGATGATGATCGCCACGCCGAAATTGCCGACGAGCCGGAACAGCCAGTCGAGATAATAGAAGATCGGCTTTTCGACCAACCGGAACCAGCCCCAGTCGATCGCATAGTCGAGCTTCGTCACCGCGCCGGTATCGGTGTAGCGGTCGAGCAGCTTCACTTCCTTGGCGCCCGCGAACAGCTTGGCGGTCTGCGTCAGCTGGCGACCGGGCGGCAGCATCTGCGGCGCGGTGGTGAAGTCGGCCTGATAGGCGCTGTTCGCCCCGGCGCGGAACTGCCCGTCGAACGCACGACCCTGATCGGGGACGAGCGCGGCGAGCCAATATTTGTCGGTGAAGCCCAGCCAGCCGCCGGTCGTCGTGAAGCGCGTCGGCTCCTTGTCGACGTCCTTGAAGTTCGGATTGTAATGCGCCGCGCCGTTGTTGACCGACATCGGCCCGGTGTGGATCGTCCAGCTGTCCGGGTCCTTCGACACGCCGACGCGGCTGACGAGGCCGTAAGCCGCGACCGGCACCGCCGCGCCGCCGCCATTGGCGACGGTCTGCTTGACGGTGAACAGATAGTCGTTGTCGACGGCGATCTCGATCGCGAACCGCTGCCCCTGCGCATTGGTGGCGGTCAGCGTCACCGGCTTGCCCGGCGTCAGCAACGGCGCCGAGGACGTCCATACCGCGTCCGCGGGAGGCGGAGTCAGGCCATCCGCGCGCCAGCCGAAGCCCGCGAAATAGGCGTCGGTCGTCCCGGCGGGCGAGAACAGCCGGATCGGCGGCGAATCCTTGGCGAGCGATTCCTTGTAGCGGGTGAGCACCAGATCATCGATCCGCGCGCCCTTCAGGTTGATCGAGCCCTTCAGCGCGGGCGTGTCGATCCGCACGCGCGGGCTTTCCGCCAGCACCACGGCGCGATCGCGGATCGCGGCGGGCGAGTCGGCGGTCGGGTCCGCACCGGGGTTGGGCAACGGCTTGTTCTTGCCGTCGACCATCTTGGTCGCGGGCGGGTTCGCCGTCGGGAAGACGCGGCTCTGGATCAGCGGCCATCCGAACAGGATCAGCGCCGCGATCACCGCGAACAGCACGAAGTTCTTGCTCTCGTCCTTCACCAGCGTCCCACGCTTTCCTTATGGCACCGGATCATGCCCGTGCCCGCCCCAGGGATGGCACCGCGCGATCCGGCGTATTGCCAGCCAACTGCCTTTGCCCGCGCCATAGCGGCGAAGCGCCTCGATTGCATAGGCTGAACATGACGGCTGAAACCGGCACGAGGGCGGAAGCAGGACCGACGGCCCCAGCTGCCACCCGCGCGCGAGCAGGATCAGCACGCGCGCGATCACCGTTTCGGCCGCGATCGGTTGCCGCCCGGCGCGACGTTCCGGCTCTTCGTCAGCGCCTTGGCCAGATGCTCGCGCAACCCGGCATAGTCGGAGGTGAGCGCCGCCTCGCGCCCGATCAGCACGTGATCGGCACCGGGCCAGCCATGGTCGGGCAGGATCTCGCGCGACAGCGCGCGAAAGCGCCGCTTGATGCGATTGCGCACCACCGCATTGCCGACCTTCTTGGTGACCGTGATGCCGATCCGCATCGTCGCGACACCGTCGCCGCGCGGGTGCACCAGAAGCACGAAGCCGGGCATCGGCACCCGACGCCCGGCGTTCGCGGCCAGATAATCCGGCCGTCTGGTCATCCGCCCGACCGCGGCCGTGGCCACGGACGGACGGGAGTCCGTCGTGATTACGCCGACAGCTTCTTGCGACCGCGCGCGCGACGCGCCCGGATCACCGCCCGGCCGCCGACCGTGGCCATCCGCGCGCGGAAGCCGTGACGGCGGGCGCGCACCAGATTGCTCGGCTGAAAGGTCCGCTTCATCGTTCATGTCCCGAAATCGAATGTCGAAGGGCCGCCCATGCGGACGGCCCGAAAGAAGGACGCCGTTAGGGAGGCTGCCGCCAAAGTCAACGCGCCCCGGCACGATCGCGCGCCCGGCGGCGCAGGGCGCTGCGCCGGCGAAGCGCGACATCCACCATCCCGCCGAGTCGCGGCCAACGCCGCTTGGCGCGCGCAAACCAGCTTCGCGCCCGCGCCGAGTTGCGCAGGATCAGCACCAGTCCCGCGGCCATCGGGAACACCCCGCCGGGGCCGGGCAAGGGCGCAATCACCGCCGCGAGTAACAGCAACAGCCCGCCGAGCAGCAATTGCGCATATCGCAGGGCCGGATGGCGGCGGGTCATGGCGCCGATGTGGCGCAGGTGTGTTGCAGTTGCAAGGCACTGCTGCCCATTCGACGTCGTCGCAAGGCGGCGGTGGCGCGCGGGAAGCTGGGGTGTGAATGGTCGCGATCGTATCGACGGTAGCCTATCTGGGTCTGGAGGCGCGCAACGTCGAGGTGCAGGTACAACTGATCCCCGGCCTTCCGGCATTCAACGTCGTCGGGCTGGCCGACAAGGCGGTCGGCGAAAGCCGGGAGCGGGTGCGTGGGGCCATCGCGGCAATGGGCCTGTCGTTGCCGCCGAAGCGGATCGCGGTGAACCTCTCGCCCGCCGATCTGCCCAAGGAAGGCTCGCACTTCGACCTCCCGATCGCGCTCGGGCTGCTCGCCGCGATGGGGGTGGTCGATGCCGAGGCGCTCGCCGACTATGTGATCGTTGGCGAACTCGGGCTCGACGGCCGCCTTGCGCCGTCACCGGGCGTGCTGCTCGCCGCGCTCCACGCCGCCGAGACGGGCAGGGGGCTGATCTGCCCCGCCGCGCAGGGCAGCGAGGCGGCGTGGAGCGGCAGCGTCGAGGTCGTCGCCGCGCCCGATCTGCTCGCGCTGCTCAATCACCTGAAGGGCCATGGCCTGCTCGCCTTGCCGAAACCCGGCGACGTGGAAGAGCCGCGCACAGGCCCTGATCTGCGGCAAGTGAAGGGGCAGGAGGTCGCCAAGCGCGCGCTCGAGATCGCCGCCGCGGGCGCGCACAACCTGCTGTTCGTCGGACCGCCGGGCGCGGGCAAGTCGCTGATGGCGGCTTGCCTCCCCGGCATCCTGCCGCCGCTCGACCCGGCCGAGGCGCTCGAAGTGTCGATGGTCCAGTCGGTGGCGGGAACCTTGCCCGGCGGCACGCTGACCCGCACGCGCCCGTTCCGTGCGCCCCATCACTCCGCCAGCATGGCAGCGCCGACCGGCGGCGGGTTGAAGGTGAAGCCCGGTGAGGTCAGCCTCGCGCATCACGGCGTGCTGTTTCTCGACGAACTCCCCGAATTCCAGCGCGCGGTGCTCGATCTCGCTCCGCCAGCCGCTGGAGAGCGGCAGCGTCAGCGTCGCGCGCACCAACGCGCACGTCACCTATCCGGCGCGCGTCCAGTTGATCGCGGCGATGAACCCGTGCCGTTGCGGGCATTTGGGGGACGCCGCGCTGGCCTGCGCACGCGCACCGAAATGCGCGGCAGATTATCAGGCGAAGGTGTCGGGTCCGCTGCTCGACCGGATCGACCTGCACGTCGACGTCGCGGCGGTCAGCGCCGTCGACCTTACGTTGCCGCCCCCGGCCGAAGGTTCGGCGGAGGTGGCGTCCCGCGTGGCGGAGGCGCGAGCGATGCAATCGGCGCGGTTGGCGGAGAGTGGCCTGCGCACGAATGCTGAGCTGGATGGCGACACGCTCGAACGTTTCGCCTCACCCGACGCCGCTGGACGCGAGTTACTGGCGCAGGCGGCGGTGGCAATGAAGCTGTCGGCGCGCGGGTACACGCGTATCCTTCGCGTTTCACGCACCATCGCCGATCTCGCCGGGTCTGACACGGTCGGTCGCATCCACATCGCTGAGGCGCTGAGCTACCGGCGGCAACCACCACGGAATTGACTTGCTGATTGCCGCAAAACCAATGCCTTCATTCCCGCGAAGGCGGGAATCCAGACGCGCAGGTCCGTCGAAAGAAGCGAAGGGTCAGAGGTTCTGGATCCCCGCCTGCGCGGGAATGACGGAGTGGCCGCGGTCAGGCGGCCAACCCCTCAAACCTCCCGGAAGCTCTCCACCTCGCGCGCCGGCCCGTCTCCGGACGGCGCCGCCGCCCCCGCGATCACCGGCGACTCGCGCGGGTCGAGCCCGCCCTCCCATTTCGCGATCACCGCGCTCGCCACCGCATTGCCGATCACGTTGGTTGCGGTGCGGCCCATGTCGAGGAAATGGTCGATCGCCAGCACCAGCAACAGCCCGGCCTCGGGCAGGTTGAACATCGGCAGGGTCGCCGCGATCACCACCAGGCTGGCGCGCGGCACGCCCGCGATCCCCTTCGACGTCACCATCAGCACCAGCAGCATCGTGATCATCTGCCCAAGCGACATGTCGATGCCATAGGCTTGCGCGATGAACAGCGACGCGAAGGTCATATAGATCATCGAGCCGTCGAGGTTGAACGAATAGCCGAGCGGCAGCACGAAGCTCGCGATCCGCGGCGGCACCCCGAAGCGGTCGAGCGCTTCCAGCATCCGCGGGTACGCCGCCTCCGACGAGGCGGTCGAGAAGGCGACCAGCAACGGCTCGCGCACATAACGGATCAGCTCGCGGATCCGCGAGCCGATGAACAGGAAGCCGAGCCCAAGCAGCACCGCCCACAGCACCAGCAAGGTCAGGTAGAAGCTGCCCATGAAGTACGCGAGCTGCCCGATCACCGCCGGGCCGCGCTCGGTCAGCGTCCCCGCCACCGCCGCGAACACCGCGAGCGGCGCGACGCGCATCACGTAATCGGTGACCCGCAACATGACGTGCACCAGCGCGTCAATCGCTTTGACGAGCGGCGCGGCTTTCTCGCCGACCGCGGTGATCGCCACACCGACGAACACCGACATGACGACGATCTGCAGGATCTCGTTCTTCGCCATCGCATCGACCATCGAGGCGGGGACGATGTGCGTGAAAAAATCCTTGAGATTGAACGCAGTCGTCTCCAGCCCGCTCGACTGCCCGGCCGGTGGCAGCGCCAGTCCGATCCCGACGCCCGGCTGGAGCAGATTGACCATCACCAGCCCCAGCGTCAGCGACAACAAGCTGGCGGTGATGAACCAGGCGAGACTGCGCGCGCCGATCCGGCCGAGCGCGGCGGTGTCGCCCATCTGCGCGATTCCCGACACCAGGGTCGCGAAGACGAGCGGCGCGATGATCATCTTGATGAGCCGCAGGAAGATGCTGGTCAGGATCGAGAAATAGCCGGCGATTTCGGTCAGCCGCACCTGTGCGGCGGGCGAGCCGTCGTCGAGCCAGGTGTTGAGCACCAGCCCGACGATCAGCCCGAGCACCAGCCCGGCAAGGATATAAAGGGTCAGCCGCTTGGCCATTAATCGCTCCCGTATGCGCGTATAGGGAAGGGGATTGCGGTCGCGCGGTCAAGCACCGTATCGTTCGCAACCATGTTCTCCGCTCCCTTCCGCCCGTCGCGCCGCGCTCTATTGGGCGGTGGCGCCGCGTTGCTCGCTGCCTCGGTAGTACGCGCTGCCGAGCCCGATCTCGCCGGCCTGACCGACATGACCGCCGACGCGGTGCCGATCGACTTGGCGGAGCGACAGGCGCGGTTGTCGCGCGCGCAGGCGCTGATGCGCGCCGCCGATATCGCCGCGGTGCTGATCGAGCCGGGGTCGAGCCTCATCTACTTCACCGGGGTCGCCTGGCACCGTAGCGAGCGGTTGACCGCAGCGGTGATCCCGGTCGAGGGTGAGCCGTGCATCGTCACCCCGTTCTTCGAGGAACCCTCGGTTCGTCAGACGCTCTCGGTTCCGGCGGAGGTGCGCGTGTGGCAGGAGGACGAGGACCCGCTCAAGGTCGTTGCCGGCTTCCTGCGTGATCGCAAGCTGGCGGGCCGGACGATCGGGATCGAGGAAAGCGCGCGCTTCTTCGCCTTCGATGGCCTCGCCCGTGCACTGCCCGGCGCCAGGCTGGTCAGCGCCAATACGGTCGTACGCGGCTGTCGGATGATCAAGACGCCCGCCGAGATCGCGCTGATGCAGCGCGCGACCGACGTGACGATCGCCGCCTATCGCTGGACGCACCCACGCGTCGAGGCCGGCATGACCGGCGCGCAGATCGGCGCGCTGATGACCGCCGCGACGAAGAAGCTGGGCGGCGACGCAGAGTTCTCGATGGCGCTGATCGGCGCGGCCGCTGCGCTTCCGCATGGCAGCCGCGAGGTGATCCGCGTCGCCGATGGACAGGTCGTACTGATGGATTGCGGCTGCACCGTGCAGGGCTATCAATCGGACGTGTCGCGCACCTGGGTCCACGGACGCGCGACCACCGAGCAGCGCACCGTCTGGGATCAGGTGAAGGCCGCGCAGGCGCTGGCATTCCGCACCGCGCAGATCGGCGTGGCGGCGGGGGCTATCGACGATGCTGTCCGCCGTCATTACGAGGCGCTCGGCTACGGCCCCGGCTATCGCCTGCCGGGCCTGTCGCATCGCACCGGGCACGGGATCGGCATGGACGGACACGAACCCGTCAACCTCGTCCACGGCGAGACGACACGTCTGGCGGCGGGAATGTGCTTCTCGGACGAGCCCGGCCTGTACCTGCCGGGCAAGTTCGGCGTGCGGCTCGAGGATTGCTTCTACATGACGCCCGGCGGGCCGGCGTGGTTCAGCACCCCGCCGGCCTCGCTGGATCGACCGGTCTGAGCGTCAGGCGGTCGCTATGGTCCGGCGACGCCGCCGCAGCGCCGCGCCGGTGGTCGCGAACCCCGCGATCATCAGCGCCCAGGTAGCCGGCTCGGGCACCGCCGGCGTATAATTGTAGGTCAGCTTGTAATTGGCGCTGCCGCAGAAATCCTCGCCCGGCGCAATCGGGTTGCCGTTGACGACGACGCATCCGCCCTGAAGCTGGGCGACCGACCCGCCCACCGGCACGCCACTGAACATGGTATCGCCCGAACCGACGGTCTGGCCGTAATCATAGCCGTTGAAGGTCACGCCACGGTTGAGGAACGGCGCCGGGTCGAACGTGAAATTCGCCGAGCCGGTCGCGACCACCTCGAAGAAACCGAAGTTGCTCTGCCCGCTGCGCCGGCTGAGCGGGACGCTGCTGCTGCCCGACCCGGTGAGCGCGACGAACGGCTCCGGAAGCGCCGCATTGTTCGAGCGAAGCTGCCACTGCCCGTCGATCGTCCACGACAGATCGGCGGTCGTCGCAGCGCCGACCGGCGCCGACACCCGCCAGCCGCGCGTCTTTGCCAGGCTCACCGACAGCATTACGCTGTCGAGCATGCCGAGCCGGGTATCGAAGCCCTTGAAGCCCGCCAGCGCGCCCTGTTCCGAATCCGTCTGAATGATCGTCGCCGCCTGAGCGCCATGCGCGGTCGATGCCGCGGCGATCGCGGCCAACCCCAGCAGAAATTTCATTGATATTCCCCCGATTCTCCGGCGGCGGGCTTTGCATACATGATTAATTCAGACAACCGCGCATCTAGCGGTCCCTGCTTTCGCCAGCCTCTAGGCAGCGCGGCCTTCGCGGATTAAGTCGAGCGCCATGACCGCTACCAACGACATTCGCCGCTCGTTCCTCGACTATTTCGGCTCGACCGGGCACCAGATTGTGCCCTCGGCCCCCTTGGTGCCGCAGAACGATCCGACGTTGATGTTCGTCAACGCCGGCATGGTGCCGTTCAAGAACGTGTTCACCGGTTTGGAATCGCGGCCTTATTCCACCGCCACTTCCTCGCAGAAGTGCGTGCGCGCCGGCGGCAAGCACAATGATCTCGACAATGTCGGCTATACCGCGCGGCACCACACCTTCTTCGAGATGCTGGGCAATTTCAGCTTCGGCGCCTATTTCAAGGAACAGGCGATCACCCACGCCTGGACCCTGCTCACCAAGGAATGGGGCCTCGACCCGGACCGACTGACCGCGACCGTCTTCCACACCGACGATCAGGCATTCGATCTGTGGAAGAAGATCGCCGGCCTTCCCGATCACCGCATCATCCGCATCGCGACCAAGGACAATTTCTGGGCGATGGGGTCGGATGGCCCGTGCGGTCCCTGTTCGGAGATCTTCTACGACCACGGCGAGCATATCCCCGGTGGCCCTCCGGGCAGCCCGGACGAGGACGGCGACCGCTTCGTCGAAATCTGGAATCTAGTCTTCATGCAACATGTGCAGGAGGCCGATGCGATCGTCGGCGACCTGCCGCGCCCGTCGATCGATACCGGCATGGGGCTGGAGCGGATCGCGGCGGTGATGCAGGGCGTCACCGACAATTATGATACCGACACGTTCAAGGCGCTGATCGCCGCTTCCGGCGCGCTGACGCACACCGCCACCACCGGCGACAACCAGGCGAGCCACCGCGTGATCGCGGATCACCTGCGCTGTTCGGGCTTCCTCGTCGCCGATGGCGTGCTGCCGGCGAACGAGGGCCGCGGCTATGTGCTGCGCCGGATTATGCGCCGCGCGATGCGCCACGCGCATCTGCTCGGCGCGAAGGAGCCGTTGATGCACCGGCTGGTCCCGGCGTTGATCGCCGAGATGGGCGTGGCCTATCCCGCACTGATCCGCGCGCAGCCGCTGATCGAGGCGACGCTGCGCCAGGAAGAAACCCGCTTCCGCCAGACGCTCGACAAGGGGTTGCGGCTGCTCGACGACGCCACCGCGGGGATGAAGCCGGGCGACACGCTGGCCGGCGACACGGCGTTCCGCCTCTACGACACCTACGGCTTCCCTTATGATCTGACCGAGGACGCGCTTCGTGCGCAGGACTTCAAGGTCGATCGCGCCGGCTTCGATGCCGCGATGGCCGAGCAGAAGCGCGCCGCCCGCGCGGCCTGGAAGGGGTCGGGGGCGAAGGCATCGGACGATCTGTGGTTCGATCTGGTCGAGGAAGTCGGCGCGACCGAATTCACGGGCTACAGCAGCGATGTCGGCGAAGGCGTCGTGCTCGCACTGGTCAAGGACGGTGCACGCGTCGAGCACGCCGCTACCGGCGAAACCGTCGACGTGATCGTCAACCAGACGCCGTTCTACGGGGAGAGCGGCGGTCAGGTCGGAGACGCGGGGATCATCAGCAGCGACAATGGCTTGCACGCCGACGTTGCCGAAACGTCGAAGCAGCTCGGCAAGCTGTTCGTCCACCATGCGACGATCGCCGCCGGCACCATGAAGGTCGGTGACACCGTCAAGCTCGCGATCGACGTCGCGCGCCGCGCCGCGATCCGCGCCAACCACTCCGCCACGCACCTGCTGCACGAGGCGCTGCGCCAGAAGATCGGCACGCATGTCGCGCAGAAGGGCTCGCTCGTCGCACCCGAGCGGCTCCGCTTCGACGTCTCGCATTCCAGCGCGATGACCGCCGACGAACTTGCCGAGGCCGAGCGCGCGGTCAACGCGCAGATCCGCCGCAACGGCAGCGTCGAGACGCGGCTGATGACCCCCGACGAGGCGATCGCCGAGGGCGCGATGGCGCTGTTCGGCGAGAAATATGGCGACGAGGTCCGCGTCGTGTCGATGGGCAGCGAAGCGGACGGCAAGACCTATTCGATCGAATTGTGCGGCGGCACGCACGTCCGCACGCTTGGCGACATCGGCGTGTTCAAGATCGTCGGCGAGAGCGCGGTGTCCTCGGGCGTGCGCCGCGTCGAGGCGCTGACCGGCGAGGCCGCGCGGCAATGGCTTAACGCCCGCGACGAGAAGCTGCGCGAGGCGGCAGCGACGCTCAAGGCGTCGCCCGACGAAGTGCCCGCGCGCGTCGCGGCGCTGGTCGAGGACCGCCGCCGGCTCGAGCGCGAACTGGCCGAAGCGAAGAAGGCGTTGGCACTTGGTGGTGGCAGCGGCGGCGCGCCGGCGGGTCCGGAAACGGTCGGCGGGGTCGGTTTCGTCGGTCAGGTGCTCGACGGGTTCGAAGCCAAGGGGCTGCGTGGCGCGGTCGACGATGCCAAGGCACGGCTCGGCTCGGGGGTCGCGGCGCTCGTCGCGGTCAACGACGGCCGTGCCTCGATCGCGGTCGGCGTCACTGCCGATCTGGCCGGCGAGATTAGCGCGGTCGAGCTGCTGCGACAGGCGGTCGCCGTGCTTGGCGGACAGGGCGGCGGTGGCCGTCCCGACATGGCACAGGGCGGTGGCCCCGACGGCGAAAAGGCCGCCGACGCCATCGCCGCGATCCGCGGCGCGCTAGAGGCACGGACGGTGGCGGCCTGACTTTATGGGGTTCGTCCCGGACCCGATCCGGGACTGCTGGACGATCTAATATCAGCCAAAGGCAGTCCAGAACCGTCATTGCGAGCGTAGCGAAGCAATTCAGCGCCGGACCAGTACGCCCTGGATTGCTTCGCTCCGCTCGCAAAGACGAGCGGGCACTTGAGGCGTTATCCAGGCAGCCGTTCCAATGTCCCGGCATCCGCGCCTCGCACAAAAACAAAACGCCGCCCGTGCCTGACCGCACGGACAGCGTTTCGCCCATGAAATGGCGGGGCCGAAACCCCGCCACCTCTAACTTCAGCGCGGCTTGCGCTTTGTCTTGGCCGGTGCGGCGCTCTGCGTCGTCGTCGCAGTCGTCTCCGCAGTAGCCGTGTCGGCGGTCGCGGTCGTCGCATCGGCGGTGGCACCCGCTGCTGCGGTCGCGCCGCCCGACGGCGCCGCACCCGCCATCGCTGCCTTGAGCTGCGCCGCGGTCATGCCGAGCAGGATACCCTGCGGTCCGGGGCCGAAGCCGGTCACCGGCAACACGGCGTCACCATCGGCGGTGGTCAGCGTCACGCCACTGGCATCGACCGACTTGATCGTGCCGAGCTGCGCGCCGCCCGTACCGTAGACGGTCGCGCCCGGGGTCAGCTTGGCCTTGAAGTCGGCCGAAGCCTGCGCCTGCTGCTGACCGGCGGCCGCTTCGAGCTGCGCCTTGGTCATCGCCAGCACCGGGCCCTGCGCACCGGCGCCGAGCGAGGTCAGCGGGATGGCGGCCTTCACGGCGCCGGTGTTGACCACGGCGTTGGTGCCGTCGGTCGACTCGACCGTGCCGACCACACCGCCGGACGTGTCATAGACGGTCGCGCCGGTGGTGACGGCTGCGCCGGCTGCCGGCGCGGCCTGCCCGGCCGCCGGTGTTGGTGCCGCGGCTTGCGCCAGGGCGGCGCCCGGGACCAATGCGGTCGAAGCAAGGGCGAGGATGGCGAAGTGCTTCACGAGGAACTCCTATACTCGTTGGCAAAAAACTGGGTCGGGTCCAAACGGTCTGGCCCCGGCAGGGTTCCGAATCTGTAACAATGCGCCTTGCCCTGTGATGAACGTCTTGTTCACCTTATGCGTGTTCCCTGATCGTTCCTGATGCGCTAGGTGTGAACAATGGCGAAGGTTCAGAAGAGATTTGTCTGCCAGTCGTGCGGCTCGGTCAGTCATCGCTGGCAGGGGCAATGTGCCGATTGTTCGGAATGGAACACGCTCGTTGAGGAGGCGCCGCTCAACGCGACTCCGTTCCAGGCCAAGCACAACCTGCAGGGTGGCGGCCGGATGATCGCGATGACCGCGCTCGACACGCAGGCGGTCTTGCCCGACCGGCTGCCGTTCGGCATCGCCGAGTTCGACCGTGCGCTGGGCGGCGGGCTGGTGGCGGGATCGGCGACGCTGATCGGCGGCGATCCGGGCATCGGCAAGTCGACCTTGCTGTTGCAGGCCGCCGCCGCACTGGCGCGCGCCGGGCATGACGTCGCTTATGTCTCCGGTGAGGAAGCGGCGGATCAGGTGCGACTGCGCGCACAACGACTGGGGCTTGGCGATGCCCCGGTGCGACTCGCGGCGGCAACATCCACGCGCGATATCCTGACGACATTGGGTCAAGGCACGCTGCCGCGATTGCTGGTGATCGACTCGATCCAGACGATGCATTCGGACCTGATCGAAGGCGCGCCCGGCACCGTCAGCCAGGTGCGCGCCACCGCGCAGGAGCTGATCCGCTTCGCGAAGGAGCGCGGCACCGCGGTGGTGCTGGTCGGGCATGTCACCAAGGACGGATCGATCGCCGGGCCACGCGTGCTCGAACATATGGTCGATACCGTGCTCAGCTTCGAAGGCGAGCGCAGCCATCAATATCGCATCCTGCGCAGCCTGAAGAATCGTTTCGGCGGCACCGACGAGATCGGGGTCTTCGCGATGGCCGGCGATGGTTTGATTGAAGTTTCAAACCCTTCCGCCCTGTTCCTCACGCAGCGTGACGAGGGTGTGACGGGCACTACGGTCTTCCCGGCGCTGGAGGGGACGCGACCAGTATTGGTCGAAATCCAGGCGCTGGTCGTGCGGGTCGCGAGCGGCGCGACCCCGCGTCGTTCGGTCGTGGGCTGGGATTCGGCGCGGCTGGCGATGATCCTCGCGGTGCTGGAGGCGCGCTGCGGGCTCAGCTTCTCGACCTGCGAAGTCTATCTCAACGTCGCGGGCGGCTATCGGATACAGGACCCCGCCGCCGATCTCGCGGTCGCCGCGGCATTGGTGTCCGCGCTTAGCGAACGACCGATCGCCGCGGATGCGGTGGCCTTTGGTGAGATTGCCTTGTCGGGGGAGCTGCGGCCGGTCGCGCATGCACCGTTGCGGCTGAAGGAAGCCGCAAAGCTCGGCTTCGAACGCGCATTGCTGCCCGCGGCGGTCGAGCGCGGCGCGATGCGGCAATCGGCGTTCCGCACCTTGGGGCAGTTCGTCGATCACCTGCTCGGCAGAGGGTAAGCGGGGCTGTCCTACAGCGTCCAACATCGGCTAGGCTGGCGGTCCGGCACGGCGGAGGGCGCGGCGAGCGCACGCGCGCAACCACCGTTTTGCATCACCTTCGCAAACATCCGGCCCTAGCCGGCCGCGGGATCGCGCCATAAAGGAGTGGGCATGAACCTGGAGCCGCTCGACATCGCCGTCCTCGTGCTCGTCGCGCTGACAGCGATCGGCGGTGCGCGGCGCGGCTTCGTCGGTGAGGTGTTGGCGCTGTTCGCTTGGGTGGCGATGATCTTCGCACTCAAGATCTTCCACCTGCCGTTGTCGAAGGTACTGGCGGGCTCGATCGCCAGCGTCTCCGGCGCGGCGGTGCTGGCGTTCGTGCTGCTGACGGGCGGGACGTACTTGGTTAGCCGGCTGATTATCAACGCGATTGCGGCGCGCACCCGCACGTCGGTGCTCGGCCCGATCGATCGCGCGCTCGGCTTCGGCTTCGGCGCGCTCAAGGGTTTGATCCTCGCTAGCCTGGCCTTCCTGTTCCTCGTGCTGATGCTCGACCTCACCGGCGGTGGCCCGTCGCGCCGCCCGGCGTGGCTGAAGGACGCGCGCACCTTCCCGCTGCTGGTGGCGACCAGCGGCGCAGTGGCCGATTTCGTCGACCGACGGCGAAAGGGACAACCGGTGTTCGGTCCCCATCTATCCTCCGGAACCAGCGACGGACGTTCATGAGCCTCGAACTTTACACCCCCGATATCAGCGCGCTGGCGATCGGAAATCCCTTTCCCGATCGCCTGGCCGACGCCCACGGCTCGGCCGAGCGGCGGTCGCCGATCTGCGGCAGCCGCGTGACGGTCGACGTCCGGCTGGATGATGACGGGCGCATCGCCGCGCTCGGCACGCAGGTCTGCGCCTGTCTGCTCGGTCAGGCCTCCTCGACGTTGCTGGCGCGCCATGCGGTCGGTCGCTCGGTCGAGGAACTCGCCACGGCACGGGATTCGTTGACACATTGGTTGGCGGGCGAGGGCGACATACCCGACTGGCCGGGGATCGATATCTTCACGCCGGGACTGAAGCTGACCGCGCGCCACCCCTCGATCCGCCTCGCGTTCGAGGCCGCGGTCGACGCAGCGTCGCAGGCGCAAGCCGCACGGGACGGCTGATGGAACACGCTGATATCTCGATGATCCGCGACGGCACGATCCTGCTCGGCAGCGGGCTGGTGTTCGTGCTGGTGTTCCGCCGGCTCGGGCTGGGTGCGACGCTGGGCTTCCTGGTCGCCGGCGCGGTCGTCGGCCCGCATCTGCTCGGGTTGGTCGGAGACGCCGAGGCGAAGCTGGGGTTCGCCGAACTCGGCATCACGCTGCTACTGTTCATCGTCGGGCTGGAATTGAGCCCACAGCGGCTGTGGCGGCTCAAGGAAGATATCTTTGGCTTGGGGCTGATCCAGGTCGTGGCCTGCGGCATCGCGCTCGCGGCGATCCTCGCACTGGCGGCGCGCTTCTCGCTGGCGGCGGCGCTCGCGGTCGGGATGCCGCTGGCGCTGTCCTCGACGGCGCAGGTGCTGCCGATGCTGCAATCCTCGGGACGGCTACGCACCCCGTTCGGCGAACGCGCCTTTTCGATCCTGCTGTTCCAGGATTTGTCGATCATCCCGATGATCACGATCATCGCCGCGATGAGCCGCAACCCGGCCGCGACCAGCGGACCGGAGGGTTGGGTGCTCGGGCTCTACACGGTGCTCGCGATCGTTGGATTGGTCGCCGCGGGACGCTTCGTGCTACGCCCGCTGTTCCGGCTGATCGGGCATCTGGGCGAGCGTGAGATGTTCGTCTTCGCCGCGCTGTTCACCGTGATCGCCGCCGCCGCCGTCATGGAGCGCCTCGGCCTGTCGACCGCCCTCGGTGCCTTCGTGGCAGGGGTGATGCTCGCCGACAGTCCGTATCGGCATGAACTGGAAGCGGACGTCGAGCCGTTCCGTGCAATTTTGCTCGGATTGTTCTTCCTGGCTGTCGGCATGATGCTCAACCTCGAAGCGATTGCCGAGCGTCCGTTCTTCGTCGTCGCGATGGCCGCGGCGTTGATCGCGACCAAGGCCGGGATTATCACCACGCTCGGGTTGGTGTTCCGCATGGGCTGGCGTCCGGCACTGGCGCTGGGCCTGCTGCTCAGCCAGGGCGGCGAGTTCGGCTTCGTGCTGCTCGCGCAGGCACAACAGGCGTTGTTGATCGCGCCCGACGCCGCCAGCCTGTTCGGCGCGATCATCACACTGTCGATGGCGACAACACCGTTCCTCATGATGTTCACCCGCCGCTTCCGCGAGGAGCCGATCGCCGCGCAGACCGACCGGGACGGGCCGCGCGCAGATGGCGCGAACGCGATCATCGTCGGATACGGGCGGTTCGGGCAGACCGTCGGGCAGATGCTGATGGCGCAGGACATTCCGGTGACCTTGATCGATACCGACATCGAGATGATCGACATCGCGGGCGAGCTGGGATCGAAGGTTTATTACGGCGACGGCACGCGGCTGGATCTGCTGCGACAGGCGGGGGCGGCGGAGGCGGAGCTGATTCTGTTCTGCATGGACGGGGATCAGCTGACGCTCGAACAGCTGGAGGCGGTGCACGAAGCCTTTCCGAGCGCCGCGCTCTACGTCCGCGCCTATGATCGCCGTGCGCTGGTCAAGCTGAAGAACGGCCCGGCGCGTGCCGTGGTGCGTGAGGTTCTCGAGTCGGCGGTGAAGATGGCGCGACTGGCGATGAACGGGCTGGGCATCGCTCCCGGCGAGATCGACCGCGCCGAGCAACTGTATCGCGCCAGCGACAAGGAGCGGCTGCGTATTCAGATCGAGGCCAGCGACCCGCGCGCGGCGCGTGCGATGATCGCCGAGCAACATCCGTGGGGCGGGGAGAACGACCGTGAACGCCATCATGTTGCTCGCGGCGCTGTCGGGCGCGATCGCAGTCGCAGCGGGGGCGTTCGGCGCCCACGGCGCGTCGGGCGACGCGGTCGAATGGTTGAAGACCGGTGCGCATTACCAGCTCGTCCATGCGCTGGCCGCTCTGGTCGCACTTCGCTTCGAGGCGCGTGGCCCGGCTTGGTTGTTCATCGCTGGGGGCGCGATCTTCGCGGGGACGCTCTACCTGATGGCGCTGGGGCTGCCGCGCTGGCTGGGTGCGGTAACGCCGATCGGTGGGACCTTGCTGATCGCTGGCTGGCTGTGGCTGGCGTGGATCGGCGCGCGCGGCTGACCCGTCATCGTGTCGCCGCGACCGGCTGAACCTCCTCAGCCTCGCCACGCTCGGGATCGCGGATCGACGGACGCAGCCGTGCGAGACTGCAAAGTCCTGCGACCACCGCCAGCCCGGCGGCGACCAGCGGCGCGGTCGCTCCTGCCCCGACGCCCAGCGCCAGCAAGCCGGCAACCAGCGTAGCCCCCGTCGTCTGCCCGACCAGCCGCACCGTGCTCACCAGCCCGCCCGCCGCGGCGGCGCGCGCGCGCGGGGCCGAGCCGATGATGAGGCGGGCGTTAGGCGGCAGGAAGGTGCCGAACCCCGCTCCGCACAAGGACATGCGCCAGGCGATGTCGAACCACGACGGATCGGCGGGCATGAAGGCGAGCAGCAGCAGCGCCGTGGTCGAAATCGCCATGCCGATCCCGCCCAGCAACCCCGCAGGGACGCGGTCGGAGAGCCAGCCCATCAGCGGCGCGACGATCATGTTGGTCAACGGCCACGGCGCGATCACCGCCCCGACCGCCGCAGCGCTCATTCCATAGCTGTGCGTCAGCCGGAACGGCGTCGACAGCAACAACGTCATCGACGCGGTAAAGGCGGTGAACCCGCCGATCGTCGACAAAGCGATCACCGGACGCGACAGCAGATCGATCGGTAAGATCGGCTGTGCGGCCACTCGTTCACGCCGAATGTAGAAGCGCCCCACCACAAGCCCGAGCACGACAATCGCCAGCGACACCACCGGGCTGTCGCCGTGCACCGCGCTCTCCGCGCCACCGATGACCAGCCCGAACATCGCCGCGCACATCACCGCGCCTGCCACGTCGAACGGCTGGTCGCGAGGCGCCGGGTCGGGTAGCGCGCGGCCGAGCACAAGCGATGCGACTGCGAAGGGGATCGCGCTTGCGAATACCCACGGCCAGGGTGCGATCGATAGCACCAGCCCGCCGATCGTTGGCGCGGCAGCGGCCGACGACGCGACCACGACCGAATTGATTCCCAAGCCGCGGCCGAGCTGCGCGCTGGGGTAGGTTTGCCGGATCAATGCCGATGCCACCGCAAGCGCCCCGGCCGCCCCGACGGCCTGCACACCCCGAACGATGAGTAGAAAGGGCAAGCTCTTCGCGAAGAAGCAGAGCAAGGTCGCGATGGTGAACAACAGCTGACCCAGCTGATACATGCGCTTCAGCCCGATCCGGTCCCCAAGCCCGGCGAACGGCAGCATCAGCATGACGAGCATCAGCTGATAGACGGTGACGATCGCCACCACCGACGATGATCCGACGTTCAGGTCGCGCGCGATCGTCGGAAGGGCGACATTGGCCACGCCGCCATCGATGATGACCAGCGCGGTGCCGAACGACAGGGCACCGATCGCCGCATACCGGCGTGGAAGGGGAAGGCCGTCGCTGGCCAGTGGCTGATCGCTCATGTGCGCGCGATGACGCGCCGGTGCCGGGGTTGTTCCCACGTGGTCACTGCCGCAAGGTGCCGACATGACGAGTGGAGCGAGCAGAATGAGACGTAAGCGTATTGGATGGTGGCTCGCGGGTGCGGCGGTGGTGGTTGCGGCAGGGGCGGCGTGGGCGCAACGCGCGGCGGAGGTCGACCCCTATATTTGGCTCGAGGATAAGGACGGCTCGCGGGCGCAACGCTGGGTCGCAGCGGAGAACGCGCGCACCTTGCCGCGCCTGCAACGCGACCCGCGCTATGCGCAATTCCATGCGGAAGCCCTGGCGATCGCCGCGGCGAAGGATCGCATTCCGATGCCGCAGCAGGTGATGGGGCGGATCGTCAATTTCTGGCGCGACGCCGATCATCCGCAGGGTATCCTTCGCTGGACCACGCCCGAGAATTACGCCGCGCCTCAACCTGAATGGCGCACGCTGCTCGACGTCGATGCGCTCAGCAAGGCAGAAGGGCGCAAATGGGTCTACAAGGGCCTCAACTGTCTCTCGCCCGACGAGCGGCTGTGCCTGGTAGCACTGTCGGAAGGCGGCGAGGACGCCGTCACCTATCGCGAATTCGATCTTTCGACCGGCCAGTTCGTCGCGAACGGCTTCGTGCTGCCGACGTCCAAGCAAGGCGCGGCGTGGCTCGACAAGGATCATCTGCTGGTCAGCCGTGATTGGGGCGCGGGCACGATGACCGCGTCGAGCTATCCGTTCGTCGTCAAGAAGGTGACGCGCAGCGTCCCGTTGGCGCAAGCCGTCGAGGTCTATCGCGGGGCACCCGACGATCAACTCGGCACCTACGCCAGCGTCATGACCGATGGCGCCGGTAACCGCGCAGTTTTCATTGAGCGGCAGAAGACCTTCTTCGGCGCGGATCGGTTGCTGTTTACCGCCACCGGCGTGAAGAAGCTCGACCTGCCCGCGCGGACTGCACCCGCCGCGATGGTCGAGGGGCAGGTCGTCTTCACGACCAGCGAGCCTTGGGGCAAGATCCCGACCGGTGGCGTGGCCGCCGTACCGCTCAAGGCGCTGGAGGCCGGCCAGATCACGCCGACGCTGATCTTCGCACCGACCCCGCGGCAGGCGGTAGGCGGAGTTGATGCCACCCGCCATCACCTGATTCTCGATTACACCGACAACGTGCGCGGGCGGATCAGCGTCTACACGCCGTCGGCGACCGGGTGGACCGCGAAGGTGATGCCGCTACCCGACAATGCGAGCTTCGGAATCGTCGGCACGTCTGATCGGAATGACACCGCGTTCGTGGCGACCACGGGCTTCCTGACGCCGACGACTTTGGCGCGCTTCACCGCGGGCAGCGATGCTGCGCCGGTGCAGGTCAAGGCGCTCCCCGCCAAGTTCGATGCGGCGGGGCTAGTCGCTGACCAATTCGAGGCGACGTCCAGCGACGGCACCAAGGTTCCGTATTTCGTCGTCCATCCGCGCAACGCGCCGCACGATGGCAGCACGCCGACGATCATGACGGCCTATGGCGGCTTCGAGTTGCCGATGACGCCGAGTTACTCGGCCATCACCGGCAAATTGTGGCTCGAGCGCGGCGGCGCCTACGTCCTCGCCAATATCCGCGGCGGTGGCGAGTTCGGACCGGCGTGGCATAATGCCGGACGAAAGACCAGGCGGCAGGTGATCTACGACGATTTCGCCGCGGTCGCGCGCGACCTCATCGCCCGGCGCCTCACCAGCCCCGCCAAGCTTGGTATCTATGGCGGCTCGAATGGCGGGCTCTTGATGGGCGTGGAGTTCAACCAGCATCCCGACCTGTGGAAGGCGGTGACGATCCAGGTGCCGCTGCTCGATATGTTGCGCTATGAACAGATCGCGGCTGGCGCGTCGTGGGTCGACGAATATGGGTCGGTATCGGTGCCGGCGGAGCGGGCGTTCCTCCGCACGATCTCGCCCTATCACAATATCAAGCGCGGCGTCCCTTATCCCGAACCGTACATCTGGACGACCACCAAGGACGATCGCGTCGGGCCGCAGCACGCTCGGAAATTTGCGGCGCGCCTCAAGGAATATGGGCTGCCGTACCTCTTCTACGAGGATACCGCAGGCGGTCATTCGGGCGACGCCGACATCGAGCAAGGCGCCCGCTTGCAGGCACTGCAGATGACCTATTTCGCGCAAAAGCTGATCGGTCCGCGATAACCATAGCGACGGGAACGCAGCGTTTCGCTCGTCGATCTTGCTGCGATGCGGCGCGATCGGCTAAGAGGCGCGCGATGACTGCCGAAACCGAAAGCCGGCCCGCGCCGGCGGTGCCCGATAGCGTTCCCGTCGTCTTCGAGGCGATCGTCAAATTGCAGGCGATCGCCGCGATGTACAATCGGGGCAGCGTCACCTTGGCGCCGCACATCCTCTACACCAAGCACGGCGAGATCTATCTCGACGCGCTGACGCTGGAGCGGGACGGGGTGCCCCCAAGGAGCCGAAGATCGGCGCTTTCAAACTGGCCGGACTTTCGGCGCTCCGGATCACGCCGCGGCGCTTCAAGCCCAGCGAACTGTTCGTCCCAGGCGAAGAGCGCTATGCCGGGGTGACTTTGCTGTCCGTGGAAGCCTGAATCCAGCCGGCCGTACTTAACGGGCGGGCGGATTACAGCCCGCCGGCTCTGACGATCGACAGCAGCAGCCAGTAAAGCCCGCCAGCAAGCAGCATCGCCACCGGCAAGGTCATCACCCACGCCGCGGCGAGCTGGAGCAAGGTGCGGCGTTGCAGACCGTGCCCGCTCGCTACCGAAGCGCCGGCGACGCCCGACGAGAGGATGTGGGTGGTCGATACCGGCAGGCCAAAGCGATCGGCGGCGAGGATCGTCGCCGCAGCCACTAGTTCGGCGGACGCGCCCATGCCATAGGTCATGTGCTGCTTGCCGATCCGCTCACCGACGGTGACGACGATCCGCTTCCAGCCGACCATCGTGCCGAGCCCCAGCGCCAGCGCGACAGCGACCTTCACCCAAAGGGGAATGTAGCGCGTGCCCCGCTCCAGCCGCGTGCGATAATCGGTCAGCACGGCTTTCTCGCCGTCGTTCAAGCCGTTGTCCTTTGCGGCGGCGATCATCCGCGTCGTATCCATGACGAGATACATATCGTTGCGAATGTTCGGCGCAGCGCTCGCGGGTACCTGGCTAAGCGAGCCGTAGCCGGCAACGCTGCGGGCGAGCTGGTCCGACACGGTGATCGCCGCGCCATAGGTCTGCCCGTTCAGCACCTCGCGCTTCTTCAGCGCTCCCTTGAGGACCGCGCGCGCACGATCGGCATCGACCGGCGTCGCACCATGGGCGACCAACGTCGCGCGGGCGTCTGCGGCGCTCTGGACGAAGGCGGGCGTCTCGCTGGCGGGCAGGGTACGGTTGAGCGCGTAGGCGGTAGGCGCGCAGCCGATCAGGATGAGCATGATGAGGCCCATGCCCTTCTGACCATCATTCGACCCGTGGCTGAACGAGACCGCCGTGCAGGTGAATATCAGCAACGCCCGGATGCCGCGCGGCGGCGGCGTGTCGCCCTCGGGCGGCGTCATGAGTTGCGGATTGCGAGTCATGTGTCGGATGACGAGCAGCAGCAACGCGGCCGCGCCGAACCCGATCAGCGGTGCCATCAACAATCCGGTCAGCACCTTCGTGGCTTGCGACCAGTCGACCCCCGACGTCCCGCCGCTGTCGCTGGTCAGCAACTGGTTGGCGAGCCCGACACCGAGCACCGAACCGATCAGCGTGTGGCTGGAGCTGTTCGGAAGACCGACATACCAGGTCGCGAGGTTCCAGATCACCGCCGCGAACAGCAGCGCGAAGATCATCGCAAAGCCCGCGCCCGAGCCGACGTTTAGGATCAGATCGACCGGCAGCAGGGTGATGATCGAATAGGCGACCGCACCGGAGGAGAGCATCACGCCGAGGAAGTTGAAGAACCCCGACCAGACGACCGCGAAATGCGCAGGCAGCGCGTTGGTGTAGATGACGGTCGCGACGGCGTTGGCTGTGTCGTGGAAGCCGTTCACGAACTCGAACCCCAGCGCGATCAGCAGCGCGAGCCCGAGGAACGCGAACACGCCGAGCGCGAGATGCTCCCCGACCTGCTGCGTGTCGATCAGCACGCTGATCCCGGCATAGCCGAAGCCGACGAGGACGACGGCTAGAAAGACGAATCGAGCCACGGGATGAACCGGACCGTCGAACGAGCGCTTCGCCGCGGGTGGTGGCGAAGGCGACGCCTCAAGGACATTGGATGCCATGACGAGTCGTGCTGTCGGCGCGTAGCATGACAGTTTGATGACCGATGGCCGATTACAGTCTTCGGCGTACCATTAAAGTAGATCAGGCGTGCGGCATGATTGATGTAGCCCGCCAGGGCCGCTGTGCCGTCTAGCTTGGCAGCGGCTCGCCGTGTGTTCCTCTCTTCGCAACCTCGCAATTGTTGCAAAGGCCGGATCTCCCATGAAGAAATCCGACCCTCGCATCGGATCAGCGGCGCGTGTTCGACGCCAGTTCGATGGCGCGGGCGCGGGTAAGCGCGGCAAGACGCACCTGCGCGTCGTTGCGCATCTCACGATGGCAGCGCAGAACGTCGAGCCGGTCGTGAATGTCGAAGGCGGTGCCGCAAGTGACCACAGCCGCGTGAGCGACTCGCTGGCGGAACTGCTTTTGGCCGACGAGAGTGGCAAGGTCGAGGTCGCGCACGGTGACCCGAGCGGTCAGCGGCACTCGACCTGGGTCGGCCGTGGAGATCGAAGGCAACATGGCGAGCGTAAGTGCAGCCGCAAGCGCGGCGAAATGAAAACGGTTCATCGACGTTACTCCTGGCGTGGATCGGCTGCCGCGACATGCGTCGCCTCTGCATCGAAGCGGGCGACTTGCCGTCGCGGCGTGGGTGCCGACGTGGTGCGCCTACGCGCGCCGCTTTACGCAGATGCGTCTGCCGCACGACGCTTGCGTGACTGTAAGTATTCGCCGTTTCGCTTGCCCGGGGCGTTTGCGTTCCCTAACTGTTCGGGGTGACCGAACTCTCCGCCGCTACGCAGGACCCGCCGTATCTGGCCGGCCTCAATTCCCCGCAACTCGATGCGGTGCTGACGACCGATGGTCCGGTGCTGGTGCTGGCTGGCGCAGGCACCGGGAAGACCGCGGCACTGACGGCGCGATTGGCGCATCTGCTATGGACGCGGCGCGCGTACCCGTCGGAGATCCTGTCGGTGACCTTCACCAACAAGGCGGCTCGCGAGATGCGCGAGCGGGTCGGTCGGCTGGTCGGTGACGCGGTGGAGGGGATGCCATGGCTCGGCACTTTCCACGCGATCGGTGCGAAGATGCTGCGTCGCCATGCCGAACTGGTGGGATTGCAGAGCAACTTCACGATCCTCGACACCGACGATCAATTACGGTTGCTCAAGCAACTCGTCCTCGCGGCGGACATCGACGAAAAGCGCTTTCCCGCCCGGTCGCTGGCCGGTTTGATCGACGAGTGGAAGAACAAGGGGCTTGTGCCCGCCGAGATCGATGCCGGTGAAAGCGAGCGCTATGCCAATGGGCGCGGCGGCGAGTTGTATCAGCAATACCAAGAGCGCCTGAAGGCGGTGAACGCCTGCGACTTCGGCGACCTGCTGCTCCACGTGCTCACCATCCTCAAGCGTGATCGCGGCGTACTGGAACACTATCAGCAACGCTTCCGCTACATCATGGTCGACGAGTATCAGGACACCAATTCGGTCCAATACCTCTGGCTGCGGTTGCTCGCGCAGGAGCGGCGCAACATCTGTTGCGTCGGCGACGACGATCAGTCGATCTATTCGTGGCGCGGCGCGCAGGTCGAGAACATCCTGAAGTTCGAGAAGGACTTTCCGGGTGCCAAGGTGATCCGGCTCGAGCAGAATTACCGTTCGACGCCGCACATCCTCGGCGCGGCCTCGGGAGTGATCGCGAATAACGGCGGGCGACTCGGCAAGGAGCTGTGGACCGAACTCGACGCGGGTGAGAAAGTGCGGGTGCTCGGCGTCTGGGACGGGCCCGAGGAAGCACGCCGCGTCGGTGACGAGATCGAGTCGGTGCAGCGCGGCGGCAAAAGCCTCGACGAGGTTGCGATCCTCGTTCGCGCACAGCACCAGACCCGCGAGTTTGAGGATCGCTTCATTGCGATCGGGTTGCCGTACCGGATCGTCGGCGGCTTCCGCTTCTACGAGCGCGCCGAAATTCGCGACGCCTTGGCGTATCTGCGGGTCGTCAATCAACCCGCCGACGATCTGGCATTCGAACGGATCGTCAACACGCCGAAGCGCGGACTGGGTGACAAGGCGATCGCCAAGCTGCACCAGCTCGCGCGGGCCGAAGGTGTGCCGCTGTCGATCGCGGCGGCCCGGATCCTCGACACCGACGAGCTTACTCCGCAGGCGCGCAAGGCACTTGGCCGATTTGTCGGCGACGTGGCGCGATGGCGCGACATGGCGCGCGATCTGCCGCATCCCGAGCTGGCGCGGCAGATCCTCGACGAAAGCGGCTATACCGCAATGTACCAGGCGGAGAAGTCGACCGAGGCAGCGGGGCGGCTGGAGAACCTCACCGAACTCGTTCGCGCGATGGAGGAATATGAAAACCTCGGCGCGTTCCTCGAACATGTCAGCCTGGTCATGGACAATGAGGCGACGCGCGACGATCCCAAGGTCACGATCATGACGATCCATGCCGCCAAGGGGCTGGAGTTCGACACCGTGTTCCTTGCCGGCTGGGAAGAAGGGCTTTTCCCTTCGCAGCGGTCGCTCGATGAGGGCGGGACGCGCTCGTTGGAGGAGGAACGCCGGCTGGCCTATGTCGCGATCACGCGCGCGCGTCGGCTGGCGACGATCCTCCATGCGGCCAACCGCCGCATCTATGGCCAGTGGACCAGTTCGATCCCGTCGCGCTTCGTCGGCGAGTTGCCGCCGCAGCATGTCGAGAGCGAGACGAGCATGTCCGGCGGCGAGAGCCTGTGGCGCGCGAATTGGTCCGAGCGCGCCGATCCGTTCGCGGATGTCGCGCGCGGCACCGGGCGCGGACCCGGGTGGCAGCGCGCTGCGGGAACGCTCGGCGCGAAGCCGGGCGGCGAATGGTCGAACCGTACCTTCACGCGCGAACCGGCACGCGTCGTCGAAAGCCGCTCGTCGGCGGTGAGCCTGGGGAACAAGGGACGTGGCGACCTGTCGGTGGGACAGCGCGTCTTCCACCAGAAGTTCGGCTATGGCGCGATCGCGGAAATCGAGGGCAACAAGCTCGAGATCGATTTCGAGCAGGCCGGGCGCAAGCGCGTGATGGACAGCTTCGTCACCGCCGGTTGAGCGTGCGACTTTCCTAGGAGACGGAGGTTGAGGTGCCGGAGGTGCACTCATGTCCGAAACCGCCGAAAAGTCCGATCCTGCGCTCTGGGAAAAGGTGAGGGACGACGTCATCGCGGGCGCGAAAGGCGGCAGGAAGGGCCAATGGTCGGCGCGCAAGGCGCAACTGGCAGTCGCCGAATACAAGAAGCGTGGCGGCGGATATAAAGGCGGCAAGGACGCCGACAATTCGCTTCATCAATGGACCGAAGAGGATTGGGGCACGAAGTCCGGAAAGCCGAGCGAAGAGACGGGTGAGCGCTACCTGCCCAAAGAAGCGCGCAAAGCGCTGTCAGATAAGGAATATGCGCGAACGTCGGCCAAGAAGCGCGCCGACACGCGCAAGGGGCAGCAGTTTTCCCCGCAACCCGACGATGTCGCCGCCAAAACCGCAAGTGCACGCGACCATCGCACACGTGAAGCGCTTCATGCGGAAGCTCGCAAGCGAGGCATCGCGGGGCGATCAAAAATGAACAAGGCGCAGCTTCACGCCGCCCTCGCGGAGTAAGGCAGAAAAATCGGGGCGGCCCGAAAGGACCGCCCCGTAGTTCAGGGAATGGCCGGGCGAGGGGGCTTGCCCGGCGATATGCGCTGCGCGCTCGGAAGCGACATCGCACCAGCATCCTTTAACGCGTCAACATTGCTGCCATGTGTCTATGGAACCCGATTTCGTGACTACAATGACATAATTTTGTGCGTTGACGCGGGAAGCCGGCTGCGAGGAAAGGGGGCATGTATTCTTCCGCTCTTCCCGCTGATCAGCCGGCTGCCTCGCACCGCCGTATTCTGCTCGCCAGCCTCGTCGGCACGTCGGTGGAGTTCTACGATTTCTATATCTACGCGACGGCCGCGTCGCTGGTGTTCGGACCGCTGTTCTTCCCGGCGGGCGATCCGTCCGCGCAGTTGCTCGCCGCTTATGCGAGCCTTGCCGTAGCCTTCTTCGCACGACCGGTCGGTGCCTGGGCGTTCGGCCACTACGGTGACCGGATCGGGCGCAAGTCAACCTTGGTGGTCAGCCTGATGCTGATGGGTGGATCGACGCTGGCGATCGCGTTCCTGCCAACCTACGCGCAGGCCGGTTACCTCGCGCCGGTGCTGCTGTGCCTGCTGCGGTTTGGACAGGGGTTCGGACTTGGCGGGGAATGGGGCGGGGCGGCGTTGCTCGCGGTCGAGAACGCGCCGCCCGGCTGGCGGGGACGCTATGGCATGGTGCCGCAACTCGGCGCACCGGTCGGGTTCGTCGCCGCTAACGGCCTGTTCCTGCTGCTCGGATTGGTGATGAGCGCAGAGGATTTCGTCGCTTGGGGATGGCGCATCCCCTTCGTGCTGTCGATCGTGCTGGTCGGGCTCGGCCTGTGGGTGCGGCTGAAGATCGCCGAGACGCCCGCGTTCGCGCGCGTGCTGGAGGAAGGTCCGCCGCCAGCGGTGCCGATGGGTGAGTTGCTGCGCGATCACTGGCGCGCGGCATTGGGCGGCACCGCCGGGGCGATCGCGTGCTTCGCGGTCTATTATATCGCGACGGCGTTCGCGCTCGGCTATGCGACGACGCGGCTGGGAATCGCGCGGCCTACGATCCTGTCGATGCAGCTTGGCGCGATCCTGTTCATGGCCGTTGGGATCGTTCTGTCGGGCATCTGGGCCGATCGTCGCGACGCGCGGCATGTGCTGACCTGGGGGTGCGTCTTCGCGATCATCGCCGGGTTCGTGCTGGCGCCAGGGCTGGGATCGGGGTCGCCGCCGCTGATCTTTGCCAGCCTTTCCGTCGCATTGTTCGCGATGGGGTTCGTGTACGGCCCATTGGGCGCGTGGCTCCCCGGGCTGTTCCCGGCGCGCGTGCGCTATACGGGCGTGAGCCTTGCCTTCAACATGGCCGGGATCATCGGCGGCGGGCTGACCCCGGTCGCGGCGGAGACACTCGCGCGGAATGGCGGCCTGTCGCTGGTCGGCGGCTATCTCGCGGGAATGTCACTGGTTAGCCTGATCGCGCTGCTGGCGATGCGGCCGCGCACCGCCGCCGCCTGACGCTCAGCCGAGCCGCAACAGCATCAACCGCGCGCGGCCGTGGGTCCGGTCTGCGTCGACGACGAAGCCTGCGGGAACGTCGCCTTCGCCCTTTGCGGTCTCGATCGAGACCCAGGTGGCAGGACCGATCCAACCAAGTCGCGCCAGCTTGTCGGCAGCCACCGCGCCCGCGCCGGTCGCATAAGGCGGGTCCATCATCACGATATCGAGCGGCGCGCGCGCCGGGCCGAGCGCCATGACCGAGGCAGGGCGGATGTCGGCGCCCGTCGCACCCAGCTTCGCGACATTGGCGCGCAGGACGTCGAGCGCGGGCTTATCCTGCTCGACGAACATGCAGCTTGCCGCGCCGCGCGACAAGGCTTCCAGCCCGAGCGCTCCCGATCCGGCGAAGAGATCGGCACAGGCCAGTCCCTCGAAGCTGCCGACGCGGCTGGCGAGCATCGAGAACAGGGCTTCGCGCGTGCGGTCTGCGGTCGGACGGGTGGCGTCACCTTTCGGTGCAGCGAGCGGGCGTCCGCGCCATTGGCCGGCGATGATCCTCATTTGCGACCCCGCGGCCGTGCGCCGGGCTTGGGTTTCGGCTTGGCCCATCCGGGCTGACGCTTGATCCGTGCCGGACGTTGCGGCGTGAGCGGCTGCTCTTCGGTCTTGGGCGCGACTGGTTTGGGCGTCGCGCGCGGCGGACGCAGCGTAGTGGCGGCAGCTTTGGCGGGCGAGCGATCTGGCGTCCGCACGGGTTGCGGAGCGCTTGCGGTACGATGAGACGCAACCGGTCGCCCCACCCCCGTCGAGGGACGTGGGCCGCCGAGCGGGCGTCCGCCGATCGGCGGACGCGGCGCAGGCGCGCGACGGCTGCCGGGTACGGCGACGTCGGGGACCGGTGGCCGCTGTTTCGCAGCTGCCTTCAAGGTCTGACGAAAGGCGATCAGGTCCGCGACACGAACCTCGCCAATGTCACCGACCGGCAGGTCGCCGAGCACGAACGGCCCGTAGCGCGTGCGTATCAGACGGCTGACGCGCAGCCCGAGATGTTCGAGCACGCGCCGCACCTCGCGGTTCTTGCCCTCGCTCAGCGTCATTTCGATCCAGACGTTCGCACCGGTGCGACGCTCGAGATTGGCGTCGATCGGGCCGTAACGAATGCCGTCGATCTCGATGCCGTGGATCAGGTCTTCGAGCTGCGCCTGGCTGACCTGGCCGTAAGCACGCGCGCGATAGCTGCGCTCGACGCCGGTCGCAGGCAGTTCGAGCTGTCGCTTGAATTCGCCATCGGTGGTCAGGAGCAACAGCCCCTCGGTGTTGAGATCCAGCCGCCCGATCGGAACCAGCCGCGGCAAATCCTTGGGCAAGCGATCGTAGATCGTCGCGCGCCCGGCCGGATCGCGCTCCGCGGTCAGCACGCCGGTCGGTTTGTGGAAGAGAAACAAGCGCGTAGGCTCCGCCGCCGCGACGGGCTCTCCATCGACCGTGACGCCGTCGAGCGACGGCAGGACCGTGGCGGGCGTGTCGAGTACGACGCCGTCCTTCGCGACACGCCCCTCGGCGATCATCCGCTCGACCTCGCGCCGGGAGGCCACGCCTGCGCGCGCGAGCAGCTTGGCGATGCGGTGTGGGGAACGTTCGTCGGCCATGTCGGTCGCTTACGGGCTGTGCTCGCCCGCAACAAGGTTTCTGATCTGGACGGCAGCGGGAAATAAATGCGTTCAGCGGGGTTGAGCGATAGGAACGATACCGGGGGCGAAACAGACGATGTTGTTCGGGCGGCGACAGCGGTCGATCGAGAAGTTGCTCGTCGTCGAAGACGAGCCTTTGGTGGCATTCGACACCGAGCGGATGCTGACGGATCAAGGCTTTACCATCATCGCGACCGTCGACCGGGTCGCCGACGCGGTGCGGGTGATCGAAGCCGGCGCGCCGATCGATCTGGTGCTCGTCGACATCAACCTTGCCGATGGCAGCGGAATCGATGTCGCACGCTCGGCATCGGCGCGCGGGATTCGGGTGCTGTTCGTGACGGGCGCATGCCCGGTGGACGCCGAGACGGTCGCGGTCGGCTGTCTGGCAAAACCCTATACGCAACGGGATCTTGTCGGATCGATCGACGCGATCGAATCGGCCGCGGAGGGTCGATCGCCGCCACGGTTGCCGGGCGGATTGCGGATGTTCGGCGGTGGATCACCGATGACCGGGCTTACCTGATCGCATTTTCGCGCTAAGTCGATCGCCTGACTAATGAAGGCGAAGTGGATGGCGGCGCGGGCGGATGGACGGACTTGGGTGGACGGTGTTCGCCCCTATCTGGAGCGCGGACCGCTCGCGGCCTTTGCGCTGGGGGTTTCTTCTGGCTTTCCTTATGCGATGATTGCCGCGACGCTGACGACGCGGCTGGCGCAGAGCGGGATCGACAAGAAGACGGTGACCGCGTTCAGCCTCGCGTTTCTTGTCTACAATATCAAATTCTTGTGGGCCTGGGTCGTCGATGGCGTGCGGTTGCCGGTGCTCGGCGCTTTGGGGCAGAGGGTGTCGTGGCTGCTCGTGGCGGGCGTGCTGGTCATCGCTGCCGTGGCCAATCTGGCGCTGGTCGATCCGAAGGCGAGTATTGGCGCGACCGTTACCGCTGCGATCCTGGTCGGGGTCGCGGGATCGACGTTCGACGTGGTGATCGACGCGTTTCGCATCGAAATTCTCGAGCCGCGTCAATTGGGTGTCGGATCGGGGATGAGCCAGTACGGCTGGCGGATCGGGTCGGCCGGCGCCGCATCGCTGGCGTTGTTCGTCGCCGCCCGGCACGGCTGGACCGCCGCTTACCTCTCGACCGCAATGCTCGCATTGCCGGCGATGGTAGCGGGTTTGGTCATCGGGGAGCCGCGGCGGCATCGCGAAGTCGAGCCACGGCGCGGCGTCGGAACCACGTTGGCGGCGATCTGGCGGCCGTTCGTGCAGTTCTTTGCGCGTCCGGGCGCGTTCGTGGTGCTGCTATTCATCCTGATCCACAAGATCGGTGACACGCTGGGGCAGTTGGTGTTGCGGCTGTTGCTCAACGACACCGGATTTACCAACGACGAAATCGCCTTGTACGACGTCGGTGTCGGTTTCTGGGCGTATTTGATCGGTATTTTCCTCGGTGGTGTCATGTACGCGCGGTTGGGGCTGAAGCGCTCGGTGCTGATCAGCCTGGTGCTGATGGCGGTGTCCAACGCCAGCTTCGCCGCGCTGGCCGCGGCGGGGCACAGCAACCTCGGACTCGCCGGCGCGATGACGTTCGAGAACATCGCGTCGGGGATCGGCGGGGTGACGGTGGTCGCCTATTTCTCGGCGCTGTGCGACCTGCGCTTCACCGCCGCGCAATATGCGCTGATCTCTGCGGCGGCGAGCGTGGTCGGGCGGATCATCACCGGGGCGAGCGCCGGGGCGCTGGTCGAGCGGGTCGGATACGTCAATTTCTACCTGTTGACGGTCGTGTTGGCGCTGCCGGGCGTGGCGCTGTTCTGGTGGATGAGCCGATCGGGGCTGGTCGACCGGTCGGTCGGAAGCGCCGGTACGGAGGGACCGGGCGACGCGCGCGACGGCGCTGCCGCCTAGCCGCCTAAAGGCAGATCGGGCGACCCTCGTCGGCGAAGGCGGCGGCGAGGGCGGCGGCGCTGGCCAATACGCCGTCGACATGCCGCTGCCCGATCAGGTCCTGCATCAACAGATGCGCGCTGTCGGTGCGGCTCTCTACACGCGCGACGATCGCGAGCAGCACTTGCTCCGACGCGGTCATTCGCGCGCAGCAGCACGGCGCAATCGCGATCGGCACCGTCGCATTGGCGGCAAGATCGGTCATCAGCGTGCGCATCAACAGCAAAGGACGTCGGAACGCCTCGCCGAAGCCGGTGAAGAAGCCGTGCGCGGCGCGAGCGTCCGAGAGGCCGTGCGCACCCATACGGCGCATCGCGAACAGGATAACGCGTGCGTTGGGACAGTCGGGCAATGCATGCGGCAAGGCATTGATGGTCAGGACGGGGGCGGGAAGCTGGGTCATGGAACAGTCGACTCCTCTTGCCCGCGCAAGGTCGCCTGTCCGCTATTGCAAGTCAATCGCAGATTTAAGGTTAGTCCGGCGCTTCGTCGTTCGCGCTCAACACTTCACCGGCGAGATAGAGCGATCCGGCGATCAGCACCGGCTGCGCAGGCCGCTGCGCGCCGGCGACTAGCGCGGCCGCGGCGGGAATGTCTGGCGCGGTCAAACAATTGGGTACGTTCAGTGCAGCGGCGACCGCCAGCAGGTCGGCCGGCACGTGGCAGGCGTGACCGGGCACCGGCACGGCGATGAGCGTGACGATCATCTCGGCGAACGGCGCGAGGAAACCGGCGGCATCCTTGTTGGCGAGCATCCCGAGGATCACGATCAGCGAACGGGCTTCGGGGCCGCCGATCAGGAGAGGAAGTGCCGCGGCGATGGCTTCTCCAGCAGAGGCATTGTGCCCGCCGTCGAGCCACACCGGCGTACCGGTCAAGGGAGCGACCAGCGGCCCGCGTGACAGGCGTTGCAGCCGCGCGGGCCAGCGGGTCTGCGTGGCAGCGGCCTCGAATGCGGCGATCGGCACCGACAGGCTGGATTGATGCCGGATCATCGCCACCGCCAATGCGAGATTGGCGTCCTGATGCGCGCCGGGCATCACTGGCAGCGGCAGGGTAAGGGTGCCAGCCGCGTCCTCATAATGAAGCTGGTCATCGGCGGTGTAGCGCCACGTCGTTCCCTGAGGAAACCACGGCGCGCCGCACGCCTGCGCCGCAGATGCGACGGGGGCGGCGATCGGGGGCGGATAGGCCATCGTCACCAGCGGCACGCCGGCCTTGGCGATCCCGGCCTTCTCTGCGGCGATCTGTTCGAGGGAGTCGCCGAGGAACGCCTGATGGTCGATCCCGAGCGCCGCGATCCCGCACGCAACCGGCGCAGGCAACACGTTGGTCGCGTCGAGCCGCCCGCCGAGCCCGACCTCGATCACGCAGGCGTCGGCGGGCGTGCGCGCAAAGGCGAGGAAGGCGGCGGCGGTCGTGATCTCGAAGAAGCTGGCACCGATGCCGTCGGCCTGATCGAGCACTTCCGCCAGCAACGCCGCCAGCGCGGCGTCGTCGATCAATCGACCGGCGATCCGGATGCGCTCGTTGAAGCGGACCAGATGCGGGCTGGTGTAGACATGGACGCGGTAACCCGCCGCCTCCAGCGCAGCGCGCAGGAACGCGCAGGTCGAGCCCTTGCCGTTGGTGCCGGCGACGTGAAAGACGGGGGGCAGCTTATGGTGCGGATCGCCGAGCCGCGCGAGCAGGCGCGTGATCCGGTCGAGCCCCAGCACGTCCGCGCCCGGTGACAGTGACCAGAGCCGGTCGAGCTGCGCCTGGACGGCGGCATCGCTGGAGGCGGCGTGGTCGGCTGTCCTCGGGGGTGTGGTCACGGCTTGATCCATCCGGCTTTATCTACCGCGGGTCGCCCTAAGCTCGGGGTCGGGATGGGGCACGTCCGAAACCAGGCTCGTTCGAGTTCCCCGCCCCCAGCCCCTTCCCTGACGGGGAGGGGAGTTAGGCGGCCTTACGTTCGCCGCAGAGATAGCCGATCACGGTCGCCAGTTTGGCGCGCAGGTCACGACGGTGGACGACCATGTCGATCATGCCGTGCTCCAGATAATATTCGCTGGTCTGGAAATCGTCGGGCAGCTTCTCGCGGATCGTGCTTTCGATCACGCGGCGGCCGGTGAAGGCGAGCGTCGCCTTAGGCTCGGCGATATGGACGTCACCGAGCATCGCATACGCCGCCATCACGCCGCCCGAGGTCGGATCAGTGAGGACGACGATATAGGGCAGTCCGGCATCGTGGAGCATCTGGATCGCGACAGTGCTGCGCGGCATCTGCATCAGGCTGAGGATGCCCTCCTGCATGCGCGCGCCACCGGAAGCGGTGAAGACGATAAAGGGCGCGCGATCCTTGACCGCTGTCTCGACGCCCTGGATGAACGCCTCACCGACCGCCTGGCCCATCGAGCCGCCCATGAAGGCGAAGTCCTGCACGCCGATCACGACTCGGTGACCGTCGATCGTGCCGCGTGCATTGACGAACGCGTCCTGCTCGCCGGTGCCGGCGCGTGCGGCCTTGAGGCGATCGGCGTAACGCTTCGAATCGCGGAACTTGAGCGGGTCTTCCGGCGAGCGCGGGGCGGGGAGCACGTCGATGCTGGCCGGGTCGAGCAGATGCTCGAACCGCTCGCTCGGGCCGATCCGCTCGTGATGGTCGCAGGTCGGGCAGACGTGGAGGTTTTCCTCCAGCTCCTTGGTGAAGACCATCGTCCCGCAGCCCTTGCACTTGTGCCAGAGGTGATCGAGGTCTGCGCCTTCGCACCGCCCGGGACGATTCCGGACAACGCGTTGCGGACGTTGCTGAGCCAGCTCATGCGGAAACCTTTCGTGCGTCGGCGAGCGCGGCCGACAGCGTCTTGATATAGGCGGCAACGGGCGCGGGTGCAGCGGCACCATGTTCGGCGACGATCTCGACGATCGCCGAGCCGACGACGACGCCGTCCGCGACGCGGCCGATCGCGCGGGCCTGCTCGGGTGTGCGAACCCCGAAACCGACCGCGATCGGCAGGTCGGTGGCGTGCTTCAGCCGTGCGACCGCTTCCTCGATCGATGCCTGTTGCGCCTGTTGCTTGCCGGTGATGCCAGCGACCGAGACGTAATAAATGAAGCCGCTCGCGCCATCGAGCACCTCGCCGATCCGCGTGTCGCGGGTGGTCGGCGTGGCGAGGCGGATGAGATCGATCCCCATCGCCCGCAACGACGGCCCGAGCGCATCGTCTTCCTCGGGCGGGATATCGACGCAGATCACGCCATCGACGCCAGCGTCATGCAGCGCGGTGGCGAACCACTCGGCCCCACGGCGCAGCATCGGGTTGGCGTACCCCATCAGCACCAATGGCGTAAGTGGATGACGATCGCGGAATTCCTTCGCGATCCGCAGGATGTCGGCGGTGGTTACCCCGCCGGCGAGCGCGCGGATGTTGGCGGCCTGGATCGCGGGGCCGTCCGCCATCGGATCGGTGAACGGCATGCCCAGTTCGATCACGTCCGCGCCGCCTTCGACCAGCGCGTCGAGGATCGCCGGCGTTGCGGCGACCGATGGATCGCCGGCGGTGACGAAGCAGATCAGCGCGGGTCGGTCGGCGATGAAGGCATCGGCAAGGCGGGTCAAATCTGCACTCCCAGCGCTTCGGCGACGGTGAAGATATCCTTGTCGCCGCGCCCGCACAGATTGGCGAGGATGATCGAGATCCTTCTGCATTTCCTTTGACTTATGCGCGACGGCGGCGATCGCATGCGAAGGTTCGAGCGCGGGGATGATGCCTTCGGTCCGGCACAGCAGCTGGAAGGCGTCGAGCGCCTCGCGGTCGGTGACGGCGGTATAGTCCACCCGGCCGCTGTCCTTCAGCCACGCATGTTCCGGACCGATGCCGGGATAGTCGAGCCCGGCAGAGATCGAATGTGCCTCGGCGATCTGGCCATCGTCATCCTGCAACAGATAGGTCTTGTTGCCGTGGAGCACGCCCGGGAAACCACCCGCAAGGCTGGCGGCGTGCTTGGCCTCAAGCCCTTCGCCGGCCGCCTCGACGCCGAGCATCCTGACGTCGGCGTCGTCCAGGAACGGGTGGAACAGCCCGATCGCGTTTGACCCGCCGCCGATCGCGGCCACCAGCAGGTCGGGCAGACGGCCGGTACGGTCGAGCAATTGCGCGCGCGCCTCGCGGCCGATCACGCTCTGAAAGTCGCGGACTAGCTCCGGATAGGGGTGCGGTCCGGCGGCGGTGCCGATGATGTAGAAGGTGTCGTGGACGTTGGCGACCCAATCGCGCAGCGCCTCGTTCATCGCATCCTTCAGCGTGCGCGCACCGCTTTCGACCGCGCGGACCTCGGCCCCCAGCAGCTTCATGCGGAAGACGTTCGGCTGCTGCCGCTCGACGTCCTTGGCACCCATGTAGATGACGCACGGCAGCCCGAAGCGCGCGCAGACCGTCGCGGTGGCGACGCCATGCTGGCCGGCACCGGTTTCGGCGATGATCCGCGTCTTGCCCATGCGGATCGCAAGCAGGATCTGGCCGATGCAATTGTTGATCTTGTGCGCGCCGGTATGGTTCAGCTCGTCGCGCTTGAACCAGACTTGCGCACCCATTCCATCGGGCGCGCTGTCGCGCAGCGTGTCGGTCAGTCGCTCGGCGTAATAAAGCGGCGAGGGGCGACCGACATAATGTTCGAGCAGGTCGTCAAACTGCGCGGCGAACGCCGGGTCCTCCTTGGCAGCGCGATATTCGCGCTCGAGGTCGAGGATCAGCGGCATCAGCGTTTCGGAGACATAGCGGCCGCCATAGGGGCCGAAATGTCCGCGCTCGTCAGGTTGCGCGCGGAAGGAATTGGGTGCGTTCATGATGCGGAAACCCGTTGCAGGAAGGCGGCGATCTTGTCCACGTCCTTGACGCCGGGCGCGGACTCGACACCCGACGAAACGTCGACCAGCGGCGCGCGGGTCCGCGCGATCGCCTCGGCGACGTTGGCGGGGTCGAGCCCGCCCGATAGCGCCCAGGGGAGCGGGTGGCGGAAACCGTCGAGCAGCTGCCAGTCGAAGCGGAGGCCCATGCCGCCGGGGAGCGTCGCACCGTCCGGGGTCTTGGCATCGTAGAGCAGGCGGTCGGCAGCGCCGGTGAAGGCGGGCGCGGCGGTGAGGTCGGCGCGGGTCTTCACCGCGATCGCCGCCCATGTCTCGCACCCCGACAGGCGGCGGAGCGCGGCGACGCGGTCGGGCGCGGTCTTGTGGAGCTGGATCGCATCGAGCCGCCCGGCCGCTACCGTCGCGGCGAGCAGCTCGTCGTCGGGATCGACGAACACGCCGACCTTGCGGACGTGCGCCGGGACTTGCGCGGCGAGTCCGGCAAGGCGGTCGAGCGGCAGGTGGCGCGGCGAGGGCGGGAAGACGACGAAGCCGACATGGCTTGCGCCACCCTTCAGCGCGGCGTCGAGCGTCTCGGGCGTGGACAGGCCGCAGATCTTGACGGTGACGGGCATCGCGCGGCTTTAGGCGCTTGCCCGCACGCTGCCAACAACGCGTTAAAGCGTCGCGGCGATCGCGCGGGCGGCGGCGTCCGGGTCCTCGGCCTGCGTGATCGGGCGGCCGATCACCAGCATCGATGCGCCATGGTCGACCGCCATCCGCGGGGTGACGACGCGCTTCTGGTCGCCGATGTCGCCGTCGGCGGGGCGGACGCCGGGGACGACGAAATAGCCTTTCGGCCATGCGGCATGTGCGGCCTTCACCTCGGCACCCGAGCAGACGATGCCGTCGAGCCCGGCCTCGCGCGCCAGATCGGCGAGACGCAGGACATGATCGTGCGCGCTGCCTGCGATCCCGGTCGCGGCGAGGTCGTCCTCGTCGAGGCTGGTGAGCATCGTCACCGCGACCACCTTGGTCGAGGGATGCGCGGCGGCCTTGGCGTCCTCCAGCATCGCGCGGCCGCCGCTTGCGTGCACCGTGAGGACGGCGGGGGCGAGCCCGGCAAGCGATTGCACCGCCTTGGCGACGGTATTGGGAATGTCGTGGAGCTTCAGGTCGAGGAAGACGGGGAGCCCGATCTCTTCCATCGCGCGGATGCCTGCGGGGCCGTGCGCGCAGAAGAACTCCAGACCGAGCTTGATCCCGCCGACATGGTGGCGAACCTTCTGCGCCAGGGTGCGGGCGCGATCGAGATCGGGAGTGTCGAGCGCGACGAAGATGCGGCTGGCCATTACTCGGCTCCGTTCGCAGGGGGCGCAGGCGGTGTGACGACGGGCGGCGTCTCGATGCCGCGGACCGCGGCGAGGGCACTTTCGGTCGCGCGTTCCGCCGCGGTCAGGCGCTGGCGCAGGCGGAAGCGTACCCAATGCTGGTAGATCAGCGTCGGCACGAAGCCGAGCAGGAAAGTGACGAGCAGCAGCAGCGGCAGGTTCACCTCCGCAACCAGCCCGCCGAACAGCTGGACGGTGACATTGGTCCAATTGCCGAACGTGAATACCGCGGCGACGAACGCCAGCAGCGACCAGAACAGGATCTTGAGAAACTGCATGAGGCGCACGCTAGCAGGGTCGACGGCATTTTCCAGCCCGGTGGGTCACCGTGGCAGTGTCGCCTTGGGAAAGCCGCGCCAGACGTCATCGTAATCGAGCTGCATCGTCGGCGAGGCTTGCGTCCATTCGGTGGTGCGCACGACATGGCGCGTCTCGAACATGAAGGCCATCGTCCCGTCGATTTTGACGGGTTTCAAGTCGCTTGCGACCGCTTTCTCGTAGCTAGCCTGATCGGGGCCATGGCCGTTCATCTGGTTGTGGAGGCTCGCGCCGCCGGGGACGAAGCCACCACCTTCCTTGGCGTCGTAGGCGCCGGCGATCAGCCCCATGAACTCGCTCATGACGTTGCGATGGAACCACGGCGGGCGGAACGTGCCCTCTGCGACCATCCAGCGCGGGGGGAAGATCACGAAGTCGCAATTGGCGGTGCCGGGGGTGTCGCTCGGTGAGGTGAGGACGGTGAAGATCGACGGATCGGGGTGGTCGAACGAGACGGTGTTGATGGTATTGAAGCGTGTCAGATCATATCGATACGGGGCGAGGTTGCCGTGCCATGCCACCACGTCGAACGGCGAATGGTCGAGCGTGGTCTGCCAGAGCGCGCCCTGGAATTTCTGGATGACGATGCAGGGTTCGTCGCGATCCTCAAACCAAGCGACGGGTGTCTCGAAATCGCGGGGATTGGCGAGACCGTTGGCGCCAATCGGGCCGAGGTCGGGCAAGCGGAACGGCGCGCCGTGGTTCTCAAGGACATAGCCGCGCGCGCGGCCGTCCGGGAGCGCAATGCGGAAGCGGACGCCGCGTGGGATGACGACGATCTGCAGCGGGGCGACGTCGATCCGGCCAAGTTCAGTGTCGATCGCGAGACGACCGTCCTGCGGTACGATCAACCACTCGCCATCGGCGGAGAAGAAGGCGCGGTCCATGTCGGCAGTCGCGGCATAAAGGTGCATCGCGACGCCGGTCTGCTCGGCGACGCTGCCGTTACCGCCATAAGTGATGAGGCCATCGAGCCAGTCGGTCGGCGTGGCGGGCCAGGGTAGCGGATCCCAGCGCATCCGGTTGGGAGACGGAGGGGTGTCGAAAGGGGCGGCGCGCAGATGCGGCGCGCCGTCGTAGCGGGTGAAGGCCGGGTGCTGCGCGGTCGGGCGGAGGCGGTAGAGCCAGCTACGACGATTCTCGTGCCGCGGGGCAGTGAAGGCCGTGCCGGAGAGCTGCTCGGTGTAGAGGCCGAATGGAACGCGCTGCGGGGAGTTGCGACCGATCGGGAGCGCACCGGGCACAGCCTCGGTCGACACGTGGTTACCGAAGCCGGGATGGTAGCGGGACGTGTCGGGCATGGCTCTCTCCTGTCAACGCCGGGCCATCGGACCCGGCAAAGCCGTGCCCGAAGGCCCGGCTTCCCGTGCCGGCTGGGCGCGGGCGCGCACCGTCGTGCGCGCGTTTGGTGGACGCTACGCGTCCACCTTCACCACGCCGCGCCGGATCTGGTCCAGCTCAATGCTCTCGAACAACGCCTGGAAATTACCGTTGCCGAAGCCCTGATTGCCCTTGCGCTGAATGATCTCGAAGAAGATCGGGCCGACCATATTCTCGGTGAAGATCTGAAGCAGGATGCCCTCGTCGCCGACATTGCCGTCGATCAGGATGCGGTTGCGCTTCAATCGAGCGAGGTCCTCGCCGTGGTCGGGGACTCGCTTGTCGACCAGTTCGTAATAGGTCTCGATCGTATCCTGCAACCGCACGCCGCGCGCGCGCAGCTTCTCGACCGTTTCGTAGATATCGTCGGTCGTCAGTGCGAGATGCTGGATGCCCTCGCCGTTGTACTCACGGATGAATTCCTCGATCTGCGACGTCTCGTCCTTGCTCTCGTTGAGCGGAATGCGGATCGCGAGATCGGGGGCGATCATCGCCTGGCTGAACAGCCCGGTTGCCTTGCCCTTGATGTCGAAGAACTTCTGCTCCTCGAACCCGAACAGGCGGCCGTAGAAACTCGACCACGTCCGCATCTCGCCGCGACGGACGTTGTGGGTGAGGTGGTCGAGGATATCGAGCCCGACATTATTCTGCTCGGCGGCCTCGCGCCAGCCGGGGACTTCCTCCCAATCGGCGTACAGGTCCTCGCCCGCCTTCACGAGATAGAGGTAGCTGCCGCCGATCCCCTCGATCGGGAAACTGCCATCGCCGAGCGTCCCCGCTGCCGCGTCGACCGCGGTCGCGCCCTCGGCGAGCGCATGGTCGTACGCCGACTTCGGATCGGCGACGCGGAACGCCATCCCACTCGCCGACGGGCCGTGAAGCGCGCGGAAATCCGCGGCCTGACCGGTCGGCTCGCGGTTGAGCAGCAGGTTGATGCGACCCTGCACGTAGCGCGTCACCTGCTTGGTCGGATGCCGATGCGCGGCGACGAAGCCCATCTGTTCGAACTGGCCGGCAAGCGTGTCGGGATCGGGCGAGGTGAATTCGCAGAACTCGAAGCCGGCGAGGCCGAGCGGGTTGGCGGGATCGGTCATGGTCGGGCCTTTCAGGTGAAGAGGTTAGCCGCGCGCGTGCGCTTGCGTGCCGCGCGTGTAGACGCGGTCGTCGGGCAGGATCGTCTCCGGGTCGTGATCCGGCTGGCCTTCCAGCTCGGCGTAAAGCGGGGCGAAATCGGTGTTGAGCGTCTGGTCGAGCAGGTCCTCGAAACTGTCGATGACGAAGTAGCTCTGCTGAAAGTCGTCGATCCGATAGCGCGTGCGCATGACGCGCTTGAGGTCGAAGCCGATCCTGTTGGGGGAGGCGTCGTCGAGCGCGAAGATCGATTCGGATCGCGAGGAAACGATGCCGGCGCCGTAGAGTGCCAGGCCCTCACCCGAGCGGACCAGCCCAAATTCGACGGTGTACCAGTAGAGCCGCGACAGGCGATCGATCGCGCCCATCGCCGCGGCGCGCTGCCCGCCCTGTCCGTATGCCTGCATGTAATCGGCGAAGACCGGATTCGCGAGCAGGGGGACGTGTCCGAAGACGTCGTGGAAGACGTCGGGCTCCTGAAGATAGTCGAGCTGATCGGGGCGGCGGATGAAGTTGCCCGAGACGAAACGTCGGTTGGCGAGGTGATCGAAAAAGACGTCGTCGGGAACGAGGCCGGGCACCGCGACGACCTGCCAGCCGGTCGCTTTCATCAGCCGTTCGGAAAGTTCTTCGAAGTCGGGGATGCCCGGCCGGGAGAGGCGAAGGACGTCGAGGCCGGCCATGAACTCCGGCGTTACCCGGCCGGGGAGCATCTCGATCTGGCGCGCGAACAGCGTATCCCAGGTGGCGTGTTCCTCGGCCGTGTACGCGTCCCAGCCCTGTGGGATCGTCCAATCGGCTGCTGCTCCTTTGGGTCGGGTAATCGCTGCATCTGCCATGTTCGCGATGATCGCACAGGGGCGCGATCAATGCTTATCAGAAATGCACTATCTGGAGCTTTCGATGAAACGCTTGCAGCGTTATAGCCCCTCGCCATGAACCAGGCCGATCAACTTGACGCCATTGACCGCCGCATCGTTTCGGCCTTGCAGGCGGACGGCACGCTGAGCAACGCCGATCTGGCGCAAAGCGTCGGGGCGTCGTCGGCATCGTGCTGGCGGCGGGTCAAGGCGTTGGAAGCGGCGGGGATCCTGACGCGAACCGTGCGGTTGGTCGATCCCGCAGCGGTGGGGCGCGGGGTTAATGTGCTGTGCAACGTGCGGATGCGGAGCCATGCGATCGAGGCGCGGCAGGCGTTCGAGCAGTTCGTCGATGGGCGGCCGGAGATCGTCGAGAGCTTCTCGATGTCGGGGGAATGGGACTATCTGCTGCGGATCGTCGTGGCGGATGTCAGCGACTATAATCATTTCCTCATGCAGGTGATGCTCGGGCACCCGTCGGTGGCCGGGGCATCGTCGCACTTCGCGCTGTCGATGACGAAATATACGACGGCGATCCCGGTGTAGGTCGCGTCGATCGGTCCTTGCGAGCGTAGCGAAGCAATCCAGGGCGTCCTGGTCCGGCTCTGGATTGCTTCGCTACGCTCGCAATGACGGGAGAGGTCAGGCCGCCAGCCACTCCGCCAGTGCCGAACGCGCGCGGTCGGTGTACATCTTCTTGCGATCGGCCTTCTTCGTGCGGCCGGGAATCGGCGGGAAGAGCCCGAAGTTGACGTTCATCGGCTGATAGCTGTCCGCCTCCGCGCCTCCGGTGATGTGCGACAACAAGGCGCCGAGCGCGGTTTCGACCGGCGGCGGCGCCAGCGTCTCGCCACGCAGTTCGGCAATCGCGAAACGGCCGGCGAGCAAGCCGATCGAGGCGCTCTCGATATAGCCCTCGCAGCCGGTGATCTGCCCGGCGAAGCGGATGTTCGGGCGCGAACGGAGCCGCAACGTCCCGTCGAGCAATTCGGGCGAGCGCAGGAAGGTATTGCGGTGAAGCCCACCGAGCCGCGCGAACTCGGCGTTCTCGAGCCCGGGGATGGTGCGGAACAGTCGGACCTGCTCGGCATGCTTGAGCTTGGTTTGGAAGCCGACGATGTTCCAGAGCGTGCCGAGCGCATTGTCCTGGCGAAGCTGGACGCAGGCGTACGGCCAGCGGCCGGTGCGCGGGTCGTCGAGACCGACCCCTTTCATCGGCCCGAAGCGCAACGTTTCCGGCCCGCGCTCCGCCATCACCTCGATCGGCATACAGCCTTCGAAATAGGGGACGTTTTCCCATTCGCGATATTCAGTCTTCTCGCCATCGATCAGCGCGGCGACGAAGGCGTGATACTGGTCCTTGTCGAGTGGGCAGTTGATATAGTCGGTGCCTTCGCCCTTGTTCCAGCGCGACTGGAACCACGCGGTCTTTATGTCGATCGAGTCGCGATGAACGATCGGGGCGATCGCGTCGAAGAAGGCGAGCGAGTCGCGGCCGGTCTCGGCGGCGATCCGTTCCGACAGGCCGGGCGCGGTGAGCGGCCCGGTGGCAATGATCGCGGGGGTGTCGGGGAGGATGTCGATCCGTTCGCGCACGACCGTGATGTTCGGGTGCGCAGCCACCGCGGCGGTGACGGCGGCGGAGAAACCGTCGCGGTCGACCGCCAGTGCCGAGCCGGCCGGGACGCGGTGACGGTCACCTTCACGCAGGATCAGCGAGCCGAGCGCGCGGAGTTCCTGGTGGAGCAGACCGACCGCATTGCTGTCGGCATCGTCGCTGCGGAAGCTGTTCGAGCAGACCAGTTCGGCGAGATCGTCGGTATGGTGGGCGGGGGTCGTGTCGCCGCTGCCGCGCATCTCCGACAGGCGGACCTTGAACCCGGCCTCGGCCAATTGCCACGCGGCTTCCGACCCGGCGAGCCCGCCGCCCACTATATGAATGTCATACGTCATGCCGCGCGGATAGCGGGTGCGGCTTGTCTTGTCAGCGGCGCGCGACCACCTCCGGGTGCATGACGATCTATACCATCGGTTATGAAGGCGTGACGATGGCCGGGTTCATCGCGACGTTGCAGGGGGCGGGCGTGCGGCGGGTGATCGACGTGCGGGCGTTGCCACTGTCGCGACGGCCGGGGTTTTCCAAGTCGTCGCTGGCGGCGTCGCTCGCCGAGGCGGGGATCGATTATGTGCATCTCAAGGCGCTGGGGACGCCGAAGCGCGGGCGCGACGCGGCGAAGAAGGGCGACGTCGCGACGCTGACAGCGGTGTATGAGGATCAGCTGGAGCTGCCCGAGGCGCAGGGGCAGGCGGCGCAGATGCTGGCGCTGGTGGAGGAGCTGCCGAGCGCGTTGCTGTGTTACGAGCGCGATCCGTGCCGCTGCCACCGCACGTTGTTGCTGCAGGCGGTGGGGGAAGGGCGAGAGGTCGTCGACCTGTTCGTGGCGTGAGCGCGATCAGCCGGTAGTGGGGAGCTTTACCGTGCCATCGGCGCGACGGTCGAGCGGACCGTAGGCAATGACCGTTTCCAGCAGCATTTCGCCGTAGAGATGCGGGAAGAGCTGGCCGCCGCGCGACTCCTCCCACCTTATCGCATCGCCGTGTGCGGCGAGGTCGACGGCGGCGACGTGCAGGTCGGCCTGGCCGGCGAAATGCTTGTCGATCGTCTCGGCAAGCTGCGCAGCAGTCGACAAATGGATGTAGCCGTCCGCCACGTCGACCGGCGCGCCGCCGAACCGCCCGTCCTGCTCCAGCATCGCCATCTGCTCGGCGGTCAGGACCTTATAGGCGGTCAGCGGCGTGGCGGTCATTCACCATCCTCCGGGCCGGCGGCGGCATCGTCGCCGATCGTCGCGTCATCGACAGGGGCAACCGCCTGCTCGCCAGCCAGTTCCTCGGCGACCATCGCCTCGGCGGCATCCTCGGGCTCGGGCTCCTCGTCGATCCGCGCGGCGGAGACGACATGCTCGTCCTTGGCGACGTTGAACAGCCGCACGCCCGCTGAACCGCGACCGATCACCCGCAAGGAGCCGAGCGGCATCCGGATCATCTTCGCCTGATCGGTGACGAGCATCAACTGCTCGGTCTTTGTGGTCGCGAAGCTGGCGACGACCAGGCCGTTGCGCGCGATATTGTCGATGTTGGTGATCCCCTGACCACCACGCCCGGTGCGGCGATATTCATACGCCGAACTCATCTTGCCATAACCATTGGCGCAGACGGTGAGGATGAACTGTTCCTCGGCACGCAATTTCTCGAAACGGTCGAGCGGCATCGACAGATCGCCTTCGCGATCCTTCCACGGCGCGTTGCGCAGATAGAGGTCGCGCTCCTCCTGATCGCGCACGTCGCCGCGGTGGAGCACCGAGAGCGAGATGACATGATCGTCGGATTTCAACGAGATGCCGCGGACGCCGGTCGAGTTGCGGCTCTGGAACTCGCGGACCTCGTCGGCAGCGAAGCGGATCGCCTTACCGGCGCGCGTGGCGAGCAGCACATCGTCGCCCTCTTCGAGCAACGCCACGCCGATCAGCCGGTCGTCGGCATCCTCGCCCTCGAACTTCATCGCGATCTTGCCGTTCGACGGCACGTTGGTGAACGCATCCATCGAGTTGCGGCGGACCGATCCCTTGGCGGTCGCGAACATGACGTGGAGCTTGCCCCATTCCGCCTCGTCCTCGGGCAGCGGAAGCACGGTCGAGATCGTCTCGCCCTGTTCGAGCGGGAGCAGGTTGATCATCGGGCGACCACGCGTCGCCGGCCCGCCCTCGGGCAGGCGCCAGACCTTCATGCGATAGACGCGGCCGAGCGTGGAGAAGAACAGGACGGGCGTGTGCGTCGAGGTGACGAACAGCTTGGTGACGACGTCCTCGTCCTTCGTCGCCATGCCGGCGCGCCCCTTGCCGCCGCGCGCCTGCGCACGGAACGCGTCAAGCGGCGTGCGCTTGATGTAGCCGGCCATGGTGACGGTCACCACCATGTCCTCGCGCTCGATCAGATCCTCGTCGTCGATCCCGTCGGCGGCGGCGGCGATCTCGGTGCGGCGCGGCGTCGCGAACAGCTCGCGCACCTCGCGGAATTCATCGCGCATCACCGCGTAGAGCTTCACGCGGTCGGAGAGGATCGCGAGCAATTCGGAGATCGAGATCGGCCAGTGTCTTGAGTTCGTCGCCGATCTCGTCGCGACCCAGCGCGGTAAGGCGGTGGAGGCGCAGGTCGAGGATCGCGCGGACCTGAACTTCGGACAAGCGATACGTATCACCTGCGACATCGGTCTCCAGCGCCTCGACCAATCGCAGATACGGCGCGATCTCGGCGATCGGCCATTCGCGCGCCAGCAACTTGCCGCGCGCCTCGGCCGGGCTCGACGAGCCACGGATCATCCGTACGACTTCGTCGAGGTTGGTGACGGCGATGACGAGGCCGAGCAAGATGTGGGCGCGCTCGCGCGCCTTGTTCAGCTCGAACTTGGCGCGGCGCGTGATGACCTGTTCGCGGAACTGCACGAACGCGCTGATGATGTCGCGCAGGTTGAGCAGCTCAGGGCGACCGCCGCGGATCGCGAGCATGTTCGCGGGGAACGAGCCCTGCGCGGGCGTGTGGCGCCACAATTGGTTGAGCACCACCTCGGGCGTCGCGTCGCGCTTGAGGTCGATGACGATCCGGACGCCTTCACGGTTCGATTCGTCGCGAATGTCGCTGACGCCTTCGATCCGCTTGTCCTTGGCAGCCTCGGCGATCTTCTCGACCAGCGCGTTCTTGCCCTGCTGGAACGGGATTTCCGTCAGCACGATCGAGGTACGGTCGCCGCGGCCGGTTTCGATCTTGTGACGGCTGCGCACGATCACCGAGCCGCGCCCGGTCTCATAGGCCGAGCGCGCGCCTGCGCGACCTAGGATGATCGCGCCGGTCGGGAAGTCCGGACCGGGGACGATCTCCATCAGCTCTTCGGTCGTGATCGCGCCATTGTCGATATAAGCGAGGCAGGCGTCGACGACTTCGCCGAGATTGTGCGGCGGGATGTTGGTCGCCATGCCGACCGCGATGCCGCCGGCACCGTTGACCAGCAGGTTGGGGAAGCGCGCCGGCAGCACCTGCGGCTCGCGTTCCGAGCCGTCATAGTTGGGCTGGAAGTCGACCGTGTCCTTATCGAGGTCGTCCATCAGATAATTGGCGGACTTCGCCAAGCGCGCTTCGGTATAACGCATCGCCGCGGCGGGATCGGGGTCCATCGAGCCGAAGTTGCCTTGACCATCGATCAGCGGCAGCCGCATCGACCAGTCCTGCGTCATGCGGACGAGGGCTTCGTAGATCGAGCTGTCGCCGTGCGGGTGATATTTACCGATCACGTCGCCGACGATGCGCGCAGACTTGCGATACGGGCGGTTGTAGAGGAACCCGCTTTCGTTCGCCGAGAACAGGATGCGGCGATGCACCGGCTTCAGCCCGTCGCGCACGTCGGGCAGCGCGCGCGCCACGATGACGCTCATCGCATAGTCGAGGTAGCTGGTCTTCATCTCCTCGACGATGGAGATGGGGGCGATAGCGGAAGGATCGGCGAGGACGGTGTCGTCGGCCAACTGGATGTACTTTCTTTTACGGATTCGTTTCAGGCGCGTGTCTAGGCCGCGCGTCGCGCAAAGTCACGCCCGCGGCGACCGGGATGGGCGAGCGTCAGGCTCGCTTCGGCGGGAGGACGCCAGGTATCACCGCACGTCATTGCGGCTCACGGCGCGATCTCTGCGCCGTCCCATGCGAACAGCTTGCCGCTGTCGGTCGGCTTCAGGGCGTCGAGCACGTCGAGCAACTGTACCGCGGCGCGATCGGGCTGGAACAGGTCGCGCCCGCTTTGCTGGAACGGTTTCGACAAGCGCGTATCGACCGTGCCGGGGTGGAGCCCGACGACGATGCCGCGATCGTTGCGGCGCTTGTCCTCGATCGCCAGTGTGCGGATCAGCTGGTTGAGCGCCGCCTTGCTGGCGCGATACCCGTACCAGCCGCCGAGCCGGTTGTCGGAAATGCTGCCGACGCGCGCCGACAGCGCCGCAAACACCGAGCGACCGGTGCGGGGGAGGATCGGGAGAAAGTGCTTGGCGACCAGCGCGGGGCCGATCGCATTCACCGCATATTGCTTGGCCAGCCAAACCGGATCGAGATCACGGAGGGCCTTCTCCGGGCCGTGATCGGGGTCGTGGAGCAGCCCGGTGGCGACGATCACCAGATCGGCCTTGCCGACACGGGCGGCTGCGGCGGCGATCGTCGGCTCGTCGGTCAGGTCCAGGTCGGCGCGGGTGAGGCGGACGACGTCATTCTCTTCCTCCGCCAGCGCGTCGGCGAGCGCTGCGCCGATCCCGCCGCTGGCGCCGATGACGATCGCGCGCATCAGGCCACCCGCCGGAAGGTCCAGCGCGCATCGTCGCTGGCATCGGCGTCAAAGCGATAGCCGGCGGTGTCGAACGCCTTCATGCCGTCGAGATCGGGGACGTGATGCTCGACCAGATAGCGCGCCATCATCCCACGCGCCTTCTTGGCGTGGAAGCTGACGAAGCGATCGTCGGCCTCGCGGAAATCGACCGCGACGACGCGGATGCCGGCGGGGAGCCTGCCCGCGACCGCTTCCCAATATTCGTTGCTGGCGAGGTTGAGGACAATGCCCGAACCCTCCGCCTCGACGTCGGTGGCGAGCGCGTCGGCGATGCGCGGCCCCCACCAGTCGGTGAGCTTGTCGCGGCGGGGTGCCCAGCGGGTGCCCATCTCCAGCCGGTATGGGCGCATACTATCGAGCGGACGCAGCAGCCCGTAGAGCCCGGACAGCAATCGCAGATGATCCTGCGCGAAGCGCACCGACGGCTCGTCGAGCGTCGTCGCCTCCAGCCCGGTGTAGACGTCGCCGGCGAAGGTGTAGAGCGCGGGGCGTTCCGCGGCGGCGTCGAAGTCGCGGAAGCGATCGGCATTGAGCTTGGCGAGCGCGGGCGAGATCTTCATCAGTTCGGAAAGGCGCTTCTGCGTCAGATGCGAGGCGGCCTTGGCAAGCGTCGCCGCCTCGGTCGCGAAGCGCGCGGGCGTGGCGGGGAAGGGAGGCGGGGTTTCGAGGTCCAGCGTCTTGGCCGGCGAGAGAACGGCGATCATCGCCGCGCCGTACTCCCGCGGCCTGCCGCGTTCAATCGCGGTTCAGCGGCGGCAACGCATTGCAACGGTACATTCCTTGTACACGCGCGCGCTGGGCACTAGAGCAGCGACCGAGCGTTACGCCCGCGAATTCTGGAGAGACGTGTCGATGAAGACCCTTTCGAACGCCGTGATGGCTGTGCTTCTGGCTGGTGGTGCGACGGTCGCATTGTCGCAGCCGGCGATGGCACAGAAGAAGAAGGAAGAGCAGAAGGGCGATCAGCTCAAGCTCAGCAACGAGGTCCGTGGCCCGGCCGCGCAGGCGCAGACTGCGCTCGCCGCCAAGGATGCCGCGACCGCAGCGCCGCTGGTCGCCGCCGTCGAGGCTGCCGCCAAAACCGACGACGAGAAGTATATCGCCGCCGCGCTACGTCTCAATCTGGAGGTCATCCAGCCGGGTGGTCCGAACAACGCCAACCTCGTCGCGCCGCTCGACGCGCTGATCGCCAGCCCGCGCACCGCGCCGGCCGACAAGGCGAAATATGCCTATCAGCGCGGCGTGATCCAGGCGAACGCCAAGGATGCCGCGGGCGCGATGCGCTTCTTCGAGCAGGCGCAGCAGCTCGGCTACAACGACCCGAACCTGCCGTTGCAGCTCGTCAAGCTGAAGATGGACTCGGGCGATATCGCCGGTGGTTCGGCGGCGCTGGCCAAGATGGTCGACGAGCAGATGGCCGCGGGTCAGAAGCCGTCGGAAGACATCTTCCGCTACGCGATCGCGCGCAACAACCAGGCGAAGAATGCCGCCGAGACGCGCGCATGGATGCGTCGCTATCTGACCGCCTATCCGACCGCGAAGAACTGGCGCGACATGCTGGTGGTCTGGGGCATCCAGCCGCAGTCGATCGCGACGCTCGACAAGTCGCAGAAGGTCGATCTGTATCGCCTGCTCCGCTCGGGCAAGGCGCTGGCCGATCAGTACGACTATGAGATCTACGCGCAGTGGACCTTCGATCAGGGCCTGCCGTGGGAATCGAAGGCGGTGCTGACCGAGGGCAAGGCCGCGGGGAAGATCCCGGCGAGCAGCCCCGATGCCGGCAGCCTGCTGGCCGCGGCGAACAAGTCGATCTCGAACGAGGGTTCGATGGCGGCGGTCGAGGCGCGCGCGATGAAGGCGGCGGACGGCAAGCTCGCCGCCAGCACCGCCGACGCCTATCTGGGCACCGGCGAATATCCGAAGGCGATCGCGCTGTACCGCGCTGCGCTGCAAAAGGGTGGTGTCGACGCGAACGTCGTCAACACGCGGCTCGGGATCGCGCTCACCAATTCGGGCGACAAGGCCGGCGCGAAGACCGCGTTCCAGGCAGTGACCGGTTCGCCGCGCGCGGATATCGCCGCGTGGTGGATCGATTTCCTTGATCACCCGCCGGTCGCATAAGCCGCACCGGATCGGATCGAAACAGAAAAGGGGCGGCCTGCGGGTCGCCCCTTTTTCGTGTGGCTGGGATGGCGCGATCAGCTGATCGGGACGCCGGCCTGTGCCTTGAAGGTGCGGATCGTCAGCGACGACTTGACGCTGGTGACGTTCGGCGCCGAGGTCAGCTTGGTGGTGAGGATGCGCTGGAAACTCTCAAGGTCCTGCGCGACGATCTTCAGGATGAAGTCGATCTCGCCGTTGAGCATGTGGCATTCGCGCACCTCCGGGATTGCGGCGACATGCGCCTCGAAGGTCGCGAGGTCCTGTTCGGCCTGACTGCGCAGGCTTACCATCGCGAACACCGTGATCGGGAAGCCTAATTTGGTCGCATCGCACTCGGCGTGATAGCCACGAATCACGCCCGCCTGCTCAAGCGCGCGCACGCGGCGTAGGCAGGGCGGTGCGGTCAGGCCGACCCGCTCGGCCAGTTCGACGTTGGTCATCCGGCCATCCTCCTGCAGGAGCGCGAGGATTTCACGGTCGATCCGGTCCAGGGTCATCATATCTCACTCAACTTGTCGCGTATTTTCGCGATAGCCAGCCTTGTGGACGGCTATAGGATTGTTGCGCTCAAACGCAATTGTAGAAAGCTGCTTCAATACGGGATGACGCGCAAAACTCGACGATGGCTCCGAAGCGGTCGCATCTCTACGAACGCGGTGGGATAAATACGCAAAAGCCAAGAGGTCGATCGTTTCCGTGCGCTTCAACGACAGCCTGAAAACCGTGTTGGCAGCCGAGGCGCGCTCGGCACTGGGTGCGCGCGCGACCTATCGCCAACTCGTCGATCTGATCGCGCGTCGGCGGGCTCCGGCGGACGATCTGCTGCTGACGCGGCTGGAGAATCTGCGCGAGCGGGTGCCGGAGGACGTGCGGATCGCCTGCGCGCGCGGGCTGGCGCTGTTCGATGCGCCGCTGCCGCTCGTCACGATGTTCGCGATCGATACGCGCGACGTGGCGATGGCGACGTTGCGTGGTGTGCGACTCGATGCGTCGGAGTGGGAGACGCTGCTCCCGCGGCTGACCCCGGTCGGGCGGAGCGTCCTGCGGCAGCGGCATGACTTGCCCCCGTCGGTCGAACGCGCGCTCGAAAGCTTCGGCGCGACCGATTTCCGGCTCGGCTATGCTCCGCGCGAGGCGCAGGCGAGCGACCAAAGCGGTGCATCGGGCGGCGTGCGTTTCGAGATCGCCGATCTGGTCGAGCGGATCGCCGCGCACCAGCGTGACGGTGCTGATCCGATCCGACCGCTGAGCGATTTTCGCTTCGAGACCGATGCGGCCGGGGTGATCCGCTGGCTGGACGCCGCGCCGCGTGGCGCGGTGATCGGGCTGACGCTCGATCATCGTGCCGGCGTATGGGCTGGTGCGGCGGTGGACGGCGTGGCGTCGGGTGCGTTCCGCAAGCGCGCGCCATTCTCGGGAGCGCGGCTGCGCGTGCCGGGTGGATCGGCGATCGCGGGTGAATGGCGGATCGCAGGCGTCCCGATGTTCGATCAGGCGACGGGCGCTTTCACCGGGATGCGCGGCCAGGCGCGCCGCCCGCGGGCGGACGAGCGCGCCGAGCGCGGCGTGGAGCGCGAGCGCGCGGCCGGAGCCGAGGGATTGCGGCGACTGGTGCACGAACTGCGCACTCCGGCGAGCGCGATCGCGGGCTTCTCGGAATTGATCGAGCAGCAATTGCTCGGGCCGGTCGCCTCGCCGTATCGCGATCGTGCTAACGAGATCCGGCGCCGCGTCACCGACCTGATCGGCGCGATCGAGGACCTCGACCTCGCCGCGCGGATCGATGGCCATGCGCTGGAGCGGCGCGATGGCGTCACCCCCGCGTCACCCTTGTTGCAGCGGATCGCCGAAGACCTCGCGCCGCTCGCCGCGTTGCGGCGCGCAGAACTGACGCTGCCGACGGTGCGCGATGCGAATTGGGCGATCGATCCCTACGATGCCGAGCGGTTGATCGCACGGCTGTTGTCCGCCGCACTGTCGGCCGCAGCCCCGGGCGAGCAACTGACGACCGCGCTGGTCGGGGGTGTGGGCACGCTCGCCCTCGCGCTGGTGCCACCGGTCGCCTTCGCCGAGCGCGACGAGGCGAGCCTGCTGGCGCTCGACGACGAGGATGCCTTGCGCGACGAGGGCGCGCCGCTGCTGGGCGTGGGATTCGCGCTTCGGCTCGTGCGCAATCTCGCCACCCAATTGGGCGGCCGCTTCGTGATCGCACCGGGGCTGTTCACGCTGTTGCTGCCCGCGGTCGAGACGGATGCGGCAGGGCACGCGACCGGTGGGGCGACGTAGACGCTTGCCAGCGGGCGCGCAGCGGCGCTACGGGGCGGCGCGGTGTCGGGGCCTGTAGCTCAATGGTTAGAGCTGGCCGCTCATAACGGCTAGGTTGCGGGTTCGAGTCCTGCCGGGCCCACCACCGTGTTTCGGCGGCGCATTGCGCGCCGCTGACGACATCGCCATGTGCGGCCCATGAGCAGCATCGGCACCCCCATCGACGAAACCGGATTGTTGGTGCGCGAGCATGGCGCGTTCGTGCTGCAATGCGACCGGGGCGGGCGCTATGTGCTGGAGCTGCCGCGCGTGCCCGTCGACCACGTGCAGAAGCGCGTGCGCGTGCGGGGTGTGGTTTGTGGGTAGGGGCGCGTCGCCGCCGAGGGCGTCAGCGCAGCCTAGGGCGGACCGGCACCCGAGGTTTTGATGAAGGATCGTCGGTGTTTTTCACCGAACACCCCTGTTCGTCGTCCCGAACTTGGTCCGGGACGACGCTTCCTGCCGATAGAAGTAAGAAGCCGGATCCCGGATCAAGTCCGGGACGACGGGAGAAGGCAGGCGCACCGAAGAACAGGCGGCGGAGCGATCGTCCGCCGCCCGTTCGTCAAATCAGGCCCAGTTGGCCATCTTCTTCTCGAGGTTGACGCGAACCGCTTCGAAGAACTGCTCGGTGGTCATCCAGCGCTGGTCCGGACCGATCAGGATCGCGAGATCCTTGGTCATGTCGCCGCTCTCGACGGTTTCGACGCAGACCTGCTCGAGCGTCTCGGCGAAGCGCGTCACGTCGGGCGTGTCGTCGAACTTGCCGCGATACTTCAGGCCGCCGGTCCAGGCGAAGATCGACGCGATCGGGTTGGTCGACGTCGCCTTGCCCTGCTGATGCTGGCGATAGTGGCGCGTGACGGTGCCGTGCGCCGCCTCGGCCTCGATCGTCTTGCCGTCCGGGGTCATCAGCACCGAGGTCATCAGACCCAGCGAGCCGAAGCCCTGCGCGACCTGATCCGACTGGACGTCGCCGTCATAGTTCTTGCAGGCCCAAACGAACTCGCCGTTCCACTTCAGTGCCGAGGCGACCATGTCGTCGATCAGGCGATGCTCGTAGACGATGCCCGCCGCCTTGAACTGGTCGACGAACTCGCTCTCGAACACTTCGGCGAAGATGTCCTTGAAGCGACCGTCATACGCCTTGAGGATCGTGTTCTTGGTCGACAGATACACCGGCCAGTTGCGGCCGAGCCCGTAGTTGAGCGAGGCGCGCGCGAAATCGCGGATCGACTCGTCGAGATTGTACATGCCCATCGCGACGCCGGCTGCGGGGAAGTCGAAGACCTCGTGCTCGATCGTCTCGCCGTTCTCGCCTTCCCACTTCATGGTCAGCTTGCCCTTGCCGGGCACCTTGAAGTCGGTGGCCTTGTACTGGTCGCCGAAAGCGTGACGGCCGACGACGATCGGGTGCGTCCAGCCCGGGATCAAACGGGGGACGTTCTTCATCACGATCGGCTCGCGGAAGACCACGCCGCCCAGGATGTTGCGGATCGTGCCGTTGGGCGAACGCCACATCTTCTTGAGGCCGAATTCCTCGACGCGCGCCTCGTCGGGGGTGATCGTCGCGCACTTCACGCCGACGCCGTACTTCTGGATCGCCTTGGCGCTGTCGATCGTCACCTGATCGTCGGTGCGGTCACGCTCCTCGACGCCAAGGTCGTAGTAATCGAGGTCGATGTCGAGGTACGGCTTGATCAGGCGCTCGCGGATCCATTCCCAGATGATCCGCGTCATCTCGTCGCCGTCGATCTCCACGACGGGCGTCTTTACCTTGATCTTCGCCATGCTCGCTTGTCCTTCGAGTGGGTGGTTTGGTGCGGCGATAGGGGGAAGGGGGCGGGGATCAACCTACGGCGTTGTCACCACGCGCTTCCCCGGTAGGACGAAGCGATGACTTCGCTCGACAAGCCACCGGTCGTCACGACCACCGTCAAGTGGCGCTTTCCTGCCGTCCATCCCGAAGGGCAGAAGTTCACCGCTATCGCATTCGGCATCACATTGTTGATGACGATCGTCTCGAAGATCTTCTTCTGGCCGTTCCTTGGCCTGACCCTGTGGGTTGCCGCATTTTTCCGCGATCCGGTGCGGACCACCCCGATCGGGGACGATCTGATCGTGTCGCCCGCCGATGGCCTGATCACGATGATCGAGCGCGTGCCGGTGCCGCGCGAGTTGATCGGCGATCTCGGCGAGGGGACGATGGTGCGCGTGTCGGTGTTCATGTCGGTATTCGACGTTCACATCAATCGCTCGCCGATCGCTGGGACGGTCCGGCAGGTGGTCTATATTTCGGGCAAGTTCCTCAACGCCGACCTCGACAAGGCATCCGAGGAAAACGAGCGTCAGCATTTCGTCGTCGAAGGATTCGACGGACGGCGCGTCGGTTTCACGCAGATCGCCGGGCTGGTCGCGCGGCGGATCGTCGGGTTTGCCAAGATCGGCGACATCGTGGCGGCCGGGCAGCGGATCGGGCTGATCCGTTTCGGCAGCCGGGTCGACGTCTATCTGCCCGAAGGCTACGAACCGCAGGTCGCGCTGGGGCAGCGCGCGGTCGCGGGCGAGACGGTGCTCGGGCGCGTCGGCGTGCTGCGCATCACCGGCAAATCACAATAGGCGCGCGGACATGAGACCACCGATCCGTCGTCCGCTTCGTCGCCCGCCGGGCGGGCTGCCGCTGCGCGCGGTCGCGCCGAATGCCGTAACCGCTCTGGCGCTTTGCTCGGGCCTGTCCGGGATCCGTTTCGCGATCTCCGGGCAATGGGAGCTGGCGGTGGTGATGGTGCTGGTCGCCGGCGTGCTCGACGGGCTCGATGGCCGCGTCGCACGTATGTTGCACGGCGAGAGCCGGTTCGGTGCGGAACTCGACTCGCTCTCCGACGCGATCTCGTTCGGTGTCTCACCGGCCTTGATCCTCTATCTCTGGTCGCTGCACGCGCTGCCGCGGTTCGGCTGGATGGCGGCGCTGGTGCTGGCGGTATTCTGTGCGCTGCGACTGGCGCGCTTCAACGCCAATATCGATGCCGACGACCAACCGCATAAATCGGCAGGTTTCCTGACCGGCGTGCCTGCGCCCGCCGGCGCGGCGCTTGCGCTGTTGCCGCTCTTTCTCTGGTTCGTGACCGAAGCGCCGCTGTTGCGCGATCCGCGCCTGGTCGCACCGTGGACGGTGGGCGTCGCGTTGTTGATGGTGTCGAGCCTTGCCACCTTCTCGACCGGATCGCTCAAGCTGCGACCGAACATCCGGTTCGAGGCGATCGTGGTGGTGGTCGCGGTCGGTGCGGCAGCAGTCAGCGCGCCCTGGCAGACCGCCGCTGCGGCCGGGATCGCTTATCTGCTGGCATTGCCGTTCAGCGTCGCCAGCTATGCGCGGGTCAAGCAGCTTCGCGCGACCGCAACGTCATTGGGGCCAGCACCGGACCTGCCGCCCAGCGCCTGACCGCGATCCGCCGTTCGGCGCGTACCAGCGCCGACAGCGGTTCGAACCGAGCGATGGACGACCCACCGCGCAAGATCCCGGCGATCCGCGCCGCTTGCGGCAGCACCGTGGCGGCGAGCACATAGATTGCCAGCGCCGCCGCGCCGCCGAACACCATTACTGCCATAAAGGTCGTCATGATCGCCTCCTCGCACATCGTGCGAACCGTCCCACTGTAAATTCCTGCACAGCGGCATGGTTCCTGAATCAACCTCAGAGCGGACGTTTAGCAACATGGTTCGCGCTCTGTTCCAGCGGCTTGTTCCATCTATGTTCGCGGGTGTCAACATCTGAACGCAGGTTGCGACGTGCGGCGGCTTCGGCTAAGGCTCGCGCCTCAACCCCGCATGGGGAGCACCATCAACCGGTGCGCTGGCCTTCAAGGTCGCGTCACTCGCTCCCCAGAGGCTCAACCGGAAGGAAAACACACCATGGCGGCTCCTGTCGTCTCCATGCAGCAGCTCATCGAAACCGGCGCGCACTTCGGCCACCAGACCCACCGCTGGAACCCGAAGATGAAGCCCTACATCTTCGGCGAGCGTAACGGCGTCCACATCATCGACCTGTCGCAGACCGTGCCGCTGTTCGCGCGCGCGCTCGACTTCGTCAGCCAGTCGGTCGCGGCCGGCGGCAAGGTGCTGTTCGTCGGCACCAAGCGCCAGGCGCAGGAGCCGGTCGCCGAGGCGGCGCGTCGCGCTGGCCAGCATTTCGTCAACCACCGCTGGCTGGGCGGGATGCTCACCAACTGGAAGACGATCTCGAACTCGATCAAGCGTCTGAAGAACCTCGAGGAGCAGCTGTCGGGCAACACCGCGGGCCTCACCAAGAAGGAAGTCCTTCAGCTGACGCGCGAGCGCGACAAGCTCGAACTGTCGCTGGGCGGCATCCGCGACATGGGCGGCATCCCGGACGTGATGTTCGTGATCGACGCCAACAAGGAAGAGCTGGCGATCAAGGAAGCCAACACGCTGGGCATCCCGGTCGTTGCGATCCTCGATTCGAACGTGTCGCCGGACGGCATCGCCTTCCCGGTGCCCGCGAATGACGACGCCGCGCGTGCGATCCGCCTGTATTGCGAGGCGATCGCCATCGCTTCGACCCGTGGCAACCAGCAGCAGCAGGCGAGCCGCGGCGTCGACCTGGGCGCGATGAGTGAGCCGCCGGCCGAAGAGGCGCTGGCCGCCGAGCCGGCCCCTGCCGAAGGCGAACCCGCCGCCGCGTAAGCGACGCGCGAATGTCACGGAGGCTCCGTAATGGCGGGAGCCTCCCTGTTTCCCGTTCGACGCGCGGCGATCGACCCGATCGTCGCGCGTCGACGCAATCAAAGCTGAGGACAGTCAAATGGCCGATATTACGGCAGCGATGGTCAAGGACCTGCGCGAGAAGAGCGGCGCGGGCATGATGGATTGCAAGAAGGCGCTGAACGAGGCCGGTGGCGACACCGACGCCGCGCTAGACTGGCTGCGCACCAAGGGCCTGGCCGCGGCGCAGAAGAAGTCGAGCCGCACCGCGGCCGAGGGTCTGGTCGGCGTCGCCGTCGCCGGCACCAAGGGCGCGGCGGTCGAGGTCAACTCGGAAACCGACTTCGTCGCCAAGAACGAGCAGTTCCAGAACTTCGTCCGCGACGTGACGCAGATCGCGCTGGCGACCGGCGGCGACGTCGAGGCGATCAAGGCCGAGGCGATGCCGTCGGGCACCACCGTCGCCGAAGCGCTGACCAACAACATCGCGACGATCGGTGAGAACCAGTCGATCCGCCGCGCGCGCCAGTTGAGCGTCGGGCAGGGCGCGGTCGTGGCCTATGTCCACAACCAGCAGGCGCCGGGTCTGGGCAAGATCGGCGTGCTGGTCGCGCTGGAGAGCACCGCGTCGGACGACGTGTTGCAGGGCCTGGGCAAGCAGCTCGCGATGCACATCGCCGCCGCCTTCCCGAAGGCGCTGAACGAGAACGACCTCGACGAGGGCGAGATCGAGCGCGAGCGCGCGATCGCGACCGAGAAGGCGTCCGAGTCGGGCAAGCCTGCCGACATCATCGCCAAGATGGTCGAAGGTTCGATCGCCAAGTACCGCAAGGAGCACGCTTTGGTCAGCCAGCTGTTCGTCATGGACGGCAAGACCAAGATCAGCGACGTCGTTGCGAAGGCCGGCAAGGACGCCGGTGCCGAGATCGTGCTGAAGGACTATGTCCGCTTCCAGCTCGGCGAAGGCATCGAGAAGGAAGTGTCCGACTTCGCCGCCGAAGTCGCCGCCGCTTCGGGCGTGCCGCAGGGCTGATCCATCTGCCGCATCGCGGGCTTTCCCGTGGTGCCGGTCGGATACCGTGCCGCCGCTCCGGTCCAGACCGGGGCGGCGGTTCGCATGTGTGCCACGCGCGGCGAGCGTCCGGATCGTGTCAACCCATTGCCAGTCGCGCACCCGCCGCTTAGGGTCCGCGCCGCTTCGCCCTCCCATTACAACGGAATTCATGTGACCGAGCCCCGCTACAAACGCATCCTGCTGAAGCTGTCGGGCGAGGTCCTGATGGGGCAGGGGGGCTCGCGATCGATACGGCGGTGACGGCGCGCGTCGCTGAGGAGATCGCCGACGTGCGGGCGCAGGGTTACGAGCTGTGCGTCGTCGTGGGCGGCGGCAACATCTTCCGCGGCATTTCCGGCGCGGCGAACGGCATGGAGCGTGCGACCGCCGACTATATGGGAATGCTGGCGACGGTCATGAACGCGCTGGCGGTGCAGAACGCGCTGGAGACGATCGGCGTCGATACGCGCGTCCAGTCCGCGATCCCGATGCATTCGGTGTGCGAGCCGTTCATCCGCCGCCGGGCCGAGCGACATCTGGAGAAAGGCCGCGTCGTGATCTTCGCGGCGGGCGTGGGGTCGCCGTTCTTCACCACCGACAGCGGCGCGGCGTTGCGCGCGGCCGAGATGAATTGCGACGCCTTGTTCAAGGGCACCTCGGTCGACGGCGTCTATGATGCCGACCCGAAGAAGGTCGCCGATGCGAAGCGTTATGATACGGTCAGCTACGACATGGTGCTGGCAAAGAATCTGAAGGTGATGGATGCCAGCGCCGTGGCGCTGTGCCGTGATTCGGATATTCCGATCGTCGTGTTCAACATCCGTGAGCACGGCAATTTCGCCGCCGTGCTGGATGGCAAGGGCGTGTCGACGGTCGTGCAGAAGAAGATGGAGACTATCGATGTCCGCGTATGACAAGGCCGATCTCGAGCGTCGCATGAACGGCGCGATCGAAGCGTTGAGGGGCGATCTTAGCGGGTTGCGGACCGGCCGCGCCTCGACGTCGCTGCTCGATCCGGTGACCGTCGAGGTCTACGGCGCGCACATGCCGCTCAACCAGGTGGCGACCGTGTCGGTGCCCGAGCCGCGGATGCTGTCGGTGCAGGTCTGGGACAAGACCAACGTCGGCCCGGTGGAAAAGGCGATCCGCTCCGCGGGGCTCGGCCTCAACCCGATCAACGACGGCCAGACGTTGCGCCTGCCGATCCCCGATCTGACCGAGGAGCGCCGCAAGGAATTGGCGAAGCTCGCGGGGCAATATTCGGAGAAGGCCAAGATCGCGGTGCGCAACGTGCGTCGCGACGGCATGGATGCGCTGAAAACCGACGAGAAGAAGAACGTCATTTCGGAAGACGATCGCAAGCGGTTGGAAACCGAAGTGCAGAAGCTGACCGACGCGACGATCACCGAGATCGACGCCGTATCGGCGGCGAAAGAGAAGGAAATTCTCAACAAGTGATGCTGCGAGCGCTTCGGGGACGGTTCTGATGGCGACCGCGGCGATCCCGCAGGCCGCCCCCGCCGTCCTGCCGCGTCATGTGGCGATCATCATGGATGGCAACGGGCGCTGGGCAGCCGCCCGGCGGCTGCCGCGCGCGATGGGGCATCGCGCGGGGGTCGAGGCGGTGCGCGCGGTAACGCGCGCGGCGCGGTCGATGGGGATCGAGGCGCTGACGCTCTATGCCTTCTCTTCGGAGAATTGGCGGCGGCCGGCGGACGAGATCGGCGGGTTGATGAAGCTGCTCAAGCTGTTCATCCGCAACGATCTGGCCGAGCTGGTGCGTGAGGACGTGCGCTTGCGGGTGCTGGGCGACTATCGGCGCTTCCCCGAAGATGTCGTCGCGTTGATCGACGATGCGCTGGCCCGCACCGCGGACAATCGCGGGCCGATCCTGGCGATCGCGTTGAACTATGGCGCGCAAGCCGAACTGGTCGCAGCGGCGCAATCGCTGGCGGCGCGGGCCGCGGACGGTACGCTCGATCCGGCGTCGATCGACGCCGAGGCGATCGAGGCGCAACTGGAAACCCACGATCTGCCGCCGCTCGACTTGCTGATCCGCACCTCGGGTGAGCAGCGCTTGTCGAATTTCCTGTTGTGGCAGGCGGCGTACGCCGAATTGCTGTTCGTCGAGACGCTGTGGCCGGACTTCGATGCCGACGCGCTGGCCGCGGCGGTCGATGCGTTCGGCCGTCGCCAGCGTCGCTACGGCGGGCTGTGATCAGCCCCGCATGAGCGACGACGCTCCGCTCCCGCCGACACCCGACGCCAAGCTGCGGACGCCGTCGAACCTGCGATTGCGCATGATTGCCAGCGTCGGGATGATCGCGGTCGCCTCGGTCGCGCTCGTGGTGGGTGATATCGCCTTCTGGCTGCTGGCGGTCGTCATCGCGCTGTTCATGATGGCCGAATGGTCGGACCTGCATCATGTCGACGCGAGGACCAAACGGCTGGCGCAGATGGCGTTGAGCGTGCCGCTGGCGACGATGGCGCCGGCATGGCTGATCATCGAGCCGCACGACTTCTTCACCCTCGGGTTGATCGGTGGCGCGGCGTTCTTCGTGGTCATCGTTACCAAGATGCCGCGACTGGCGGCAGGTGTGGTGTATTGCGGCGTGCCGGTGCTGGCGCTGGTGGTGCTGCGCCGCCACGACGAACACGGGCTGCTCTACGCCTTTTGGGCAATGGCGCTGGTATGGGCGTGCGACATCGGAGCATTCTTCGCAGGTCGGTCGATCGGCGGGCCGAAGCTGGCGCCGAAGCTGTCGCCGAACAAGACCTGGGCCGGGCTGATCGGCGGGACGATCGCCGCCGGCGCGCTGGGGCTGTCGCTTCATGCCACGGCGGGATTGCCGCTCGGGCTGGCGCTTTGCTCGCCGCCGCTGGCGGTGCTGGCGCAGATCGGCGACCTCTACGAGAGCTGGCTCAAGCGGCGCGCCGGGGTGAAGGATTCGGGCAATATCCTGCCCGGACATGGTGGTGTGCTCGACCGGTTGGACGGACTGGTGCCGGTCGCACCGGTGGCTGCGGCGCTGGTGCTGGTTCTGACGGGCGGATCGGCATGAAGACGGTCAACATTCTCGGCGCGACCGGATCGGTCGGCACGTCGACGCTCGACCTCGTCGAGCGCGCGCCGGAGGCGTTTCGCGTACGCGCGCTGACTGCCAATTGCGACGTCGCCGGACTGGCGGCGGCAGCGATCCGCACCAACGCCGAACTGGCGGTGGTGGCGGACGAATCATGCCTGGATGCGCTGCGTACCGCGCTCGCGGGCACGGGCGTCGCCAGCGCTGGTGGCGCGCAGGCGGTGTGCGAGGCGGCGGCGAACGGCGCGGACTTGACGATGGGGGCGATCGTCGGTTGCGCCGGCTTGCGCCCGACGCTGGCGGCGATCGAGCAGGGCGGGACGGTGGTGCTCGCCAACAAGGAGCCGCTGGTGTCGGCGGGGGCGATCATCACCGCAGCGGCGGCGCGGCACGGTGCGACGCTGCTGCCGGCGGACAGCGAGCATAATGCGATCTTTCAGTGCCTCGACCTCGCGCAGGTCGATCGCGTGCGGCGGATCATCCTGACCGCAAGCGGCGGGCCGTTCCGTGACTGGTCGCTGGAGGACATGGCGTCCGTGACGCCTGCGCAGGCGGTGGCGCATCCGAACTGGTCGATGGGCGCGAAGATCTCGGTCGACAGCGCGACGATGATGAACAAGGGGCTGGAGTTGATCGAGGCGGCGGCGCTGTTCCCGATCGACGCCGACCGGATCGAGATCGTCATCCATCGGCAATCGGTGATTCACAGCCTGGTCGATTATGTCGACGGCTCGATGCTCGCACAATTGGGACCCAGCGATATGCGTGTGCCGATCGCACATTGCCTTGCCTGGCCGGAACGAATGGCGACGCCCATGGCGCCGCTCGACCTCGTGAAGATTGGCAGGCTCGACTTCGAAGCCCCTGACGAAATGCGCTTTCGCTCGCTGGCGCTGGCGCGGGCGGCGGTCAATGCCGGGGGCGCACGACCAGCGATCCTGAACGCCGCCAATGAAGTGGCGGTTGCCGCTTTCCTGAAAGGCGCGATCGGCTTTCTTGAAATCGCCGCAATCGTCGACGATACGTTGCAGCGCTACGACCCGGCCGCGCCGGAAACGCTCGACGCGGTGCTCCACGTCGACGCGGAAGCGCGACAGTTGGCGGGCGAGCGCGTGAAGGATTGCGTGGCTTGATCCAGACACCCGGACTTTTGCTGACCGTCTTCGCCTTCGCTCTGGTGATCGGTCCGCTCGTCTTCATCCATGAGATGGGGCATTATCTCGCCGGACGCTGGTTCGGCGTGAAGGCAGACGCCTTCTCGATCGGCTTCGGACGCGAGGTCGTGGGGTGGACCGACAAGCGTGGGACGCGCTGGAAGCTGGCGTGGCTGCCGCTGGGGGGCTACGTCAAGTTTGCGGGCGACATGAACCCGGCCAGTCAGCCGACCGGCGAGTGGCTGGCCCTTTCTCCAGCGGAGCGGGCGCAGACATTCCAGGCGAAGCCGGTCTGGCAGCGCGCGATCATCGTTGCCGCCGGACCATTCGTGAACTTCGTGCTCGCGATCCTGATCCTCGCCGGCTTCGCGCTCGCTTACGGCGACGCGCGGACGCCCAGCTTGGTCGGGCAGGCGATCCCCGGCACCGCAGCGGCAGCGGCAGGCTTGCAGCCGGGCGACCGGGTGACGGCGCTGGGCGGACGACCGGTCGAGACGTTCGAGGACATGGTCCGCTTTGTGAAGATCCGCGCGGGGGAGCGGGTGCGTGTCGACTATTTGCGCGGCACGACCCCCGCGAGCGTCGAGGCGGTGATCGGGACGCAGGAACAGCGCGACCGCTTCGGCAACAGCTACAAGGTCGGATTGCTCGGTATCTCGCCGGCAGCTCCGGTGATCGAACCCGTCGGCGTGCTCGAAGCACCGGTGATCGCGGTGCGGCGTACCGGACAGATCGTCGAGATGATGGTCGAGACGATCGGGCAGATCATTTCGGGTCGTCGGTCGGTCAAGGAACTCGGCGGCCCGCTGTCGATCGCAAAGGTGTCCGGCGAGCAGATGACGCTGGGACCGGACGCGTTCGTTTTCCTGATCGCTTTGGTGTCGATCAATCTCGGGTTCATCAACCTGCTGCCAGTGCCGATGCTCGATGGCGGGCATCTGCTCTTCTATGCGATCGAAGCGGTACGGCGGCGCCCTGTGGCGCCCGAGGCGGTGGAGTGGGCGTATCGCGGCGGGCTGGTGGCGGTGCTGGCGCTGATGCTGCTGGCGACCTTCAACGATCTCGGCAACTACGGCCTGTGGCGACATCTGGCCGGGTTGATCGGGTGAGCAAGGTAAGGCAGGGCGGCGCACGCGCCGTCGACCGCGCTGGGATGGACGGCGTTTACTCTCGGGTAGGATTGCAGTGACGGTGTTGAACACTTCGACTTCGCGGGCGCGTGCCTCGGCGACCTTGCTGGGCTGCACCATGCTGGCCGGTGTGCCGCTGGCCGCGACCGCCCAGACGCGCCCAGCCCAGACCCGCCCCGCCGCCAAGGTGCCGGCACGCGCAGCGGCCACGACGCCAGCGGCCGCTACGACGCAGGCCGCGCAGGCGCCCGCGATCGCACAGCCGGCCGCGCGCACGATCACGACCTTGCGGGTCGAGGGTACGCAGCGCATCGAGCCGGAGACCGCGCTGAGCTATACCAAGCTGCGGCAGGGCGACAGCTACACCAACGAGACGCTCGATCAGGCGATCAAGGACCTGTACGCCAGCGACCTGTTCGCCGACGTGCAGATCGACGGTGCGGCGACCGGCAATATCGTGATTCGCGTGCGCGAGAACCCGATCATCAACCGCGTGATCTTCGAGGGCAATAAGCGCCTGAAGGAAGACAAGATCGGTAAGGAGGTCCGCCTCAAGCCGCGTCAGATCTTCACCCGATCGGCGGTACGTGCCGACGTCGCGCGCATCATCGAGCTGTATCGCCGCCAGGGCCGCTTCGCGGCGACCGTGCAGCCGAAGATGGTCAGCCTCGACCAGAACCGCGTCGACGTGATCTTCGAGGTCACTGAGGGTCCAAAGTCGAAGGTTCGCCAGATCAACATCATCGGCAACAAGGTGTTCGACGCGGGCAAGCTGCGCGCGCAGATGGCGACCAAGGAAGCGCGCTTCTATCGCCTGCTGTCGTCGGGCACGTCCTACGATCAGGATCGGCTTGCCTACGACCAGCAGAAGCTGCGGCAATTCTATCTGACCGAAGGCTATGCCGATTTCCGCGTGACCTCGGCGGTGGCCGAGCTGACTCCGGACCGCAAGGACTTCATCATAACCTATGTGGTGGAAGAAGGGCCGCGCTATAAGTTCGGCGACGTGACGGTCGACAGCGACATCCGCGACTTCGACGGCAAGAAGCTCGCCGCGGGGCTGCCGATCAAGAAGGGCGACTGGTATAACGCCAAGGCGGTCGAGGACACGGTCGACAATCTGAGCGAGACGGCCGGGCTGTTCGGCTATGCGTTCAGCAACACGCAGCCCGAGTTCCAGCGTGATCGCGAAACGCTGACCATGTCGATCAACTTCCACATCGGTCAGGCCCAGCGCACCTACGTCGAGCGCGTCGACATCACCGGCAACACGCAGACGCAGGACAAGGTCATCCGTCGCGAAGTGCGCCTGGGCGAGGGCGATGCCTTCAACAGCTTCCAGGTGAAGCGTTCGCAGGACCGCATCAACTCGCTGGGCTTCTTCCAGGACAAGTTCGAGATCAAGCAGACGCCGGGCTCCGCGCCCGACCGCGTCGTGCTCGATGCGAATGTCGAGGAACGCTCGACCGGGCAGTTGCAGCTCTCGGCCGGCTTCTCGAGCCTCGAGCGGTTCATCATCCAGGCGAACATCACGCAGAACAACTTCCGCGGCAAGGGGCAGACGCTCAGCGCGGGCGTGAACTATTCGACCTATTCGAAGTCGATCCAGCTCGGCTTCACCGAGCCGTACGTGTTCGACAAGAACATCGCGCTGGGCGTCGATGTTTTCCGCCGCGATTACAATGCGTTCAACTTCATCGGCACCAATCGCAACACCACGTACAGCCAGGTTTCGACCGGGTTCCAGGTCCGAACCGGCGTACCGCTGACCGAATATTGGCAGCTTGCCGGTCGTTATGGCTTCAATTATGATGAAGTCGGTTTGGACCAGAACAGCTTCTATACCAACGGCAAGTGCGATCCGCTGAAGGCCGGGCGCTATCTCTGCGACTCACTGGGCAACCGCCTGACGTCGTCGGTCGGCTATTCGCTGATCTTCGACAGCCTCAACAGCCGCTTGCGCCCGACCGCGGGTCAGCGCTTCGTGTTCAGCCAAGACTTCGCCGGTCTCGGCGGCGATGTGAAATATATCCGTTCGAAGCTGGACTTCTCGAAGTTCGTGAACATCGGGGGAGGATTCATCGGCTCGTTCGTCGGCGAGGGCGGCTATATCAAGTCGCTCGAGAAGTCGCGCGGGGAGGGGATCGACCGGATCCGTATCAACGACCGCTTCTATCTCGGCGAGCCGCAGTTCCGTGGCTTCGACATTCGTGGCGTCGGGCCGCGCGTGCAGCGTCGTTATTATACCACCGACGCCGCGGGCAAGCAGGTGCTGATCACCGATCGCGACCAGTTGGTCGACGACGCGCTGGGCGGCACGGCTTATTACCTCGGCCGCTTCGAGCTCGAGATTCCGCTCGGCTCCGGCGCGCGCGAGATGGGGCTGCGGCCGTCGATCTATGCGCAGTTCGGCAGCCTGTTCAATATCACGCGTCCGCTGCCGACGGCGGTCTTCCCGACCACGACCGACGCCAGTGGCAACACGATCGTGCTGCCGTTGCCAGTCAAGGACGGCGCCGGCAACCCGCTCTTCTCGTACGTCAACGCCGCGGGTGTGCTGGTGCCGACGACCTGCGCCGCCGGCATTCCGAACGGCAACGGCGGATGTAACGGCATCGTCCCCAACTCGCCGCAAATCGCGTCGCAGCCGTTCGACGAACGCTTCCTCGGCAATTCGGCGCAGCCGCGCGTGTCGATCGGCATCGGCGTAAACTGGAATTCGCCGTTCGGCCCGCTGCGTATCGACCTCGCCAAGGCGCTGGTCTCGCAGGCAGGCGACGACCGCAAGCTTATCACCTTCAACGTAGGGACTCAGTTCTGATGACCAACTTCAAGCACCTCCTGCTCGCCACCGCGCTCGTGACGCCGGGTGCGTTCACCGCCGCTACCGCCAGCGCACAGGTTGCCGGCATCGCCGTCGGTGATCCCGAGGCAGCCGTGGCCAATTCGAAGGCTTGGGCGACCGCGCGCACGCAGATCCAGACGACCTACAAGGCGCAGCTCGATCAGGCGAACACGCGTCGTCAGGCGATCACGACCGAGCTGCAGCCGCTCGTCGCTGCGTACCAGAAGGCGGCCGCCGCCCCCGGTGCGACCGAGGCGTCGCTGCGTACGCAGGCCCAGGCGATCCAAACCCGCGAGCAGACCGCCAATGCCGAACTGCAGCGGCTGACGGCGCCGGCGAGCCGTGCGCAGGCCTATGCGATCGAGCAGATCTCGGCCAAGCTGCCCGACGCGGTGAACGGCGCGGTGCGTGCCAAGAACGTCAGCTTGCTATTGCGCCCGAACGCGGCGCTGTTCGCGCAGCCCACCACCGACATCACCTCGGCGATCACCGCCGAGCTGGATCGTCTGGTCCCGACCGTCGGGATCACCCCGCCCGCCAATTGGCAGCCGGGCCAGCAGGGTGACGCAGCCGGCGCAGCAGCCGCCCCGGCAGCGACCGCTCCGGCGGCGACCACCCGCGCACCCACCGGCCGGTGAGCGAGGCGCCGACCGACACGACGGGCGGACCGATCGGTCCGCTCGACATCGTGGCCGTGATGGCGGCGCTGCCGCACCGTTACCCGATGCTGTTGGTCGACCGGGTCGAGGAGATCGTTCGCGATCGCTCGATCCGTGCGATCAAGGCCGTGACGATCAACGAAGGCTTCTTCCAGGGGCATTTCCCCGGACGTCCGATCATGCCCGGCGTGTTGATCATCGAGGCGCTGGCGCAGGCCGCGGGCGTGCTCGCGGTCGAAAGCCTCGGTCTCGCCGGATCGGGGAAGCTGGTCTATTTCATGGCCATCGAGGGTGCGAAGTTCCGCAAGCCCGTCGAGCCCGGCGTGCTTCTGTCGCTGGAAGTCGAGTTCGTCCAGAAGCGTTCGTCGGTGTGCAAGTTCGCCGGTGTCGCGAAGATCAACGGCCAGGTCGCGGCGGAAGCGAATTTCACCGCGATGATCGCGGATCCGCCCAAGCGCGCGTAGCCCACAGCGACAGGCTTTGACTTCGGCGCGCGTTTCGATTAGGCGCGCGCCTTCCTTTCAGGCTGGTCGGAACCAGCCATTTCGGAGCACGACCATGAAGAAAGACACGCATCCCGACTATCACATGATCAAGGTCCAGATGACCGACGGCACTGTGTACGAGACCCGCTCCACCTGGGGCAAGGAAGGCGACACGATGACGCTGGAAATCGACCCGTTGGCGCACCCGGCATGGACCGGTGGTCGTGGTCAGCTGCTTGATTCGGGCGGCCAGGTCGCGCGCTTCAACAAGCGCTTCGGTGGTGGGCTCACGCTGCGCAAGTAATTGCGATAGCCTTAACTGCGCGTTAAGCATGGCGGCGTAGGCTCGCCGCCATGTTCGCAGCCGAATATACCCCCGCCGTCCGCCCCTTCCGCCGCAGCAAGCGTGCGCGACTGGAGCTTGAAACACCTGCAGAGCAGAGCGGCATGGCCCGCACGCTGTGCAAGGTCGTCGACCTTTCCGAACATGGCTGTCGGCTGCTCACCTTTTCGAGCATGGACCGCAACCAGCCGATCTGGCTCAACCTGCCCGGACTCGGCATGATCGCCGCTATGGTGGTGTGGGCGGACGATCTCGTCGCGGGGTGCGTCTTCGCCTCGCCGCTATCGGCAGATGCCTTCAACGCCCTGGTGAGCCGCCACGGGCTGTTTCACTAACTGCGGCCTAGCTGGGCGTCGACGCGCTCGGCGGTGCCCGGCGGGACGTGCAGGCCAAGCTTGCTGCGGCGGTAGAGGATGTCCTCGGCACAGGTGGCCCATTCCGCTGTTCGTAGATAATCGACTTCGCGGCTGAACAGGCCGCCGCCCATATTCTCGCCGAGGTCCGCGACGGTTTGCGCATCGCCCAGCAGGTGCTCCGCCTTGGTGCCGTAAGCGCGCGCCAGCCGTCGGAGCAGTTCGGCGGGAAGCGCAAGATAGCGTCGTTGCAGTGTCGCGAGGTAGTGTTCGAAATCTGCACCCGGCATGTCACCGCCCGGCAGCGCGGCGCCCGCGGTCCATGCCGGCCCCGCCGAGGAAAGAAGCCGGCGAGTTCCTGCAGCGCGTGCTCGGCGAGCTTGCGGTAGGTGGTGATCTTGCCACCGAAGATGCTCAGCATCGGTGCGCCGCCTGCACCTTTATCCAGATCGAGCACATAGTCGCGGGTCACGGCCGAGGCGTTGGTGGCGTGATCGTCGTACAGCGGGCGGATGCCGGAATAGCTCCAGACGATCTCGTCCTGCGCCACAGGCCGCTCGAAATAGCGTGCGATCGTGCCGAGCAGATAATCCGTTTCCTGCTGATCGATGGTGGCGCGGCCGGGTTGCCCCTGCCACGCTTCGTCGGTGGTGCCGACCAGCGTGTAATGCTGCTCGTACGGGATCGCGAACACCACGCGACGGTCGGGGTTCTGGAGCAGGAAGGCGTGCGCGCCATCGTAGAGCCGTGGCACGACGATGTGACTGCCCTTCACCAGCCGCACGCCACGGTCCCGACGTGCGTCGGGAACCTTGCCGAGCACGTCCGCCACCCACGGTCCCGCGGCGTTGACGATCGCGCGCGCCCGCACATCGCGCGGTCCCGCGGCATCGGCGATCGTGGCCGTCCAGCCTTGGCCATCGCGGCGCGCGTCGACCAGTCGGGTGCGCGTCAGGATGGTCGCGCCGCGATCGGCGGCGTCGCGCGCGTTGAGGACGACGAGCCGGCTATCCTCCACCCAGCAGTCCGAATAGACGAATGCCTTGGGATTACCCGGCTTCAGCCCGTTGCCGACCGCGTCGCGATCGAGCGCGACGGTGCGCGTCGCCGGCAGGCGTTCGCGGCCGCCGAGGTGATCGTAGAGGAATAGGCCGAGCCGCACGAGCCACGCCGGCCGCGGCGAGTTGCTCTGCGGCAGCACGAACTCGAGCGGCCAGATGATGTGCGGCGCCATTCGCCACAGCCGTTCACGCTCGATCAGCGCCTCACGCACCAGGCGGAACTCGCGATATTCGAGATAGCGCAGCCCGCCATGGATCAGCTTGGTGGAGGCTGACGACGTATGGCTGGCGAGATCGTCCTGCTCGACCAGCATCACCGACAGCCCCCGGCCGGCGGCATCGCGGGCGATGCCGGCCCCGTTGATCCCGCCGCCAACGATCAGGAGGTCGACGTCGGCGATGGCAGGTGAGGTCGAATGCTGCACGAACGGTGCCTCGTAGCGGTTGATGAGCAATAACATACGGCAAGATGGTTCGATGCTTCAAACCTGCATTGACCTTCGCCTTAAACACAGGAAGGTAGCGGGGAGCGCCCGCATGAGGCGCGAGGGGAGGACAAAGCGTGACGGGGCAGCATGGCTTCAGAGGCGAGCTGATCGCCGAGGCGCTGGCGGTGGCGATCATCATCACGCTGGGCGACTCCGCGGCGGCGATGCTGATCCTCTACGATCCCAGCCCCTATGCGACCGCTTATTGGGGCGTCTGCATCGCCTGGGGGCTGGCGGTGACGCTGGCGATCTATGTGACGGGGGCGGTCTCGGGCACGCACGCCAACCCGGCGGTGACGCTGGCGCTCGCGATCTTCCGGGACTTTCCCAAGCGCAAGGTGCTGCCCTATGTCGCGGCGCAGGTGGTCGGCGCGATGATCGGCGCGGCGCTGGTCTATCAATTGTTCGGGCCGGTGATCGAGGCGTTCAACAGCGCGCACGGCCTCACCCGCGCCGGGGGAGGCGCGGCGGGCGTGTTCTTCACCGCGCCGGGTGCGCATATCACGCCGGTCCATGCCTTTTGGGACGAGGTGGTGCTGACCGCGATCCTGCTGCTCGGCATCTTCGCGATCACTGACGAGTTCAACACGCAGGCGCCGATGGCGAATGCCAGCGCGCTCATCATCGGCCTGCTGGTGGCGTGCATCGGGGCGTCGGCGGGGTATTTGGAGGGCTGGCCGATCAACCCGGCGCGCGACTTCGGTCCACGCCTGTTCTGTTGGCTGATGGGGTGGGGCGACTCCGCGCTGCCCGGGCCCGATAATTACTGGTGGGTGCCAATCGCGGGACCGTTGGTCGGCGGCGTAACCGGCGCGGCGATCTATCAATATCTGGTGCGGCCTTATCTGCCGCCGCACGCACGCGCTTGATCGACAAGGAGAAGAGGGTGGCGGGTCCGCAGCATATTCTGGCGATCGATCAGGGGACCACCTCGACGCGGGCGATCGTCTTCGACGTGAGCACGGCCCCGGTGTCGACGGCGCAGCGCGAGTTCGCGCAACATTATCCGCAGCCCGGCTGGGTCGAGCACGACCCCGAGGACATCTGGCGCGACACACTGGCGACCGCTCGCGAAGCAGTGGCGGAAAGCGGCGTGGGCGCGACCGGTATCGCTGGGATCGGGATCACCAACCAGCGCGAGACGGTGGTGGTCTGGGACCGCGCGAGCGGTAAAGCGATCCACAACGCGATCGTCTGGCAGGATCGTCGCACCGCCGAACTGTGCGCGCGGCTCAAGGAAGCGGGGCACGAGCGCAGCGTGCGCGCGAAGACCGGGCTGCTGCTCGACCCCTATTTCTCGGCGACCAAGCTGGCGTGGATCCTCGACCATGTCGAGGGCGCGCGCGAGCGGGCGGAGAAGGGCGAACTGGCCTTCGGGACGATCGACAGCTTCCTGCTGTGGCGGCTGACCGGCGGCGCGGTCCACGCGACCGACATCACCAACGCCAGCCGCACGTTGCTCTACGATATCCATGCGCAGCGCTGGGACGAGGCGCTGTGCGCGTTGTTCGACGTGCCGATGGCGTTGCTGCCGGAGGTGCACGACAACAGCCATATCTTCGGCCACACCGCCGAGGGATTGTTCGACGTAGCGATCCCGATCGCGGGCGTGGCGGGCGATCAGCAGGCGGCGCTGTTCGGCCAGGCGTGTTTCGCCACGGGCATGGTCAAATCGACCTATGGCACCGGTTGCTTCATGCTGCTCAACACGGGCGAGGAAGCGGTGGCATCCGAGCATCGACTGCTGACCACGCCCGCCTATCGGCTGAATGGCAAGGTCATCTACGCGCTGGAAGGATCGATCTTCATCGCGGGGGCGGCGGTGAAGTGGCTGCGGGACGGGATCGGGGTCATCACCCATGCGCGGGACACCGACGACATGGCGACGCAGGTGCCCGACAGCCACGGCGTCTATATGGTGCCGGCATTCGTTGGCCTCGGTGCACCACATTGGGACCCGGACGCGCGCGGCGCGATCTTCGGGCTGACGCTGGGGTCGACGCAGGCGCATCTGGCGCGCGCCGCGCTGGAAGCGGTGGGATATCAGACCATGGATCTGGCCGACGCGATGGTCGCGGACGGTGGCGACCCTCCGGCGACGATCCGCGTCGATGGCGGGATGGCGGCCAACGACTGGCTCTGCCAGTTCCTCGCCGACATGTTGCAGGTGCCGGTCGAGCGGCCTCGACATCTCGAGACGACCGCCTTGGGCGCGGCCTTCCATGCCGGGCTGGCCACGGGGGTGTGGAAGGATCTTGATGCGCTGGCGGCGACCTGGGCGCGCGGGGCGTGCTTCGAACCCAAGATGACGGAAGAGGCGCGGGGCGCGCTGGCTGCCGGGTGGCACAAGGCGCTGGGTAAGACGCTGACTGCGCAGGGGTAAGGCGTAACGCCATCCCTGATTTATCGGCGGTCAATAACAGCGGGGCTCCGGACCCAGTCCGGAGCCCCGCTAGATCAGCGGCTCGCCTTGTTGTCGAGGCGCGGCACGAGCAGGTGGACGAGGAGCAGCGCGATCAGATAGGCGCTGCCGGCCCACAGGAACACTGGGACATAGGTGCCGACCGTTTCCAGCACCTGCCCGACATATTTGGCCATGATCATCCCGCCGATGGCGCCGGCAGCGCCGCCGATCCCCATCACCGAAGCGATCGAGGTGCGCGGGAAGGTGTCCGACACCATCGTGTAGAGGTTCGACGACCAGCCCTGATGCGCGGCAGCCGCCAGTCCGATGATCGCCACTGCGGCGGTGAGGCTGGACACGCTGCTGGCGAAGACGATCGGCGTCACGAGGATGGCGGACACGAGCAAGGCGAGCTTGCGGCCGGCATTGACGCTGAAGCCGCGCTTGATGAGTGCCGACGACAGCCAGCCGCCGCCGATGCTTCCGACGTCCGCGAGCAGATAGACGGCGATCAGCGGCGGGCCGAACGTCTTGAGATCCAGCCCGTGCCGCTTCGCGAAGAAATCGGGCAACCAGAAGAGGAAAAGGTACCAGACCGGATCGGTGAGGAATTTTGCGATAACGAACGCCCAGGTCGCGCGGCGGCGGAACAACTGGCTCCAGGGGATCGGGGCAGTGCCCGCGTCATTGTCCTGATCGGCTGCGATATAGGCCAGTTCCTGCGCGCTGACCCGTGGATGATGCGCGGGCGCACGATAGAAGAGCAGCCACGCCGCCAGCCATATGAAGCCGAGCGCGCCGGTGATGATGAAGGCCGCCTGCCAGCCGTAGCTGAGCGCGATCATCGGCACGACGATCGGCGTCGCGATCGCGCCGACATTGGCGCCGGCGTTGAGGATGCCCGCGGCCAGCGCGCGCTCCTTCTTCGGAAACCATTCGGCGACCGACTTGATTGCGGCCGGGAAGTTGGCCGCTTCGCCCAGCCCCAATGCGAAGCGCGCCATCGCGAACCCGCCGGGGCTGCGCACCAGCGCGTGGAACATCGCCGCGACGCTCCACAAGGTGATGGCGGCAGCATAGCCGAGCTTGGAGCCGACCTTGTCGATGATCGGGCCGCACGCCAGCAGCCCGATCGCATAGGCGGCCTGGAACCAGAAGACGATCGTGCCGTAATCGATCTCGGACCAGCCAAGCACCGACTGGAGTGTCGGCTTGAGGATGCCGATGACCTGCCGATCGATATAATTGATCGTGGTGGCAAAGAACAGCAAGGCGCAGATCACCCAGCGAATGTTGCCACCGGCCCTGAGCGGCGCAGGTTGTTGATCGGTCATCGGCATCCGTCAGGTCAGAGCTGGAAGTTGATCGCAAGCGCGTAGGTGCGCCCGAAATAGGCCGTGTAGAGCGGGTCCTGACGGACGGTATCGACGGTCAGCCGGTTGGTTTCGTTGGTGATGTTCGACACTTCGGCGATCAGCTTGATGTTCTCGGTCAGGTTGTACGAGGCCGAGGCGTCGACGAAGATCGAACTGGCGTTCGACGTAGAGTCCGCGTCGACCGATCCGCTCGGCACCGCTGTCAGGAACGATGCGCGATAGTTGACGGTCGAGCGGATGCTGAAGCGGCTGTCCTCATAATAAAGCGTGCCGCTTGCGGTCTCCGGCGACAGTCCGACGAGCGGCGCGGTGCGCGAGAGCGACGGGGAGATGATGTAGTTGATGTTCGATCGCACGCGCGTGAAGTTGGCGAGCGCGCCGAAATTGCTGAGGGCACCCGGCAGGAAGCGGAACGGGAGCTGCACGTTGACCTCGAACCCGCGTAACGGGCCACCGGGCGTGTTGTTGCTCCGCTGAACGGTGAACTGGTCATTGCCGCTCAGCAGCGTCCCCGACAGCAGCGACAGCGGCAGGCCGATGTCCTGGAAGGCGACGCTCGTGCTGGTCGTCTGGATGTAGCTCTCGATATTCTTGTAGAAATAGGCGAGCGAGATCAGCGAGCCGGGGGCGAAATACCATTCGAGCGACGCGTCGAAGGTATTGGCGCGGATCGGCTCGAGGAACGGGTTGCTAAACGAGGCGGTCTGAATGACCAGATTGGCGCTACCCGCGGGGATCAACTGTCCATAGGACGGGCGCGACATGACCCGCGACGTCGACAAACGCGCGATCAGATCGGGCGTAACGTCGAGCGCGAGGTTCATCGACGGCAACCAGTCGTCATAGGAACGACCGACTTCCGAGATGACGAAGCGCGACGCGAACGGCGCCCCAGCCGGCGCCGCGGCGGTGATCGGGCCGTAGGTGTCGAGCTTGGTATGGACGTAGCGGACGCCGGCATCGCCGCGCAGTGCGAACGGCAGCGCGTTGCTGGTGTCGAATTTGAACATCAAATAGCCGGTCGAATATTTCTCGCTGACCCCGCCGTAGGTCCCGCGCGCGCATTCAATGTTGCAATAGCTATAGGTGTCGAAATTGACCGCGCGACGGAATTTGTCGGGATCGACCGCGACGAAATCCTGAAGCTGACCGCCGAGGTTTTTGCCGATACCGTTGGTCACGAAGGTGAAGTCGCTGACCGACACACCGGTGGGCAGTGTCAATGGCGTGGTATTGGTCAGTTGCCGCTCCAGCGCGACATATTCGTTGGTGCGATATTGGCCGCCGACCTGCACGGTGAAACCGGGGGCCGCTTTCCATTCAGTGTTCAGTTCGAAGGTCTTGCTGGTGATCGTGTTGCGCCGGATGAAATTGGACAATTGTCCGCGCTGGTCGCCGGTGGCGAGCGGCGGGCCATATTGGAAGAGCGCTGGATTGGTGGTGTCGATGCCGTAGCCGACCTTCGGAATGTCCGGATTGTCGCGGAAGTCGATCGACCAATTGCGTGTGTCGTTCGAGTCGATCGCGACCTGAAGGCGGTTCACGTCGAGTTCCGAACGGTTGATGCCGGCAAGGCCGAAGACGCGGAACGTGTCGGAGAAGCGATGGTCGATGTTGAGGTTTACCTGCTTGTATTCCGAGGTGAATTTCTCGTCCTGCATCTCCGAGCGGAGATCGACGCCATCGAACAGGCCGTGGATCAGCGAGCCGTTGTCGTCGACTTCGATCTCTCGCACCGAGGTGAGCGGCTGACCGTTGTTCGACAGCGCACGACCGAACGAGCGGGCGTCGAACATCGTGTCGAGGCGGTTGACCTTGAAGCGCGAATACAGGCCATCGATCGAGATGTCGGTGAGATCGCTTGGCTTCCATTGCAGCGTCAACGATCCGGCGATCCGCTGCTGGTCCTGGCTGCTCTTCACCGGGCGTGGCAGCCGGGGCAGGAACACGCCGCCACCCGGACGGCCATTCGCGCCGGGGCGGCTCATGATGTAATCATAAGCCGCAGCAGTGCCGGTGCGGGGATTGTTGGTGCTGCAATTGTTGGCGTCCGCGCCGATCGGCGTGCCGTTCGATTGCGTGAACCCGCTGCTGGGGCCGTTCACCGCCACACCGCGATAGGTGTAGCCGACGGGGGTGCAGAACGGGAGGATCAGTGAGCGGTTCGGGCCGCTGCCGATCAGCGGGTCGGTCGATGTCCGGGGAACGCTCGATGGAGCCTCGAGGCCGTAGACATAGGTCGGGACCACGTCGGCTGCCGAATAGGCATATTCGTCGATGTGGCGCTTCGAATAGGCGATGCTGCCGAGGATCCCGAACGTGTCGCCGAACTTCTTCGAGAACAGCGCCGACAGCCGCGGGTCGACGTCCTTCTTGATGTCGTTGTAGATGCCGCGAGCGGTGCCTGAGAAGACGAAGTCCTTCTTCTGGTCGAACGGGCGGGGCGCGCGCAGATCGACGGTTGCGCCCAGCGAGCCTTCCTCGACGTCGGCGGACATCGTCTTGCGAACCGACAGCGCCGAGAAGATCTCGGTCGGGAAGGTCACAAAGTCGAATGACCGCCCGGTCGCGACGCCGCCGCGGATATCACTACCGCTGACCTGCGACACGCCTTCCATACCGTTGATGCGGACGCGCGTGAATTGCGCGCCGAGCCCGCGGACCGAGATGTTGCGCCCTTCGCCACCGTCACCACGCGACAGTGCGACGCCGGGGATGCGCTGCATCGATTCGGCGAGGTTGGAGTCGGGGAATTTGCCGATATCTTCGGCGACGATGCTGTCGATCGCGGCCGTCTCGTTGCGCTTCTGGTTGAGCGCGTTGTTCAGCGCGGCGCGAAAACCGGTGACGACGATATCGGCGACCTGACCCTCGGGCAGTTCCTGATCGGCGCTGGCGGCGGCAGGTGAGGGCGTCTGGCCGGTCGTCTGCGCTGCGAGCGGCGTGGCGGCGACCATGCTCATCAGACTGATCGAGACGTGCAGATGGCGCTTAAAGCGGTGCTGACTGGTCAAAAACCCTCTCCCTGTCGGCCGGCACGCTGCGTTGTGCAATCCGGGCGCTGTCTTGTGACAGTCGCCCAAGCGTGTCCTAACCGAGTTGTCAGGTAGCATTGTCAGTCCATGCTGACAATGCACTCGCTTGCTTTAAACCGCGCGGCGTCTGAGCGCATGACGACGCTGTGTCGCCTCGGCACGCGCCCGCTCGACCGCCTCGGTCTCGGTCACGTCGAGCAGATGGTCGATCACGCGGCTTAGATGGTCGCGCATCGCGTTGCGCGCGTCGACCGGCGAGCGCGCCTCAAGCGCCGCGAGGATGCGGCCATGTTCCGCCATGCGGCTCTCCGTGCCGAGGCTGCCTGCCTTGACGAGCACCTCGCGCGCGAGCGGGGAGCGGAACCGCATGTCCCAGAAGTCGGTGACGGCGGCGATGATCACCGCATTGCCGGTCGCCTCGGCGATCGCGATGTGGAAACGGCGGTCGGCATCTTCGGCAACCGTTACGTCACTCTGCTCCATTTGCCCCAGCAAGGCGCGGAGTTCGGCGAGTTGCGCGGCATCGATCTCAGTGGCGGCGACCGCCGCGACCTCACCTTCCAGCAGCCGTCGCGCTTCGGTGATCTCGAACGCGCCGATATCCAGCTCGCGACTCGCATCGACCGCGCCGGTCGCGAGCACGAAAACCCCGGATCCCTTGCGAGCCTCGACGATGCCCTGCATCTCCAAGGCGATCATCGCCTCGCGCACGGTAGGGCGACTCACCTTGAACCGCTCGGTCAGGTCGCGTTCGGCGGGAAGGCGCGCACCCACGGGATAGATGCCGGCGGCGATGTCGGTCATGATCGCATCGACGATCCCGCGATACAGCTTGCCGCCACTTTCTGTCTTGCGCATCGAACGTCCGTTTCGTCAGCAGGGCGCATCGACCGCGACGGCGCCGGAGATCGACCGTAGCCGAACGCGAAGCAGACGCCAATGTCTGACATCTCTATTGCAAGTGGTCGGGCCGCGACTTAGGCTCGTGAGGTGAAGAGGTGCGGAAGCATCCGAAAAACAGGACGGTCCACGCCATCGGCGCGGCCGCGGCATTAGGGCAGGATACTCGATGAAGGTCCGTACACTCGCAGCGGCGGCATTGCTGGCCACGACGCTCTCTACCGCAGGCACGGCGCGGCCGCCGCAAGCCCGTCAACAGAATGCTCCGTGGCGCGACGTGACGCCGCGCGCCGGGCTGGCCGGTTGGCACAAGGTCGGCGGCACCGCCACCTACGATGTCGCGGGCGGCGAGCTGGTCGGGCGCGCCGAGCCGGGCAAGACCAACAGCTGGCTGGTGTCGGACGCGCAATATGGCGACTTCATCATCGAGTTCGATGCGAAGACCGATCCCGCGCTCAATTCGGGCGTGATGATCCGCGGGCAGAGCCGCCCGGATTATCGCAACGGTGTCGTATTCGGCTATCAGGCCGAGATCGATCCGTCGAAGCGCGCCTGGAGCGGCGGGCTGTATGACGAGCAGCGCCGTCAGTGGCTGTATACGCTCGGACGTAACGAGGCGGCACGGAAGACCTTCCGTTCCGGCGACTGGAACCACTATCGCGTCGAGGCGATCGGCAACCGGCTGCGCACCTGGATCAACGGTGTGCCGGCCGCGGACGTCGTCGACGATATGGACGCGCGCGGCTTCATCGCCTTTCAGGTCCATGCCATTCCCGATGCCGATGCGGCGCGGCATCCAGAGGCCCGGTTCCGCAACGTCCGGATGATCACCGATCGCCCTGCGCGCTTCGCGATGCCGGCCACCGGACTGGAGCAGCAGGGTTGGCTGTCGAACCGCTTGTCGGACGGCGAGCGCCGCGCGGGCTGGAAGCTGTTGTGGGACGGGCGCACCAGCACCGGATGGAAGGCTGCCAAGGCAAGCGGCTTCCCGACCAAGGGCTGGGCGATCGGTAACGGCCTGCTGACCGTCGAGGGCGCCAATGGTGCGGAGTCGACCAACGGCGGCGACATCGTCACGACGCGCGAATATAAGAATTTCGAACTGTCGGTTGACTTCCGCCTGACCGAAGGCGCCAACAGCGGTGTCAAATATTTCGTCGATCCCGACCTGTCGAAGGGGGAGGGGTCGGCGATCGGGCTGGAATATCAATTGCTCGACGACGCGCGCCACCCTGACGCCAAGCGCGGGCGCGACGGCAATCGCACGATCGGCTCCCTCTATGACCTGATTCCCGCGCGCAACCTTTCCGACCCGAGCAGCCTCGGCAAGCGCGTCAACCCGCCAGGCGAGTGGAACCGCGCGGTGATCGTCTCGCGCGGTCGGCATGTCGAACACTGGCTCAACGGCTTCAAGGTCGTCGAATATGAGCGTGGCTCGCCCGAGTTCCGCGCGCTGGTGGCGCAAAGCAAATATGCCAAATGGCCGTCGTTCGGCGAACGGGCGCAAGGCCCGATCCTGTTGCAGGACCATGGCGATCGGGTCGACTTCCGATCGATCAAGATCCGCGAATATCGAGGGGAATGCACCGATGATCGATCGTCGCACGATGTTGACCGGGGCCGGCGCGGCACTGGGAGTCGCGATCAGCGCGCGAAGCTATGCCCAGATCAAGGGCGCGAACGACCGGCTGCGCGTCGCGGTGGTCGGGGTCAACGGCCGCGGACAGGCGCATCTCAGCGCGTTCAGCAAGCAGCCGAATGTCGCGATCACCCACCTTGTCGACGTGGACTCGGACGTGCTCGCCAAGCGTGCCGCCGCCTTCGCCGCCAAGGGCAACAGCGCGATCAAGACCGAGGGCGATTACCGCCGGTTGCTCGATCGCAAAGCGGTCGATGTCATCACCGTCGCCACCCCGGACCATTGGCACGCCAAGCTCGCGATCGACGCGATGGATTCCGGGCGGCATTGTTACATGGAAAAGCCGATCGGGATCGCGCCCGCCGAGGGCGAGGCGCTGATCGCGACCCAGAAGCGCACCGGGCGCGTGCTGCAGGTCGGCAACCAGCAGCGCTCGAGCCCCGAGACGCAGCAGCTGGGGGCGTTGATCCGCGCCGGGGAGTTGGGCGACATCTATGAGGCGCAGACCTGGTACGCCAACAATCGCGGCTCGATCGGCAAGGGCAATGTTGTCGCGCCTCCGGCCAATCTCAATTGGGATTTGTGGCAGGGGCCACGTCCACGCGGTGAGTATCGCTCGAACCTCGTCCATTATAACTGGCACTGGTTCTGGAAGTACGGCACCGGCGAAATCTGCAACAACGCGATGCACGAACTGGACGTCGCGCGCTGGCTGATGGGGCTGACCTATCCGAACACGGTGGCGGCCCGTGGCGCGAAGCGCTTCCACGCGGGCGACGACTGGGAAATGTACGACTCGCTCGCGCTCGATCTCACCTATGACGACAATCGCGTGATCCGCTGGAAGGGCGAAAGCTGCAACGGGCAGCAGACCTACGGTCGCGGTCGCGGGGTGCTGTTGCTCGGCACCAAGGGATCGGCGATCGTCGATCGCAACGGCTTCGAGCTATATGATTTGGCGGGCAAGCAGACCCGGCAGGTCAAGGCGGCTGCAACGTCGGAGACGACCGGGACGGTCGGGGAAGGCGTGCTCGACGTCTATCACGCGCGCAACTTCGTGGACGTGATCCGCGGCAAGGCAAGCGCGCTCGCTTCGCCGATCGCCGAGGGGCATATCAGCACCACGCTCTGCCACCTCGGCAACATCGCCTATCGCACCAACAGCGTGCTGACGATCGACCCGGCGACGGGCAAGCCCGCCAGCGCCGAGGCGATGAAATTGTGGGCGGTCGACTATCAGCCGGGCTGGGAGGTGAGGGCCTGACCCAGCCGGCCGTCTCGACCCGCGCACTGACCGCGACCGGCGAACTGTGCTTCGCCGCGATGGGAACGCGTATCGAGCTGCACCGCTTCGGTGGCGGTGCGCCCGAGGCGCTGGCCATGGCGCAGCGCGCGATCGAGCTTGTCGATGACGCGCTGACGATTCATCGGCCATCGCCGGCGACGGCGCTGAACGAGGCGCTGCGCAGCGGACGATGCGCAGCGATCGACGACCCGATCCTGCTCGACGCGTTGGTCCGTATCGATGATGCGCGCAGTGTGACGGCCGGTCTGTTCGATCCCAGTGTCGATGCGCGACATGGCTCGGTCGGCTGGAAGGACGTACGGCTGGATCGACGCGCGATGACGATCGCCTGCGCCGCGCCGATCGCGATGGACTTCGGTGGATTCGGTAAGGGGTATGCGCTCGATCGTGCGGTGGTGGCGTTACGCGAGACGCAGGTCGATTGCGCGTTGCTGTCGGCGGGGGAAAGCTCGATCGCGGTGATTGGCGAGCACCCGCTGGGCGGCGCGTGGTCGTTCGCCATTCCCGATCCTCGCGACGCCGAGCAGATGCTGGTCGAGGTCGCGCTGATCGATGAGGCGCTGTCGATCTCGGCGACGATCGGCGGCGGGATCGATGCGCCCGAGCGCGCGGCGATGCTGCGGCCGGGTGACGCCGCCGCGATCGTTGCGCCACGCACGGCGATCGTCGTCGACCGCAGCGGCGCGATGGCAGAGATGTTGAGTACCGCGCTGATCGTGGCGGATGACGCCGCGGCACGACGGCTGCATGATGGGACCAGGCGGATGCTCTTCGAACTCGAGACTGCTGCCGCACCGACCAGGATGTTCGTTTGATGACCGACAAGATATTCGATGTGACGCGTCGCACGTTCCTCGATCGTGTGTTGATGGCCACTGCCGGCAGCGTGATGGCGACCGCGACGCCATGGGCGGCGATCGCCGCCGGTGCGGAAACCGCCGGGTCGGGCAAGGTGCGGCTCGGCGTGATCGGAACCGGCGATCGCGGACGCGCGCTGATCCAGAATATCGCAAAGACGCGCAACTGCGTGGTCGCCGCGATGTGCGACACCTATGCACCGAACCTCGGCAAGGCGCGTAAATGGGCGGCGGGCACGCCCGAGTTCAGCGATCATCGCGCGATGCTCGACGCACGCGGACTGGACGCGGTGGTGATCGCGACGCCGCTCCATCGCCACGCACAGCATACGTTCGACGCGATGGACGCCGGGCTCCACGTCTGGTGCGAGAAGGCGATGGCGCGAACGATCGCGGATTGTGGACGCATGGTCGAGCGCGCGCGTGCGCGGGGCAAGATCCTCCAGATCGGGCATCAGCGCATGTTCCATCCGACCTATCTCAACGCGTTGCGCCGCGTGAAGGCCGGGGAGATCGGCTCGATCACGCAGATCCGTGCGAGCTGGCATCGCAACAATGCGTGGCGTCGCCCGGTCCCTGCCGACAGCGATGATCGCCGGATCAACTGGCGGTTGTACCGCGAAAGCTCGGCAGGGTTGATGACCGAGCTGGCGACCCACCAGCTTCAGGTCGGCAACTGGTTTCTCGATGGCGTGCCGACCCGGGTGATCGGCTCGGGCAGCATCTGCTTCTGGAAGGACGGGCGTGAGGTCTACGACCATGTCGCGCTGATCTACGAATATGCGGGCGGCAGGAAGGTGATCTACACCTCGCTGCTCAACAACGCCCGTTACGGATGCGAGGAGCAGATCCAGGGCAGCAAGGGAACGATCGAGCCCGAACTCGGCCGCATCTATCAGGAGGTGCCGGCGCGTGCGCTGGCGTTGCAGCGGATGCAGGCCGACGTGAAGCGGGGGCACAAGCGCACGATCCCGATCGGCGGCGCGACGTGGTTTCCGGAACTGCCGGTGACGACTCCGGGTGAGTCGCTCGGCTGGGGCGAGTACGACGAGACGATGCTGCAGTTCGAAGGCTTCGGCGAGGCGGTCCGTTCGGGCAAACCGCTGCCGGGTTTGTTGCAGCAGGCCTATTACGCCAGCGTGGCCTCGCTGCTCGGCGAACAGGCGATGGACCGCGGGGAGGCGATGACCTGGCCGACGTCGCTGGTTACGGTTTGAGGGGGACGAAGACGATGACGCATTCCGATCGCCGTTCGGTGCTGGGGTTGGGGTTGAGCGCAGGGTTGATGGGGTTGGCCGGCGATGCGCTGGCGCAATCCGCGACCCGCGGCGACGCGCCGACCGAAACCGCCGTCGCCAAACCTGCATCGGAGGCCAAGTACCGCGTGCCGTTCGCCGTGATCCGGATGGATCACAACCACATCTACGGGATCACCGATGCGATGATCCGCGGGGGCGGGGTGCTCACCAGCTTCTATGCGACCGATCCGCAGCAGATCGCGGCGTTCCGCCAACGCTATCCCGGCGCGAAGCTGGCGCGGAGCGAGGACGAGATCCTTCAGGATCGTGCGATCAAGTTGGTGTGCAGCGCCGCGATCCCCAGTTTGCGTGCACCGCTCGGCATCCGCGTGATGCGCGCGGGCAAGGACTATCTCAGCGACAAGGCGGCGGTGACCACGCTCGCGCAGCTCGCCGACGTGCGCCGTGCGATCAAGGAGACCGGGCGCAAGTACGGGATCATGTATTCCGAACGGCTGGAGGTGCCCGCCGCGGTAATGGCTGGGCAGATGGTGCACGACGGCGCGATCGGGCGCGTGATCCAGACCATCAACCTCGCGCCGCATCGCCTGTCCGCGTCGAACCGTCCGGCGTGGTTCTGGGATCCGGCGCGCAACGGTGGCATCCTTACCGATGTCGGCAGCCACCAGGCCGATCAGTTCGTCTATCTGACGGGCAGTACGCGCGCGCAGGTGCTCGCGTCGCAAACCGGCAATTTCGCGCACCCGGAGCATCCGAAGTTCGAGGATTTCGGTGATATGATGCTCCACGGCAGCGGTGGAGCCGGGTATATTCGGGTCGATTGGTTCACCCCGGACGGTTTGCCGACCTGGGGTGACGGCCGACTCTTCATCCTCGGCACCGAGGGATATATCGAGCTACGTAAGTACGTTGACATCGCCGGGCACCCCGGCGGCAACCATCTGTTCATCGCCGATCGCAAGGGCACGCGCTACATCGACTGCTCAAAAGTCCCGCTGCCATTCGGCCCGCAATTCATCAACGATATCGTCGAAGGCACATCTGTGGCGCAGGATCAGGCGGGCGCCTTGCTGGCAGCGGAACTGGTGCTGACGGCGGAGGCTAAGGCGACCAAGGCGACGCCAGGGTAACGCGTAGCCGTCCATCCAGCTTCACAGTCAATCTCGATAATCTACATTATGTAAAACTGCGAAGAAGTATGGCGAGGAGGCTATGATCCCCAGCCAGATAGCGCCGTACTTCAGCGTGGTTCCTAACGGCACACGCCGTGCGACCAGCGCTGCAAGCGGCAGAACTAGGACGATCAATAGGATTGCGGCCTGCATTGCTCTGTCGCTCACGCCGACCACTCCCAGCCATCGAAGCCCGGTTCTACGCCCGGCGGTAGTTCGGCGCAGAGCGTGGCGTAGTCCATCGACTGATCCATGTGGACTAGTGCGGTTTGGCGTGGTTTTAGGTCGTCGGTCCAGCCCAGCACCGTTGCTAGGTCGGGATGCGTGGGATGTGGGCGGCGTCGCAGGGCGTCGACGATCCAGACGTCGAGGTGCTGGTAATGCTGCTGCATGTCGGCGGTCATTGCGCTGATATCAGTGGCATAGCCAATGACATGGCCGCCGGCTTCGAAGCGCAATCCCGCTGAGGTGATGCCGCCGTGCGGTTGGTCGACGATGCTGATATCGATCGCGCCGATGCGAAGTTTATCCGGCAAGTCATTGAGATTTACCGTGGGCGGGTATCCGCGATTGCCTTCGAAGACATAGCCGAATTGGCGGCGAAGCGCTGCGGCAGTGCGCGGCCGGGCGTATCCCTCTACCGGACGTCCGAGCGCATGGTAGACCTGACGAAGATCATCGATTCCAAAGACATGATCGGCGTGCTCGTGCGTCCAGATCACCGCATCGAACGTGTTCACGTCGGCGTCGAGCAATTGCTGACGCATGTCCGGGCTGGTGTCGACCAGGATACGCTTACCGTCGTGCTCGACGAGAATTGATGATCTTTTCCGACGGTTACGAGGTTCTTCTGGATCGCAATCGCCCCAGTCGTTGCCGATCCGGGGGACACCGGAGGACGTGCCCGAGCCGAGAATGCGGACCTTCACCGTGACAGCGTCTTGCTGAAGAGATGGTGAAAGTTGTGCGCCGTATACGACCGTAAATCCTCGACTTCCTCGCCACGTAGGTTGGCGAGAAACGCCGCGGTGTCGGCGACGAACGCCGGCTCCCCCGGCTTGCCGCGGTTCGGAACGGGCGCAAGAAACGGCGCATCCGTTTCGATCAGGAGCCGCTCACGCGGCAAACGTGCGGCGGTTTGCTGCAAGTCGGTCGCGTTGCGGAACGTCACGATGCCGGAAACAGAAATGAACAGGCCGAGTTGTAGCGCCGCATCGGCGAAAATACCGCTTGCGGTGAAGCAGTGGATCACACCGGTGAAGCTTCCTTCCTCCATTCCCTCACGCAGGATCGCGAGCGTGTCATCCTCGGCGTCGCGGGTGTGGACGACGATCGGCACCTGCAGAGCGCGCGCGGCGGCAATGTGCGCGCGGAAGCTCGCCTGCTGCCGCGCGCGATCTGAATGCTCGTAATGATAGTCGAGCCCACTCTCACCGACGCCGACAACGCGGGGGTGCTGGCCGCGCGCCACAAGCTTGGCGGTGTCGACGTGCGGGTGGGCGTCCGCCTCGTGGGGGTGGATGCCCACCGTCGCCCAGACATCGGGCTCGCGTTCGGCGGTGGCCAGCACCGCATCCCACTCGCTCTCTCTGGTGGCGATGTTGAGCATCGCGGTTACGCCGCGCGCGCGGGCGCGTTCGAGCACCGCCTGCTGTTCCTCGACCAACCCCTTGTAGTTGAGGTGGCAATGGCTGTCCGCGAGCATCAGGCCGGCTCCGCCTCGACAGGCATTTCAAGCCGCGGGAAAGCCGGCGTCGGCGTCGCGAGTACGAAGCCGGCAGCGACCTGCCGAGCGTACCAGCCGTCATCGTCGACCGCCGCGTGCGTTCGATCGTCGGCGCCGAGCAGATCGAGCACGCGCCCCGCCCCGGCCGGCACCACCGGCAGGATCGTAATCGCGAGCATCCGGATCGCGCGGACCAACGTGCCGAGCACGGCGTGCATCCGCTCCGGATCGGTCTTGCGCAACGCCCATGGCGCCTGTGCGTCGATATATTGGTTGCACGCAAAGACGCCGCGCATCCAAGCCTCGATGCCCTGGCTGAGCATCAGATCGGCGAACGCCGCCTTGAAGCCGGCACAGGCGACGACGACCTCCTCGATCAACTGCCCGTCTGCGACGTCGGTGCGCCCGGCCTCTGGGAACGTACCGCCAAGGTTCTTGGCGATGAATGACAGGGTGCGCTGCGCGAGATTGCCGAAGGCATTCGCCAGTTCGGCGTTGACGCGGGTGACGATCGCATCGGCGGCGTAGCTGCCGTCCTGTCCGAAGCTGACCTCACGGAGAAGGAAATAGCGTAGACCGTCGACGCCGAAGGCGTTCGCCAGATCGAGCGGATCGACGACGTTGCCGAGGCTCTTCGACATCTTCTCGCCGCGGTGGAGCAGGAAGCCGTGGCCGAAGACAGTCTTCGGTAACGCAACGCCGGCGGACATCAGGAACGCCGGCCAGTAAACAGCGTGGAAGCGGACGATATCCTTGCCGATCAGATGCAGATCGGCCGGCCAATGCGGCATGTCGCCATCGGGATAACCCGCGCCGGTCAGGTAATTGGTCAGTGCATCGACCCAGACGTACATGACGTGTCCGGGGCTGTCGGGGACCGGCACACCCCAATCGAAGCTGGTACGCGACACCGACAAGTCGGACAGCCCGCCCTCGACGAAGCGCAGAATCTCGTTTCGGCGGGAGTCCGGCCGGATGAAGTCGGGGTTGGCGGCGTAGAAGTCGAGCAGCGGCTGCTGGTATTTGGACAGGCGGAAGAACCATGTCTCTTCCGCGGTCCATGTCACCGGCGTGCCCTGCGGCGACAACTTCTCGCCCCCTGCCCGTCGACCAGTTCCTTCTCGTCGTAGAAGGCTTCGTCGCGAACCGAGTACCAGCCCTCGTAACGGTCGAGGTACAGGTCGCCTGCGGCCGCCATCGCGCGCCACAGCGCCTGGCTGGCGAGATGATGATCGGCATCGGTCGTGCGGATGAAGCGATCATAGCTGATGCTCAAGGCGTCGCACATCGACCTGAAATAGCCGGACATTTCATCGGCGAGTGCGCGGACCTCGACGCCCTTGTCGCGCGCGGTCTGCACCATCTTCAGCCCGTGCTCGTCGGTGCCGGTCTGAAAGCGGACGTCGCGCCCGGCCTGCCGCTGGAACCGTGCGATGGCGTCGGCGGCGATCGCTTCATAGGCATGGCCGATATGCGGACGGCCATTAGGATAGCTGATCGCGGTGGTGATGTAGAAGGGTTCGCCCATGGCGTCGTCCTAGGGTTTGACGATCGGTAGAACAAGCGCGCGGTGGCGTGTGGGACGCTGGCTCGACCCGTACGGCTTGAACGGTCGGCTATCTGCCTCCATTGCGAGTGCAGCGAGGCACACGACGTCTTACGGGCCCGGTTCTGGATTGCTTCGCTGCGCTCGCAATGACGGGCTGACTTCGTGAAGCTTACCGGGCTCCGCCAGTCGCGCGACGATTCCGGTCAGCTCGTAGACGGTACCTTGCGTGTCTAGCGACAGGCTGCGCGCGGCGGCCGCGACTTGGCGTGCCTCGTCATAGGCATCGAGCGCAGCACGCAAATCTTCACCGACGCGCAGTGCGGTCATTCGCGCGATGACGGTCGGCACGCGATCGAGGAACGCCTCGTAACGGGCTTGTGCGGTCTTGGGTGACAAGGCCCGCGCGAGGGCGGCGCGGCGCGAGAGCATCGGATCGCCATCGCGCCCGATCGCCTCGACCGCGGTGTCGAGCGCGCCGAGATCGAGCCCGGCATAGCCGATCGCGCGGCCGGGCGCCCCTCCCCGATCCGCACCAGCGCCGCGCGCTCCTCGGCATCGGCCTCCGGCAAGGCTTCGGCAAGGACCGCGGCCATGTCGGCATCGTCGAGCGGATCGAAGCGGAGCAGCCGGCAGCGGGAGCGGATCGTCGGCAGCAGCCGGCCGGGCGCATGACTGACCAGCAGAAACACCGTGCCGGCGGGCGGCTCCTCCAGACTCTTGAGCAGCGCGTTCGACGCGCCGGGGCGTTCGAGATCGTCGGCGGCGTCGATCACGATCACACGGCGCGGCGACAGCGACGGCATCGTGCCGAGGAACGGCCCGAGGCTGCGGATCTGGTCGACGGTGATCGACCGTGCGAGTTCGTCTTCCTTGTCCTTCTTCGCGAGCCGCCGCAGCACGCGCAGATCGGGGTGCGATCCTGCCGCCGCAAGCCTTGCCGCGGGATGCTCGTCAGGCACGCTAAAGCCGGGAGGCAGAGCGCCGGGCGTCATTGCGTCGGCGAGCAATCGCAATGCCGCGGCCTGCGCGAACGTCCCCTTGCCGACGCCGTGCGGCCCGGCAAGCAACCAGGCATGGTGGAGCGCGCCACCGGTGCTCGCGGCCAGAAATGCGTCGATCGCGGCGCGGTGGCCACGCACCGTCGTCACGGCAGCAAGTCCGCCAACGCGTCGAGCATCGCAGCGGTCACCGCGGAAGCGGGCATGGTCGCGTCAATCTGGCGGAACCGCTCCGGATCGCTGACCGCGAACGCGTCGAAGGCGGCGGTGACCGCGCCGTGGAAGCCCGGATCGCGGCGCGCGAAGCGATCGGCGGCGGTCCCGTCGCGCGCCGCGGCGCGCGCTGCCCCCACGTCCGCCGGAAGCGTGAGCAGGAAGGTACGATCGGGAAGCAGCCCCGATGCGCCGAACCCATGCAGCATGAGGATTGCGGCGTCGTCGATCCCGCCCGCGACCCCCTGATAGGCGCGTGTCGAATCGATATAACGGTCGCAGATTACCCAGCGACCGGCGTCGAGCGCGGGGCGGATCACCTTCTCGACATGATCGGCGCGCGCGGCGGCGAACAGCAACGCCTCGGCGCGCGCGCTCCAGCGCGTGGTGTCGCCCTGCATCAGCAGAGCGCGGATCGCCTCCGCCCCCTCGCTGCCGCCGGGTTCGCGGGTCACGACGGTGTCGATGCCGCGTTCGGCGAGGGCGGCGGCGAGCGCGCGGACCTGCGTCGACTTGCCCGCCCCCTCCCCGCCTTCGAGGCTAAGAAACCGCCCTTTCGTCATCCCGCTGCTGCCGGTCAGCCGAACAGGCCCTGCCACGCGCGACCGAAGAAGCCCGCCTCGCCGACGTCGCCACCGGCGACCAGCGGCATCCGCTGCTCGGGCAGGCCGGGCGACGACACGACGAGATCGGCGATATGCGCGCCCTGCTTGATCGGCGCCTTGATCGGACCGTCATAGACGATCTTGGCGGCGAGCTTCGGACGGCTGCCCGACGGGATGGTGACGCTCAGATCCTTCGGCGCGACGAGCTTCACCTCGCGCGCGCTGCCGAGCTGTACCGTGGCGGTGCCGACCTCGCGGCCGGCCTTGACGACCGGCTTGGCCTGCCAGGCGCGAAAGCCCCATTCCATGAAGCGCACCGATTCACTCGCGCGCTGGTTGAAGCTGGTCAGGCCGGCCAGCACCATGACCAACCGGCGGCCGTTCTGCTCCGCCGACCCGGTGAAGCCATAGCCGGCCTCGTCGGTGTGGCCGGTCTTCAGTCCATCGGCCCCGGCGACGCGGCCGAGCAGCGGATCACGATTGGCCTGGGTGATCGCCTGACCGGCGCCCATCGTCTTGCCCCAAGTGAAATCGCGGCGCGAATAGAATTGCTTGTAGAGCTTCGGATGCTGCTGGATCGTCGCGGCGGCCAGCGTGGCGAGATCACGCGCGGTAACATAGGTGACGCCGCCATCCGGCCAACCGTTCGCGGTGCCGAAGTGGCTGTTCTTCAGGCCGAGCTTCGCGGCATCCTCGTTCATCCGCTCGACGAACGCCTGCTCGGTGCCGGAGATGCCCTCGGCCAGCACGATGCACGCGTCGTTCCCCGACAAGGTGACGATGCCATAGAGCAGGTTGGCGACCGAAACGCGCTCGCCCGACGACAGGAACATCGTCGATCCCGCCTGCGGGCCGTGCCACCTCTTCCAGGTCTCAGGCCGCACCTCGAACTCGGTGTCGAGCTTCAGGTCGCCGCGCTTGATCATCTCGAACGCGGTATAGACCGTCATCATCTTCGCCATCGACGCCGGGGGCATCCGGCGATCGGCGTCGCGCGCGAACAGCACCGCGCCCGTCGACACATCCTCAAGGAACGCGACCGGCGCAGGCGTGTCGAACTGCGGCGCGGAGGCGACGGCGGGCATCGCCAGCGCAACGACGGCAGCGGGAAGCGCAAGAACGGTCAGCAGCTTGGTCATCGATGGTTCCGTGTGTCGAAGCGAAGAGAATTGGTCGGCATCATGCCATAGCGCGCCGCCGCTATGACGCAATCGCATCGGCGAGCAGACCGACCGAGAGCGCGTAGAAATTCGAGCAATTATAGTCGAGGATCACGCGGTAATTGCCGGTCAGCAGATAGGCGGTCTGGCCGGGGCCATCGGGTTCGATCAGCGTCGCCTGTACGTCGTCGGCGAGCGTGCGGCCCTGCGCGGACACGCCAAGCGCGCGCCATTCGGCCATCGACCGCCAGCCGCTATGCCGCTCGAATACGCGCGGGCAGCGTGGCGAGACGAGCCGGTTGCGGACCTCGGTGCGGTCGAAGGCGGCCGGGACGTTGGCGGCGACGCCCCACGGCTGGCCGCGGCGCCAGCCGGCCTGGACGAAGTAATTGCCGATCGACGCCAGCGTGTCCGCCGCGGAGTTCCAGATGTCGGCCCGTCCGTCGCCATCGCCGTCGCGCGCGAGCCGGAGGTAGACCGAGGGCAGGAATTGCGGATTGCCCATCGCCCCGGCCCAGCTGCCGGTGAGCTGCGTCCGCGACACGCCACGGTCGATCATCTTCAGCGCCGCGATCAGCTCGCCCTCGAACAACGGCCGCCGCCGCCCTTCATAGGCGAGGCTGGCGAGGCTGCGGATCGTGTCGAAATCGCCGGTGTACGACCCGTAATTGGTTTCGTGGCCCCAGATCGCGACCATGATCTGTTCGGGCACGCCGGTCGCCGCCTCGACGCGCGCCAGCCGGGCACGCTGCGCCTCGTAGGTGGCGCGCCCGCGGGAGATACGGGCGGTGTCGACGTGCGTGGTACGGTACGGTGCGAAGCGTGGGACCGGCGCGTTGGGGCGCGCCTCCGGCTGCTGTTGATCGAGCGCGACGACACGCGGGTTGAAGGTCAGCGCGGGCAGCACGTTGTCGAGCGTGGCGTTCGTCACGCCTGCCGCCGCCGCGCGTCCGCGCACCTGCGCCAGATAGGTGCTGAATCCGCTGTCGTCCTGTGCCGACGCCGCCGCCGGCGCGATCAGGCACACTGCTGCTGCCAGGCCGCGCGTGAGAGTTGTTACCGCTTTCATGATCGCCCGGTTCTGACACAGCGCGCGCAACAGCGGTACCGCAAATCGTCGCAGGGCGGGCACGGATGACCGCAGCGTTGGTCAGGGGCTTGAACACGGCCAAGCGTTGCTGCCATAGGCAGCCGCACCGCACGTCAGGAAGAGTGGCCGAGCGGTTTAAGGCACTGGTCTTGAAAACCAGCGAGGGTGCAAGCTCTCCGTGGGTTCGAATCCCACCTCTTCCGCCAATTACGCCATGCAAAACAGCCAGAAATTAGCTCAAACCCGCAGAAATGCTGGCTTTTAGCTAACTTCAGCGTCTCAGGACGTTTCCCCCTGTTTGCCCATTTCTCAGCCCTAGGGTAAGGCTGAGGGATGGCCCGAATAGGCGGGTGGAAGGCGGGTTTATGGCGGCTATCAACCTACTGTCCGACTCTCAGGTTAAGAAGGCCAAAGAGGGCTACACCAGCGATGGCGGCAATCTTTATGTCCGGCGTCGCGGGTCAGGCATCAACTTCGTTTTCCGCTTCAAGGTCAGACTGACCGCCACTTGGGCTGGCGAAGCGGCCAAGGGTAAGCCGGTTGAGATTGGCTTGGGGTCTTACCCTGCCAAGTCGCTTAAAGCGGCTCGCGAGATTGCTGAGCGGCTACGCGCTGAGGTTGCGGCGGATCGTAACCCGGCTTTGATTCTGAAGCCGGCGGCTGAGCCGATGGCGAAAACCTTCAAGGATTACGCGGTCGAGTATATCGCCAACCGTCAAGGCAAGCGTGGCAGGAACGGCAACGAGCCTAACGCCAAGCACCTTGCTCAATGGCCATCCACGCTTCAGGCTTACGCATATCCCCACATTGGAGCCAAACGGCCCGCTGCCATTACGGTTGCGGACATAATGGCGATCCTGACACCCATTTGGGCCACCAAGACCGAGACGGCTACGCGAGTCCGTCAGCGGGTCGAGGCTGTCATTGATTACGCTTACATCACTGAGGAAATTGACCGGCGCAATCCGGCCCGGTGGAAAAACCACCTGGACAAAATCATGCCATCGCCTCGCGAGGTAGCCGGCAAGGTCAAGCACCACGCAGCGCCGCCATGGCAGGAGGTGCCGACGATCATGGCAGCGCTCAGGGAGAAGGACAGCACGTCCGCCCTCGCTCTCCGCTTCAGCGTCCTGACCGCCGCACGGTCGATGGAGGTACGCGGCGCTCAGTGGAGCGAGATCGACCGCGACAAGGCGCTCTGGCACGTCCCTGAGGCGCGCATGAAGGCACGCGAGGCTCACACGGTCCCGCTGAGCGCTGAAGCGCTGTCGATCCTCTCCACGATGGCTGAGCGGGCGCGTGCGAAGCTCACCAGCGCTGGCCAGCCCGACGACGCGCCTATTGTGGGCAGGGTCTTCCCCGGCCCTACCGGCGGGCTGCTATCGGATGTGGCCATCAACAAGACGCTTCATGCCGTTATGCCGGCTATTACGGCTCATGGATTGGCTCGCTCCTGCTTTCGCGATTGGGGCGCTGAGGCAACGTCATTCCCCGGTGAGGTGCTGGAAACGGCACTTGCCCACAAGGATACGAATGCCGTGCGGGCGGCGTATCTGCGCACGAATTATCTTGAGCGGAGAATCGAGCTTATGTCGGCTTGGGAGAATTTTATCAACGAAGGACAAGTTCAATTACAAAGAGAGGTCAGCCGTTGAAGGGCCAAATCACCAGATAATGCAGCAAGGCGAGGGCGGCAAATAACCAAGGCGGCCCCAAACGTAGAGTATCGATAATCACTTCTGCAAACCTATATCCATGCCTCTCAGACGGCATTTCGGAGCGTAAGATTTTAAAAGCCTGCTCCGCTTCCAGAAGTGCCGACTGGCATAGCTTGACATTTGGGTCGTAGGAAGGATCAAGCTCCTCTAAAGGCGAGGATTTTAGCTTCTTTAAAGAGTTGATTAGCCTTGCCCTTATCGCGTTTTGCCGACCCTCATCGTGCATTACCTTTGCGAGAGAGCCGTTGCCCGATAATTGCTGCTGAAGCTTAACTCTCTGTTCGGTCAGGGCGTTTAGCTTCTTACCTTCTAACGCAATCTGATTTACAAGTTCATTCTGTCGAGCTTGAAGTGCAACTGCAAAATCCTGCCGAAAAGCATTGATGCTGGATTGAAGCTGGCTCGTTGCCTCTTTAATTCTGTCGCGAGCAGAGGTTAAGTCATCTGATCGTCGGAAGATGAACCTATCAGAAATAACAATGTCGTAGGTCGATAAGAGCTGTCCGACCAAGAGGCTATATTGCAGCAAAAGATAGGCAACACCTATCGCAAGAGCCGGCTCAACAACCGATGTTGGCGCTTTAACGAATTTTAGCAGGCTTGATGCAGCCTTTTCGTTGTAAAGTCCGCCGTGTACGATCGACAAGGTCGCGGATGAGAGGTAAAGCCACTTACGGGTCTTCATCAGCCGCGCGTACGGCCCATCCGCTGCCGTATGCTCATCATCCCCGAAAATGATCTGAAGCACGAGACGATACCCCCTTATCAGCACGTAGCCGGCATACTCATCTGCTTCAATGTGGGCTTGGCTTCTATATCATCCGCTAAGGGCTGGCAGAAATGCTGGCCCTTTTGCGTATCTGGCCCACTTGGCTGGCTTTCAGGCTGACCCTGCTGGCTTGGCTGGCTAGCTCGCTGGCTTTTATCGCAAGTATTAGGCTGGCTTTTAAAGCAACTATAAGCAAACTTAAGCACGAATAGCAGAACGTATAAAGAACAGGCGCGATTTCTGGGCTTTGACACTGTTTTTCCCTTGACGCAATTTGGGACGTTGAGGCACCTGAGTGGTCATTAGATCATTCGGGAGCATGCACAATGCAAATCGACACCACACCAGCCCTACCGCAATTGATTGATGTTCAGGGTGTTATGAAGTTCACCAAGCTTGGACGCGCTACAATTTACCGAGCCGTTCAAGCCGGCGAGTTGAAGCCGCTAAAGTTTGGCCGGCGAACGCTTTTCACCGAGGCGCAAATCTCAGAGTGGATTAACTCCAAAGTTGCCGCGTGAGCCAGTAAAAACCCTCACGGTGACAGCACGCACCGTGAGGGTCTGAGGCTTCCTGACAAACGATCCGCAAACGATCCAAATCTGCGAACCCGTATTTTTTAGTTGCGAAGGCATCCCCTGTAAAGAGGGTGAACTAGAAAAGACCGGTGAGCGACCCGAAGGCTTACTATGTCTACGTGCTACGACAACATTCCCAATGAACTGCGTAATCTCTCACAGTGGGTGTGCTGGCGTCTTGAGGTTCGTGGTGGCTCCAAGCCCACAAAGGTTCCTTACCAGCCTTGGCCCGGCGGCAAGAAAGCGGCTGCTAATCGGCCCGCCGAATGGGGTAGCTTTGAGCAAGCTTGCTCAGCGCCTCTATCGCTAGTCGGACCTTGCAGCCCTATCGCGCCTGTCGAGGAAACAGGGTTTAGCGGCATCGGCTTTATGTTCGGTGACGATGACCCTTATACCGGCATTGACCTTGACGACACGCATGGCGACCCCGAGGCGAACCGACTTCAAGAGAAGATTTGTCGTGAGTTTGACAGCTATACTGAGGTAAGTCCCAGCGGCACCGGCTTGCACATCATTGTCAAGGGCAACGTCTCGTGCGGGCGTCGTCGCGACGGTGTTGAAGTTTATTCGTCTGACCGCTTCTTCACCATGACCGGCAATATCGTCAACAATGCGCCTATTGCCAGTCGCCAAGAGCTTCTTGATACTTTACATCAGGAGATGGGTGGCGGCAAAGAGGCTGACGCTGGTATTCAGGCTGACCGCGCTGTCAATAAAAGCGATGCTGAAGTTGTAGCCTTGCTTTACCGTGACCCGGTGATGGCCGCGCGCTACAATGGCGACATTTCGCACGATGGCAAAGATAATAGTCGCGCCGACCAAGCGCTAGTCAATTCCTTGGCTATCCTGTCTGGAAATCGTGAGCAGGTTGAACGCATTTGGCTGGCATCGCCGCTTGGCCATCGTGTCAATGCTGCTAACAACAAGGACAAGACGCAAGCCCGACCTTACTACCGCCGTAGAACGATTGAGACGGCTTTTAACCGGCCTGAGATTAAGCTTGTCGATACGTCCAATGTGACTGTCAACGGCGCGCCGCTTCGCAACGAAGTCGCCGCCGCTCCTGTACCGGTCCAGATGGTTGATGAACCTGACGTCATCAACGTTGCCGCTTGGGCGAGGAAAGCGCCTGAGCAGCGCGTTTGGACGGTAGTGGATTGGGTCGCCTCTCGTGAGGTCACGATGCTCTACGCGCCGGGTGGCGCGGGTAAGTCGCTGCTGAGCCAGCAGATATGCACCAGCGTCGCCGCAGGAGCCTTGTGGATGGGCCTTCAGACGCGCCGGGCTGTCTCGCTGTACGTGACGTGCGAGGATGACAGCAGCGAGCTTCACAGGCGTCAGAGCGCCATCCTCGAGTCCACCGGTATCCAGATCGCGGACCTCGATGGCTGGATGGGCGTGGTCAGCCTCGCTGGTGCGCTGAACGCCGAACTGGCTACCTTTGACGCAAGCGGGCGAATGGCACCGTCGCCGGCCTACCAGTGGCTTGGCAAGACCATTCGCGAAATGGGTGCCGGGCTTGTGGTGCTGGATAATGTTGCTCACTTTTTCAGCGGCAATGAGAATGTCCGCAACCAAGTCGCTGCATTCCTAAACCTGCTGACCGGTTTGGCCAAGGAAACGGGTGCAGCAATCATCTTGATTGGCCATCCTAATAAAAGCGGTGCTGGCTTCAGCGGTTCAACGGCTTGGGAAAACCAAGTCCGCACCCGTCTTAACCTTGGCATCCCACAGGAAGCCGATGGGACAATCCGGGACCGTGACGCTCGTTATCTGGTACGCGCCAAGTCAAATTACGGGCGCGCTGGCGAGAGCTTGACCTTTCGTTGGCATGAAGGGGCGTTCATTCGAGAAGCTGACATTGCCGAGCTTGAGCGTGGCCGGATCGCTACTCACTCACAAGCGAACTTTGAGAATGAAGCATTCCTACGTTGCTTGGCAGTTTGCGCGGCCCAAAAACGAAACGTTGGGCATGTAGAGGGGGTCAACTACGCGCCTAAGATCTTCGAGGGAATGCCTGAAGCGGGTGGCCTTAAAAAAGCGGCATTTAAGCGGGCTTTCGAGCGGCTCAACGGTGCGGGTGTTATTCTGCTCGAACAAAGGGTTTGGCAGAGAGATAATCGGGCATGGGTCAAGGGCATTAGACTTGCCGCATCGGGCGTCGCGCTATGACCCCGGCTGCACCGACCCCTCCGGCTAAGTGCTTGATTTTGCTCTGCACCTACCCCTGCACTGAACCCTGCACCAACCCGCACCAACCCCCTCACAGTAACAATGGCTAAGTGCTTGACTTTGCTTGCACCTACCCTTGCACCATACGCACCACGAGCCCCCCCTATAAAATATATATATCAGGCTCCCTCTAGGGAGCGCCTGATAGAATAGAGGAAGTCTCCACCGCCCCCATGTGGGCTAATCTAATGGAGAACCGGCTTGCTGGTTTTCTGACCTCTTGGCTTGGTAACATTGCCTTTGCCGAACGATCCATGATTACCGAATTGCTTAACCAACTCAACTCTGAAGGAAGTAACTGACATGGCTACTTATCAACCCGAAGCTCCGAACCTTGCTCCTGCGGGTCAGCCTGACCTCAACCATGGCGCTTTTGGCATTGACGATAATGTGTCCGCCGGCGCTACGGCTTTCAAGGCTCATAGTGTGGGCACCATGAAGGCGGCTGAGGCAGTTGACTATCTGCGCAAGAACCCTGACCCGACCGTAACCCGTGCTGCCCATCTGGCTAATATCGAACGGCGAACCGAGCGGGTCGTTGCTGAATTTGAACGTTCCTACAAGGTTGCCCGGCAAGAGCTTGAAGCTTCCTTGGCCGATGCCACTCGCAAGCTGGCTGGCAAGCTCAGCGTTCGTGAAACCGCTTATGCCAGCGAAGTCCGCCGGGTGTTGCTGGCTATGCCGGCTGAAGAAAGGCTGGCCACGGTCAGAAAGGCATTTAATGATGGAGACATGAACGTCATCGGCGCGATCTACGGCGGCGACGCTCCTGCTATTCTGACGGGTGTTGACCGTAGCGTGAGTGACCCTCTCTACAATCAGTTCAAGCTCAAGACGGCTCCTGCGGAAATGGCTGCGATCAAGCAGCATCAGCGATATCTCAGCTTTGCCGACATGCAGCATAAGGCAATGCTGAATTGGGAGGTTAAGGCAACGGCTGGTACGGGTGGTCATGCTGCTGCGGCCGCAAAGCGCAAGTCTCTGCTGGCATCGTATGAGCCGACCGGCTTTCAGAATGACCCGGAACCCGAAGCCGAGTAACTTTAACCTCAAACCGCTAGCCCATTAATGTGGGCTAGCGGCTCACTTCCGACAGAAGGCTTGGCCTCATGACTGCAAACGATAATAGCAAAGCCAGCGCATATGAGATTTACCGTTGTAATGAGTTAGCCAAGTGTGAAAAAGAGGCGGTAAGGATTGAACGTGACATGGTGGAGGCTCTAAGTTTACCGCTCGGTGAACGTAGAACCATGTGTGCGTCGTTCATGGCTTCTTTGCGATGCGACAATGATCTTAAGAAGCGAAAGCTGTTGGCGGGTCACAATGAAATAGCTGCAATATTCGATCAGTGTCATTGCGGCTTTTGCGACCCTAGGCCGAACTTGGAGCAGAATTGGGGCGCGGGCTATGGACAGACCGGTGAAGACAAGCCATCTAAGCCTCAGTGAGGTTAGAGACGAAAAATGGCAAAAGGATGGTCTTCATACCCGCCGGTAGAGGCAACTAATGGCGCTGCTGTTTCGTCATTATCGACGAACAGCGGTGCTTTTTTGGCTGACCTCCCCCTGCCATCGGTAAAGTGCCGGGCAAGCGGCTGCGTATTGAAACTGGTGCTGCTGCTCGCCGTCAGATGGTCAAGGTCTATCGCCAGATGGCCAGTGGCGAGCTTGATGTTACCAAAGGCTCAAAGTTGATCTATGCGCTTACTGAAATTAGCCGCGCGTTGGAGCGCGAAGCCGTCGAGGCATTGAGCGAACGTTTGGATAAGATCGAGGGGCGTTAACCGTGGCTCGCCATGCCAGCTTGATCGCGCGGGTTGCTCGTTACGAACGCCAGAAGGCTCCTAGGACGTTCCCGCGCATGGCCTGCCGTATTTTCGACGCTGAGCCGTTCTGTGAGGGCATGAGCGACCCAACCGGGGTGATCGTCCGTCGGGAACCGGGAGAGCCTCTGTTAGCCCTCCATGAGCGCGCACGGGGTATCCTCGGATCGCCTGTCGCCATGTGGGAAGTCTACGCCGACGAATTCAGCAACCGGGAGGAAGAGCTACCCGCTTCGGCCTTCACCCGCCCTGAGCCAGAACCCGAGCCAGAGCCAATGGACGATTGGTCAGGCTTGTCCGGCATCGGACGCCAAGCCACCCGGGAGGAGTTGGAGCGCTGGGGCGTTATCGCCGTGCCAGCCGAGAGGTTGATGTAGTCATGGCACCATCGGAACAGCCAGCGTACCGGCAAGGTCGTATGGCCAAGGCGCATGGCTACCCGGTGGTAGCCAACCCATACGGCTACGGCGATCCGTCAGGTAGTGACGCAGAGCGGGAGTTGCGCAAGGCGCATGAACTTTGGAATTTAGGATGGCGGCGAAAGCAGTAGGGTCAGCCCGATAGTCAGGTTTGACGCGCTGCTAGCCGTAAATGCCAGCAAATCAGCCAAATTATGCCCACATGTGGCGGATTATATGTCCGTCAAACCTGTTGCATTTCCAAACAATTTTGTTCGATGTAACGATTATGGGATCACGTTGGCTGTGATGTGAACGACAATCATCGGGGAGAGGTTTGTGACTGGGGTCGGCGAAGTAGCAGATAAGAGAACTGAGAATGCGAAGCTCGAAGGATCTAGCTTAGGTCAGCAAGCTCCGACAAAGCATGGGCCAATATTGAAAAAGGTCGGTCGCGAGCGGTCCAAGCCAGAGATCGTTATCGGCTTAGTTGGCCCGGTTGGCACAGACCTACACGCGTTAGCTACTTTAATTGAAGAGAAGATGGCGGCGTTTAAATACCGCTGTGAGAAAGTCCGTGTTAGTGCTTTGATTAGAAGCATGTGCGACGAAAAACTTTCTGAGCATTTAAATAACATCAAGGGCGGCGAGCGGACGAGGCTGCTTATGAATGCGGGCGATTTCCTGCGCGGTCAGTCCGATAAAGGTGATGCTCTGGTGCCGTTGATTGTAGCGGCAATCAGGGCGGCAAGAGTCGAATTTAACAAAGAAGATGGGGTGACGGAAGATATTCATGCAGAAAACGCTTGCTACATAGTAGATTCTCTTAAGCACCCTGACGAAATATCAACGCTGCGACGGCTTTACGGAAGCGGCTTCATCCTTGTGTCAGCATTCGACGCGGTGGACTCAAGAACCTCTAAACTGCAACGTGATATTGCAAAAGAAAATGTCAGTACCGACCTTGAAAGGTACCGAAAGGAAGCGGTCAACCTAATTAACATCGACTCAAAAAGGCCCGGCGGCGGAATTGGTCAAAATGTTCGCGATTCTTTTCCCCTAGGGGACTTCTTTGTAAGAGTTGCCGGTGACTACGAGATAAAAGTTGGACGGTTCATAGACCTTCTCTTCGGTAGTCCTTACCTTACCCCTTATCGATACGAGTATTTCATGTTTGAGGCAAGCGCCGCCTCATTGCGCTCTGTTGATCTATCAAGGCAGATCGGCGCGGTAATTGTTAGCCCGCAAAATGAAATCGTGTCTTCAGGCTGTAATGACGTTCCCATGGCAGGTGGTGGGACATATTGGCCCGACGATCCCGCGTCTCTTGACAACAGAGATTTCAAAACTGGCCAAGATTTTAATTCGGTTAAAAAGTTCGACATTATCAACGAGATGCTCAAATTCCTAGAAGATAATAATCTGTACAAGAGAACGAGTGAAGACGATCCCGCGGAAATCACTAGGCAACTTGTTACGGGGAAGTTCAAAAGCACCTTTAAGGAACTAAGGATTTCTAATCTCATAGAGTTTGGCAGAGTTGTCCATGCTGAAATGTTTGCACTTATGCGAGCGGCCCAACGTGGAATCAGTGTAGATAACTCCACTATATTCAGCACAACGTTCCCTTGCCATATGTGTGCTAGGCACATTATTGCTTCGGGTATCACAAAGGTTATCTATATAGAGCCTTACCCCAAGAGTATGACTTCAGAACTGTTCCCTGAGTCGGTGATGATCGACCACAAGGACTTTGCAACGGATGACTCGGGGAAGCGATTGGAGGGAATGCCAACCGCTATCACAACCGTTCGGTTTGAGCCTTATGAAGGCGTCGCGCCTCGCTTGTACGGGCCACTTTTCCGTGCGCCAGACAGCCGCAAGGATAGTCAGGGCTATACGGTCAATTGGCAAAGAGCCTTCGCCAAACCGAAAATTTTCGAACTCCCTGATTCGAATTTGCAGGTCGAGCGTAGGATCGCTCTAGGCCTTGATAGCTTACCCAAGGTGGGTCTAGAAGCGTGTTTGCCATCGCAAGGGGAGCAGGACAATGCGGGTTAGCTTGGAGCAAATCCGTCAGCAGAATCAAACAGATAAGGAAGAATTTCTTGGTTTGACAGTCGAGTTTCAGTACGTCCTAGACAAGCAGGTCCAAATTCTTAGAACATCACCTTACCGTGACGTGTATAATCTTCCGCTCGCCATTGAAGAGCGGCTTACCGCATAATCAAATCTTCCTGCCTGCTTGGAATAATGCTCCTGCGTTGGCAGTATGAAGAAATAAGTGCCACTCGGAATTCCTCACACTCGGGTGAGGAATTCCACCATATGTACACAACAGCTAACCTGCAAAGCGCGATCAGCCTCTAACGGAAGCGATCTGCCATCGCTTCTTCGACAGCGCACCCCCGCCTAATGCACCAGCTGCAGCAATGTGGGCAGCTTCGCCAGCGACAACCGTGCTGCTGCCCCGATAGCTGCGCAAATGGCAACCTGAGCTATTCTCCGGTCCATCACATCAGCGCGCCTAACGCTGATGACACCACCGTTGCGCGGGCGGCTATGCAATAGGATCGCGTCAACGCGGCTGACCGGCAATTCACCGGCGGCGGGGTCAACTGATGCTGGCTTTACCCAGAATTTTTCTTGGCTGATCCCGGCTACAGGGTCATTCCGGGGTCAGGCAGGGGGTTAGCCATAAAACGCGGAAAGCACGGTTTATCAAGCTATCACAGTTGTTTAGCTACTGGCATTGTCGGACACCTCTTCCGCCAATGGCTTACGTCGGATTGTCTCAGACGACCTCGTAGGACCGGCCCCACCCTCTGCGAACGACTTGTCCAGCGTCTCAGTTCGTCGCAACATGCATCGATGCAGCGCGACGATTCTGGGGGCACTTTGGGGGCACAGGCTTTCTGCGTTGGGGGCACCGAATGCCGACCGACGTAGCCTGTCGGAAAGCCGCAGCAAAGGCCAAGCCCTACAAATTGGGCGATGCCGGCGGATTGTACCTTTAAGTGCTCCCAAGCGGCTACAAATCCTGGCGCTGGAAAATCTCGATCCGCGCAAAAGGAGAAGCGGCTAGTCTTCGGCCCTACCCTTCGATCTCGCTGAACGAGGCGCGGGAGATTCGGAACGATGCCGCTCGTGTCCTCCGCAAAGGCGAGGATCCGGCGATCTCGAAACGCCAGCGTGCCGCCGAGCAGGCGGTGGCCGCAGGCAGCACCTTCGAGGCGGTGGCGCTCGAATTGCATGGGGAGCCAGACGACGATCTGGTCGAAGCGCCACGCGGATCTTGTGCTGAGCAGCTTCAAGAACGACATCTTTCCGAAGATCGGCAAGCTTCCGGTCGCGTCGATCACGACGCCGTTGGTGCTGGAGGTGCTGCAGCCGATCGAGGCGCGCGGCGCGGTCTAAACCGCGCACCGGATGCGTCAGCGGATCTCCGAGGTGTTCGCGCGCGCTCGGCGCCGGTCCGCCTGGCCGAGCGGCACGAGTTTGAAGGACTGGACGGCCCCGAGCCGATCTGGCGCATCCCGGCCGCGAAGATGACGCTGGGGATCGAGCGGAAACGCGTCACCCGGCGTCAAGCACTGGCATGGCGCGGCGCGTGATAGCGTGATGACGCATGTGGCAGTGTCCGAAACACTTGACGGTACGTCCGTGACCTGGCTCGAGACGGTCGCTGAGGACTTCTACAACAAGCTGTAACGGGAGAGACGGCGAGGAACCCAGAGATGAGCTTGGCGAGGCAAGGTAAGTTCGCTGCAGTCTTGCCGAAATAATTTGGTCGGCGTTTCTGTCCTACCCGGACACTGAAGCGGAGAAGCCCTCCGCCTCACTTCCGTTTTCTCCTCCGTCGCAGGACGAGAAAATGATGGTTGTACCCCACGCTGGAGGCCGCTTTCTGAGCAAACTCTCAAGGGATCATCGCGCGATGACGCGGTGTTCCATCCGGGCTGACCTCGAACTTACGGACGTCACCGGATTGTCTCCGATAGATCTCATAGTACCGACCTTCGCCGCGCACCTCCTCGATCATCAGGATTTCGCCACCTGCAGCGATGGAGGGCAACGCCGCGCGGACGGCAGGCGGTAGCTCCGACGCCCGGACGACACGCTCCACGACCAATCGCCCATTGTCTTCGCGCTCGATCGCAGCCGTGCGGGCGCCGCCCCAGTACAACTGGATCTCCTGCTCGTCTCCAGGAGCAACATACGCGACCCAAGCGCGGTGGATCGCCATGATCTGGCCGCCCGACAGGGTGAACATCGCAACGCCGGACGCCACCATCGCGATCAGACCGGCACGCCGGAACATGCTCTCACGCATCAACGACAGGACCCTGCGGGAGACCAGCGAGGCCAGTACCGCGGCCGTCGCGATCAGCGCACCCGCGATCAATGCCGATCGCGGCAATAGCCCGAACATGCCGTAGAGCGCGATTTTGAGGAGGTGAAGCAGCACCTCGTTGGTCGCACGGGTCGCGACGATCTCGTCCTTGGTCAGTCCCATCCGGTAATAAGCGCGGTTGAAAACGACCCCCACCGCTCCGGTAAAGCCCGGCTGCGGCGCCGAGGGCCGGAAGATGGTGAAGCGGCAAAGGCTGCTCTGTCTTCGGTGCCGGCATGCGTCGAAACAGCGCGGGAAGGTTGAGGAGCAGGAAACAGCCCAGCAGAAACTCGACATAGACTGCGTCGAACCTCGTAAGCAGCCATGCACCCAGCGCTGCGGCGGGCAGCGCCGTCGGGACGAAACGGCGTACGACGTCCCAGCGGATGCGGGTGCGAAACAGCCAGATCCGCGACATCGAACTCGCGGCGGTCCCGATCGAGAGCGCTCCCGGTATCGACGCGATCGGAAGAATAAGGCGCAACAGCGGAACGAGCACCAGGCCCGCGCCACCGCCAGCCACCGAGCTGACGATGAAGGCAAGAACGGCGGCCACAAAGACAATCGTGACGATCATTTGTCGTCAGTAGCCGACCCGATCGACACGCCAAAGACCGTCTGAACATCGCACTGATCCAGCCATCCTCGAAGCTTCCAGCTTTTACGGTTGAGCGGAGCGGCACCCCGCCTCGGTCGCCTTCCTCACTCATCCGGAAGGGTGAACAAGCGCGATTTTACCCGTCCGATACCCCGGCGTGCTCGCCGGCCTTTGCCAACAGCCACCGTGCCTTCAGCAGCGTCACCCTTCGGACAGGGCCTCCATCAAACTTGCGTTCTCGAGCGCAAGGCCCGCACCGAGCGCGACGCAAAGCAGCGGTGAGTCAGCGACTACTACGGGCAGGCCGGTCGCCATGCTGAGCACCTCGTCCAGTCGGGAAAGCAGTGCACCCCCGCCGGTCAGGACGATGCCGCGATCGACGACGTCGGCTGCGAGTTCCGGCTTCACGTCGCTGAGCGTTCGCAGGACGGCTTCGATGATCTGCCCCACCAGATCGGCCAGCGCATCCGCGATCTCGGCCTCGCCGATGCTGATCTCTTTGGGGATGCCGTTGACGAGATCGCGGCCCTTCACCTGCAACCGCCGCTCGGGCCCGTGCGGCCGGCTGGCCGCGCCAAGCGCGATCTTGATCCGCTCAGCGGTCGCCTCGCCCACCAGGAGGTTATGCCTGCGCCGGATGTGGGAGATGATGGCGTCGTCCAGCTTGTCGCCGCCGACCCGGGCGGAGCTGCTGTAGGCCAGTCCACTCAGCGACAGGACGGCAACCTCCGTCGTTCCCCCGCCGATGTCGACGACCATCGAGCCCGTCGGACCGGTGATCGGAAGGCCCGCACCAAGCGCAGCCGCCAAGGCTTCCTCGATCAATCGCACCTCGGAAGCGCCCGCGCTCAGCGCCGCCTGTCTGATGGCGCGGCGTTCGACCTGGGTCGAGCCCGTCGGCACCGAAATGACCATCTTCGGTCGGCGCTGCATGCGGCTTGTGCCGCCGTGGACCTTGTCGATGAAGTGTTTGATCATCTGCTCGGCGACGTCGAGGTCAGCGATGACCCCGTCGCGCAGCGGACGAATCGTGCGGATGTTCTCGGGCGTCTTGCCCATCATGAGCTTTGCGTCGGCACCCACCGCGAAAACGCGCGGAACGCCGTCTCGCAGCTCCAATGCTACCGCCGACGGCTCATCGATGACGATCCCTCGTCCCGCGACATAGACCAGCGTGTTGACGGTCCCCAGGTCGATGGCGACATCGTGCGAGCGGAACCCGAGCATCGAGAATAGGGGCACAGGCGTCGCTCTTTCGATCATGCCAGCGCGTCGCCGACCTCGGGACACGAGGCAGTTGTCGCTAACGATCGGTGCGTCAACGCCGTTGCGATGAGCGACGCGCGTACGGCGGTGAGCGAGAACAGGTGCTCCGCCTGTTGTGCCAATCGCGGCGGAGGATCGCTCCGCCTCGGTCGGCTTCTCTCCAGGGCGCAGGTGCCGTACGACGGCGATTGTATCCGCCAGATATCCGCAAGCTGCTAACCAGCCTCGCCTTAGCCGCAGCGATACTCGCAAAAGGAGAAAACGATATAGAAGACGTAGAGGATGGGCAGGACGGCCAGAAGCAAGCAGCCCCAACCGAAAGCCTTGTAGACCGGCCCCGGCTCTTCGCTCCAGCGGGGTGGCTCTGATCGCTGATCGTCATCCATGCGGTGATGTAGAGGGTAAGACGGGATCTTGCGAAGGCAATCCGCCTTGCTCAACGCAGCCCTTGGAGTGTCAGCCGTGCTGGAGCCGATCGTACCCGTCAAATACCCGCGCACCAACGTGGCGCTCTTGAGGCTGCCCTGCAGAGCGCTCAAGATGAAACCAGGCGCATCCTGTTGATGCGATAAGGGGGCAGCATGCGTCGGACGATCATCGGGAGTATCGCGGCGCTGCTCATATCGTCGCCAGCGATCGCGCGCGACGGTAGCGTGCTCATCCGCAATGCTCGCGTATTCGACGGCACTCGCATGCTGGGAACGCGTGACGTGTTGGTTCAAGCTGGCCGGATCACCTCGGTCGCCCGCCATATCGGCGCCCCAAGCGGGATCGAAGTCGTCGAAGCGCATGAACGGGTTCTGATACCAGGGCTGATTGACGGGCACGTCCATGTCTTCCCTGGCGCACAGGCCGATGCGCTTCGCTTCGGCGTCACGACGGTCTTCGACATGTACTCGCTCGCTGATCGACCAACAATCGAGCGTTGGCGCCAGCAGCGCGTTGCAGATGGAGAGGTAGGCGAGGCTGATACCTACACCGCGGCGATCGGCGCCACGCCGCCGGGGGTCATCCTACCGAGTTGCTGAAGGACCTTCCGTCCGATGTGCCCCCGCCGCCGACGCTCGCGTCCGATGGTGATGCGAACGCCTTCATGCGCGCTCGCGTGGCGGGGGGCTCGGACTACATCAAGGTGCTTCAGGACGATGGCTCCCGTCCAGGTAGGGCCCCGAGCTTGCCTGCGTTCTCCCCAGCTCGCTTCGTCACCGTATTGGCGGCGGCGAAGGCGACAGGGCGGCGGGTTGTTGTTCACGTCCAGCGGCTGGCGGATGCGAAGCTTGCTGTGGAGCACGGTGCCGACGCGCTGGAGCATGCGGTCTGCGACGAATTGATCAGTGACGCGCTTGCCACGGAGATGAAACGACGGGGTGTTGCGCAAACCGCGACGCTCGCAGTTTATGCAGGATTGGCCGGGCTGCCTGACGCACGCAATTTGGCCGCTGACCCTGTAATCGCTCCTTACCTGGGCGCGCGCCAGCGTGGTATGCTCGAGCTGGATTGGCCGCACCCCCGCGCGGCGGATTACAACATCGCGTTTGCGAACGTCGGTCGGCTGGCGCGCGCAGGCGTGATGATGATCGCGGGCACCGATGCTCCCAATCCAACTACTGCGTTCGGGCCGTCGCTTCATCTCGAGTTGTCGCTCTTGGAACGGGCTGGCTTGACGCCCACGCAGGCGCTGATCTCGGCCACGTCTGCCCCAGCATCGTTCTTCCACGCCGAGGATCGGGGACGCATCGTTCCAGGGCGTAAGGCAGACATGCTGCTGCTGGACGGCGACCCGACCAAGGATATCGCCGCCACCCGGCGTATCCGGCTGATCTGGAAAAACGGCTACGCAGTCTCGCGCAAGCTTTTGCCGTAGAGAAGCACCGAGGCGGAGGATTCCTCCGCCTCGGTCGTCTCAAAGCTGCGGAAACACTGGCCATCTTCCGCTTTAGATCACCCCGGTACCCGAGCGATACCCACCCTGCCCCACTCACGCCGGCATCGAACAGGCCGCTGCGTCATCCACCAACCATCGGGCGCAGCATCGCGTGCATGCGCGACTGACACCCTCGTAAGACCAGCTCCGGCGTACGCCGAGCCGTAGCCTCCAACTCAATCCCCAGCTCGGCCAGCACCTTCAGCGTAGCCACGCCACCGCCCCACCACCTCTTCCGCCAATGGCTTACGGGTATCTTCCCGATCATTCGCATCGCGCGATCGACTGTAGCGACCCGGGCCAAGCCGCGCTTATTCGCGCGAAAGCAAGCCTTGGACGCGTAATCACCATCAGCGCGGTAGAGAATGACGGATCAAAGACCGTCGCATATAAAAAGAAGGGGAATTCCCATGAGCACCACTCAAGCCGCGCTGCTGGCCAGCGCCGCGCTGTTGCTGCCTGCGCTGACCACGCCCGTCGTCGCGCAGACCGCACCTGCTGCTACCACGGATGCCGAAGCGCAAGCCGACAATGAGGTGGTCGTCACGGGTACGCGTGCACCGGGTCGCAGCCGGCTGGATACGGTTTCGCCGGTCGACGTGCTGACCGGTGACGCGCTGCGGGCGCAGGGCACGACCGAGCTGGCCGATGCGCTGTCAACAGTGGCGCCATCGATCGATTTCCCGCGGCAGGCGGCGGTCGACGGCACCGATGCGATCCGCCCCGCTACGCTGCGCGGTCTCTCGCCGGACCAGACGCTGGTGCTCATCAACGGGGCGCGCGCGCATACGTCGGCGCTGCTCAACATCAACGGTTCGATCGGTCGCGGGTCGGCGGCGGTCGATCTCAATACGATCCCGACCGTCGCGCTCGACCGCGTCGAAGTGCTGCGCGAAGGTGCATCGGCGCAATATGGTTCGGACGCGATCGCGGGGGTGATCAACCTGCGGCTGCGCGAGGCACGCGAGGGTGGCGGCGCGAACGTGACCTTCGGCACCTATGCGACCAAGTACGATGCCGCCCGCACCTCGCGGTCGGTACGCGATGGCGAGACGGCGACGTTCAGCGGATGGAAGGGCTTCGCGATCGGCAGCGAGGGCTTCCTGACCGTTTCGGGCGAATATGTCTCGCGCCAGCCGACCAATCGCGCCGATATCGATCCGCGTGGGACGGCGCCCAACCGGATCCGCGCGCGGTTCGGCGATCCGGAGGTCGAACAGGGCACGGTCTACGTCAATGCCGCGGTGCCGCTCGGCGACGGAAACTGGACTGCATATGCCAACGGCGGGTTCCAGCAACGCGACAGCGAGAGCGGCGCCTTCCCGCGCGTGGTCAACGCCAACAATCTGAACGCGGAGGCGCTGATCGGCCTCTACCCGGACGGCTTCCTGCCGCTGATCGGGTCACGGTCGAAGGACTATAACGCGACAGCGGGGGTACGCGGAGAGCTGGGCGGCTGGAACGCCGACCTGACCGTCAGCTATGGACGCAACACGATCGACTTCGAGACGCGCAACTCGGGCAATGCGACCTATGGCATTGCATCGCCGCAGAATTTCGACAGCGGGCGGCTTCGCTACGATCAGCTGACCGCCGGGCTCGACCTGGCGCGCGAATATACGCTCGGTGCGGCGGTCATCAACATCGCGGCGGGTGGCGAATATCGTCGCGAGGGCTTCGCGATCGGTGCCGGGCAATCGGAAAGCTATGATCGCGCGGCGGGTGCCGACACGCGGCTGGCGTCAGGGGCGCAGGGGTTCGTCGGGTTTCGGCCGGAGAACGAGGTCGACGTCCATCGCAGCAATGGCAGCCTGTACCTCGACGTCGAGGCACGGCTTTGGGACAAATTGACGCTCGGTGCGGCCGCACGTGGGGAGACCTATTCGGATTTCGGCGAGACGGCGACCGCCAAGCTCTCGGCACGCTATGACATCGCACCGTGGCTGGCGTTTCGCGGGTCGGTCTCGACCGGCTTCCGCGCGCCGTCGCTCCAGCAGCAATATTATACCTCGACCCAGTCGCTGGTGAACGGCAACGTGCTTCAGGAAACGGGCCTCTACCCGGTTTCCAGCGATATCGCGCGGGCGCTGGGCGCGTTGCCGCTCGATCCCGAGAAGTCACGCAACTATTCGGCCGGTACGGTCGTGCGCTTCGGCGGGTTCAGCCTGACGGTGGATGGCTATCACATCCGCATCCGCGACCAGATCGCGCTGTCGGAGAACATCCAGGCGACGGCGAGCACGCAGGTCGGCAGTCTGCTCGCGCCGTTCCGGGTGCAGGCGGCGCGCTTCTTCATCAACGGTGTCCAGACGACCACCAAGGGGCTGGATATCGTCGCGGCCTATACGTTGCGCACGCAGAATCTGGGTAGCTTCAACCTGAGCGCGGCGGCGAACCTGAACGACATTTCGGTCGATCGTGTCCCGACCTCCACGGCATCGCTCAACCCTGCCCCTAGCCTGTTCGGTCGCAACCGTGTCCTGACGATCGAGCAAGGGACGCCACGCACCAAGATCGTCGGCGCAGTGGACTGGCGCGGCGAGGCGCTGGGCGCGACGCTCCGCGCGGTGCATTACGGCAACGTGCTGCAACCCGGCACCGTCGTTGCGAACGACATCTATACGGGACGGCGTACGATCATCGATCTGGAGGGGCGTTATCGCTTCAACGACAACGTCACGCTGGCGCTGGGTGCAGAGAACCTGCTCGATATCTACCCGAACACGACGCCAGCCGCGCTCAACAACAACGGGGTGACAGCCTTCCCCTATTACTCGCCGTTCGGGTTCAACGGCCGGCAGGTCTACGGCCGTCTTAACCTGACTTGGTGATCCCGCCAGCCGCCGCGGTTCACGGATCGCGGCGGCGGCGCTATGAGCAGCGCCATGCGAACGATCCTCCTGGGGCTTGCTGCTCTTCTTACCACCACAGCGCAGGCACGGGCGGAGACGATCCTCTTCATCGGTAACAGCTTCACCTTCGGCGCCAATACGCCGGTGCGGGTATTGAACGCCGACCGTGTCACCGACCTCAACAACGAGCGAGATCGGGGGCGTACCGGGCCTCTTCAAACGCTTCACCGAACAGGCCGGGCTCGATTGGCAGGTGTCGCTCGAAACGTCCGGCGGCAAGACGCTGGGCTGGCATCTGGCCGAGCGACGCGCGGTGCTCGACCGCCTTTGGGATCATGTCGTCCTGCAGGAATATAGCACGCTCGATCCGGCGCGGCCCGGTGACGGCGCGGCGACGATTGCCGACGCGGCGCGCATCGCCGAGGTGCTGCGCACGCGTAATCCGAAGGTCGCGATCACGCTGACCTCGACCTGGACGCGACCCGACCTCGTATTCCTGCCAAACAAGCCATGGTCGGGTACGCCGATCGAAAAGATGGCGATCGACGTACGGCGCGTGATCGATGCCGCGGCGCGGCGCGCGAAGGCGGATGTCGCACCCGTCGGACAGGCATTCACGTGTGCGATCCGAAGCGGAGTCGCCGACGCAAACCCGTATGACGGGATCGATTATACGCGTGTGCCTTTGTGGTCCTACGATCATTATCACGCCAGCAGCTACGGCTATTATATCGAGGCGCTGGTGGTGTTCGCGCGCGTGACCGGCGTCGATCCGCTTAGCCTTGGCGCACGCGAGGCGGCGGCGGGCGATCTGGGCTTTTCGGAAGCGGAAACCGTCGCGCTACAGCAATCCGCGCATGATGCCATCACCACCAATGGCGGCTGCGGCCGATAAGGCGGTCGAGCCGCGCGCTTCATCGCAGGGCAATCCGTGCTGCCCCACGAGTACATAAAACCAAAACGGTCGAGGTCGCGCCATTTATAGTCGGTATCACCGCCCCCAGCGCCTGCGTCGACGGACCAAGGCGCTCGTTTTCATGATCGTCCTGATCGGCGTGGGGCTCGCCGGCGCGGGACTATGCCTGTTCGCGCTGAAGGGCTGAGCAAGCGGGTTCAGACCGCTGCGTCGCGGATCGTCTCCATCGCCACGAAGGTCGAGGTGCTCGCGACATGCGGGAGCGAGGAAATGCGCTCGCCGAGTACCTCACGATAGCGGCGGATGTCGGCGGTGCGCACTTTGAGCAGATAATCGAAGCTGCTGGCGATCATATGACATTCCTCGACCTCAGGGATGCGCAACACCGCGCGACGAAATTCCTCGAGCGCGGTCTCGCGGGTGTCCGACAGTTTGACCTCGGTGAAGGCGATGTGATCGAGCCCGAGCCGCGCCGGGTCGACGATCGCCCGGAAGCCGAGGATGTAGCCGCCGTCGATCAGCCGCCGCAGCCGCACCTGGCATGGGGTCTTCGACAACCCCACGCGTTTCGCCAGTTCGGTGACCGACAACCGCCCTTCGGCGCGCAGCGCCTCGATGATCCGCCGATCGAACGCGTCGATCGGTCCGGCTATCGACGTTTTCTGGTCCATTCGGTCTACCATGGCTGCCTAAATAGCTTCGTTCAGCGCAACGATGCCGCAAATCCGGACGGATTGCCACGCTGTGACTCGCTATGGAGCGCTGACCACGAGAGGATATTCCGCGATGCGCGCCGCTTTGCCCCCGTTCGCTGATTTCGCCCCGCCGATCCGCACGCAAAGCGCGTTGCGACAGGCGATCACCGCTGCCTACCGCCGCCGTGAACCGGAGTGCCTCGCCCCGTTGCTCGACGCAGCGACGCTCCCGGACGACGTTCGTGCGGCAACCGCCGCCACCGCGACTGCGCTCGTCACCGCGCTGCGCGCCAAGCACAAGGGTACGGGCGTCGAAGGGCTGGTGCAGGAATATGCGCTGTCGAGCCAGGAAGGCGTGGCATTAATGTGCCTCGCCGAGGCGTTGCTGCGCATCCCCGATGTCGCGACCCGTGACGCGCTGATCCGCGACAAGATCTCCGGAGGCGACTGGCGCAGTCACGTCGGCGACGGGCGGTCGCTGTTCGTCAACGCCGCCACATGGGGGCTGGTTGTCACCGGTAAATTGACCGGTAGCGTCAACGACAGCGGGTTGAGCGCGGCGCTGACGCGGCTGATCGCGCGCGCCGGGGAGCCGGTGATCCGTCGCGGCGTCGATATGGCGATGCGGATGATGGGCGAGCAGTTCGTCACCGGCGAGACGATCGGCGAGGCGCTGAAGCGCGCGCGTCCGCTGGAGGCGCGTGGGTTCGGCTATAGCTACGACATGCTCGGAGAGGCCGCGACCACCGCAGCGGATGCCGATCGCTATTATCGCGATTACGAGGTCGCAGTGAACGCGATCGGTGCGGCGTCCGCAGGGCGCGGGATCTACGAAGGTCCGGGCATCTCGATCAAGCTTTCCGCGCTCCACCCGCGCTATGTGCGGGTGCAGGCCGGACGCGTAATGGACGAGTTGCTGCCGCGCGTGAAGGCGCTGGCGTTGCTCGCCAAGAGCTATGACATTGGTTTCAACATCGATGCCGAGGAAGCGGATCGGCTCGAGCTGTCGCTCGATTTGCTCGAAAGCCTCGCGACCGATCCCGATCTTGCGGGTTGGAACGGGCTCGGCTTCGTTGTGCAGGCTTATGGCAAGCGCTGCCCGTTGGTCATCGACTGGATCGTCGATCTCTCGCGGCGGGCCGGACGACGGATCATGGTACGGCTGGTCAAAGGTGCCTATTGGGATGCCGAGATCAAGCGCGCGCAGGTCGACGGGCTTGTCGACTTCCCGGTCTACACGCGCAAGGTCCACACCGACGTCGCCTACACCGCCTGCGCGCGCAAGCTGCTCGCGGCGCGCGACGCGGTGTTCCCGCAGTTCGCGACGCACAATGCACAGACGCTGAGCGCGATCTATCAGCTTGCCGGCCCGGACTTCACGGTCGGCGATTACGAGTTCCAGTGCCTGCACGGCATGGGCGAGCCGCTGTACGATGAAGTCGTGGGACCTGCGAAGCTGAACCGGCCGTGCCGCATCTATGCGCCGGTTGGGACGCATGAGACGCTGCTGGCCTATCTCGTCCGGCGGCTGCTGGAAAATGGGGCCAACTCCTCGTTCGTGAACCGCATCGCCGATCCCGATGTGGCGATCGCGGATCTGGTCGCCGACCCGGTCGAGACGGTGCGGCGGATGGCGGTGCCGGGGCAGAAAAACCCGCAGATTGCCTTGCCGCACGAGCTATACGGCATTCGGCGCAATTCCGCCGGGCTGGACCTCAGCGACGAGACGGTGCTCTCCTCACTGAGCCGGACGCTGGCGGCAGAAGGGCCGTGGCAGGCGGGCGATGACGGGGCCGAGCGCGTGGTGCTGAACCCGGCAGATCATCGCGATCAGGTTGGCGTCGTGCGCGAGATGTCGGTCGAGCAAGCGCGCGACGCAGCGCAACGTGCTGCGGGTGCGGCGGCGGGCTGGGCTGCGCGCCTGCCGGCCGAACGCGCTGCGACCCTCGACCGCGCCGCCGATGCGATGCAGGCGCGGATGCCGCAGCTGCTGGCCTTGATCGTCCGCGAGGCGGGCAAGTCGTTGCCCAACGCAATCGCCGAGGTGCGCGAGGCGATCGACTTCTTGCGCTATTATGCCGAGCAGGCGCGCTCGACCTTGGGCGCCGGGCATCGCGCATTGGGCGTGGTGACGTGCATCAGTCCGTGGAACTTCCCGCTCGCGATCTTCACCGGTCAGATCGCGGCGGCACTGGTCGCAGGCAATGCGGTGCTCGCCAAGCCCGCGGAAGAGACGCCGCTGATCGCCGCGCAGGGCGTCGCGATCCTGCACGAGGCCGGCGTACCGCGTGACGTGCTGCACCTTATCACCGGCGACGGCGCGATCGGTGCAGCGCTAGTAGCGGCACCCGAGACGTCTGCGGTGATGTTCACCGGCTCGACCGAGGTTGCACGGCTGATCCAGCGTGAGCTGGCGACGCGCCTGCTTCCCGACGGGGCGCCGATCCCGTTCATCGCCGAAACGGGTGGCCAGAATGCGATGGTCGTCGACTCGTCGGCGCTCGCCGAACAGGTGGTCGCGGACGTGATCGCTTCCGCCTTCGACAGCGCCGGGCAACGGTGCTCGGCGTTGCGGATCCTCTGTCTCCAGGAAGAGGTCGCGGATCGCACGCTGACGATGATCCGCGGTGCGCTCCACGAGCTGTCGATCGGGCGTACCGACCGGCTGGCAGTCGACATTGGCCCGGTCATCTCTGCCGAGGCGCAGGCGACAATCGAGGCGCATGTCGCGGGGATGCGGGCGGGCGGGCATCGCGTCGAGCAGGTGGCGCTGTCGGGGGATACCGCGAACGGCACCTTCGTTCCGCCGACGATCATCGAGCTGAGCGACATCGCCGAGTTGGAGCGCGAGGTGTTCGGCCCGGTGCTCCATGTCGTGCGCTTCCGCCGTGCCGATCTCGACCGGTTGATCGACCGGATCAACGCCACCGGTTATGGCCTGACCTTCGGTTTGCACACACGGCTCGACGAGACGATCGCGCATGTCACCAGCCGGGTGAAAGCGGGCAATCTGTACATCAACCGCAATGTCATCGGCGCTGTCGTCGGTGTTCAGCCGTTCGGCGGACGTGGGCTTTCCGGGACGGGCCCCAAGGCAGGCGGGCCGCTGTATCTCGGGCGGCTGGTTGGCGGCGCGGCCCTGCCCCCGGCGGTGGTGTGCGATCATGCCGATCCGGCGGCGCGCGATCTGGCGACGCGGCTCGAAGAGCGCGGCGACAGCGATGCGGCGACGCGGGTGCGTGCAGCGATCGCGGCGTCGATGCTGGGCGCAGAGGTCGAGCTTGGCGGGCCGGTGGGCGAGCGCAATCTGTATGCGCTGCATCCACGCGGGCGCGTGCTGGCGCTGCCTGAGACGCGGGACGGGTTGATCGATCAGCTGGGCGTCGCGCTGGCGACCGGCAACGAAGTGGTGATCGGCAACGGCGACGCGGTCCGCGACACGCTCGCGCTCTTGCCTGAGACGGTGGCAGCGCGAGTCCGCGTCGCGGACGACTGGCGGCGAGAGCCGGCCTTCGCGGGCGCGTTGATCGAAGGCGATAGCGACCGCGTCGGCAAGGTGCTGCAGTCGCTTGCGGCGCTACCGGGACCGATCGTGCTCCCCCAGGCGGCGAGTGCTGGCTATCGGCTCGACTGGCTCGTCGAGGAAGTCTCGACGTCGATCAACACCACCGCCGCCGGCGGCAATGCGAGCCTGATGAGCCTGAATTGACGTTGATGTGAGTAAAGCCCGATCGCGCCGACCGGAACGGCGCTGGGAGTGAGCCGTATAGTCCCGACACACAATCGAGGGATTTAATGGCGCTCACTCCGCGCCTTTCCGGGCAGGTTGCCGCCCGGGCGCATCATTCCGGTGCGGCACGCCTGCTTAAACGTGCCGCGCCGTTCTTCGCGATCGGCGAGGTGTCGGGCGGTCCGCTGCTGATCGCCTCGCTGATCGCGCTCGCTCTCGTCAACTCGCCGTTGAGTGCTGGATATGAGCAGATCTGGGATACGCCGCTGCGACTGAGCTACGGTGGGCAAGCGATCGCGCTGCCGCTTGCGGAATGGGTCAACGACGCGCTGATGCCGTTGTTCTTCCTCATCATCGGCACGGAGGTGAAGCGCGAGTTCAGCAAGGGCTCGCTCTCGTCACTCAAGACGGCCGTCCTGCCTGTGGCGGGCGCGATCGGCGGGCTGGTGGTGCCGATCGGCATCTATTTTGCCTTCAACTACGGGACGGACACTCAGCACGGCTGGGGTGTGGTCGCGGCGATGGACACGGCGTTCAGCCTTGCGATCGTGGCGATCTTTACCACCCGCCTGCCCCCGGCGGTCCGCGCCGTGTTGCTGGCGTTTGCGGCGATCGACGACGTCTTCGGGCTGTTGGTGATCGCCTTCGCTTATACCGAGACGTTGCAGGCCAGCTACCTGCTGCTGGCGGGCGCGGGCTATATCGGAATCCTGATCCTGCTGCGGCTCGGATGGGTGGCGTCGGTGGCCTATGTGCTGCTGGGCGCCGCGGTGTGGATCGGGGTGCTCGGCTCCGGCGTCCATCCGACGATCGCGGGGGTGGCGATCGGTTTGCTGCTTCCGACCAGCTCGCGACTGTCGGAGCAACGCTTCGTCGAGCGCGTGCAGCGTCCGGTCGACCGATTGCGCCGCGCGCAGAAGGTGGCGAGCACCGCCACCGACGGCGAAACGGCAGAGCGCGGGCGCGAAGAGGCGCAGAGCCAGCTTGGCTACATCCACGAGATGGCAGCGGCCACCGACGAGCCGGCGGAACGGCTGGTTCGTATCCTGACGCCGTGGGTGTCGTATTTCGTGCTGCCGCTGTTCGCGCTGTCGAACGTCCGGATCCACTTGTCGGGCGAACTGATCGGTGAGGCGCTGCAGTCGCCGCTCGCGCTGGGGATCGTTGTCGGGCTGGTGATCGGCAAACCGGTAGGCTTCTTCGCTGCGACCCGCATGGCCGCGGCGGTGGGGATCGGCAAGTTGCCCGAAGGCGTGACGTGGCGGATGATCGTCGGCGTCGGCGGCGTTGCGGGGATTGGCTTCACGATCTCGCTGTTTATCGCCGAACTGGCCTTTGCGGGCGCGGAACGCACCGAAGTGGCCGCGCTGGCGATCTTGACCGCCTCGCTGATCGCGGGTTTGTTCGGCTATGTGATGTTGTGGAGCGCGGCCAAGGACATGGACGGCAAACAGGCCGCGGATTGATCAGAAGCAACGTAATAAAACGCGCTTCCGCTACGGCATGACATTGTATCGTAATGCTTACTGATCTAGGTTGGAGAAGCCTTGGATCGTTCTCCTCTCGCCCCTCACCCTGTCACGCCGTACGTCGCGCCGCTCGAGGTAACCGCGGCGATCGCGGCGTTTGAATCTTCGCTGGATCCAAGCGACCCGTTCCTGGCAGCGGTAATCCACTCGATCACGCCGATGGTCGTCAGCGATCCTCGGCTGCCGGATAACCCGATCATTTTCGTCAACCAGGCGTTCGAGGCGCTGACCGGCTTCCCGGCCAGTGAGGTGATCGGTCGCAATTGTCGCTTCATGCAAGGCCCCCTGACCGAGGAAGCGGATATACAGCGCCTGCGTGCAGCGATTGCGCGACGCGAGCGCATTGACATCGATCTGCTCAACCACCGCCGGGACGGGACGCCGTTCTCGAACCGGTTGATGGTCGCGCCGGTCTTCGACCCAGCCGGCGCATTACGCTATTTCGTCGCCACCCAGCTCGACGTGACGATCGAGCGCCATCGACTGCGCCGGTTGCAGGAGGATCGCGACGCGCTGACCGCCGAAGTGGAACGTCGCGAGACGGCGCTCGTCGAGCGCGAGGCGCGGTTGGCGATGGCGCTGAAGGCGGGCGGGCTCGGCACATGGTCGCTTGCGCTGCCCGACCTCAATCTCACGGCTTCGCCGGCGTATCTGGACAATTTCGGTCAGCCGGCAGACGAGCGATTCAGCTTCGCCGACTTCGAGCGAAGCCTGCATCCGGAAGACTATCAGCGCGTCTGTGCGGCGTTGACCGATACGGTCGAGAATGGTGCGCCGTACGATATCGAATATCGCGTGCTGACCCCGGATGGGGAGCAACGCTGGATTCACGCGCAAGGCGCATTGCAATATCGCGCGGACGGATCGCCGCTCCTCCTGTCCGGCTTCTCCTCGAACATCTCGGTGCGCAAGTTCGCGGAGGAGCATCGCGCGGTGCTTGCACGCGAATTGACCCACCGCGTCAAGAATACGCTAGCGACGGTCGGCGCGGTGGTCAGCCAGACGCTCCGCGACGCTGCATCGCTCGACGAAGGACGCCGCGCAGTCGCGGGTCGGATCGCAAGCCTCGGCACCGCGCATGAATTGCTGGTGCGCGACGAGGTCGAGGGCGCGGCGATCAACGAAATCGTCGAGCGCGTGCTGGCTCCGTTCATCGATACTGGCGGCAGCCGCTTTTCGATCGAAGGACCGATGATCCGCTTGTCGCCCGAAATCACGCTGGCGATGTCGATGGCGTTACACGAGCTTGCAACCAACGCGATCAAATATGGTGCCTTGTCGGTTTCCGATGGAGTCGTGCACATCCGTTGGGCGCTGGCGGGTCTCGCGGGGGAGCGGCGTTTCTGCTTCTCGTGGATCGAGCAGAACGGGCCACCGGTCGTGCCGCCAACACGGATCGGCTTTGGTACGCGGATGATCGAGCGGGTGCTTGCGGCTCACGTCAGCGGCAAGGCAGCGATGAGCTATCCGCCATCAGGCGCGCGGTTCGAGATCGAGGCACCGGTCTGACCCGTCGGGCGTCACTCATCTGATTTGACGGCGTCGTCGCTACGGCAGGTTGGGCGCTGCGTCTTACGCTTCGGAGCGGTCGTCGCGAACTCCTTGGCATCCATTGCGCCCGAGCGATCGTGGTCGGCATCCGAAAAGTGCGTGGTGGTCTTGATTGCCCATTCGTCGAACGAGAGGCGCCCGTCGCCGTTCACGTCGAGTTTGGCGAAAGCCTTGCGGCGTGGGACGAGATATTCGTCCCGCGTGACCTTGCCGTCCCGATCCTTGTCGTAGCGGTCGAAGCGCTTTTGCTCACGGTCTCGCGCCGGTGCTTCGGGCAGGGACGTCGCTTGCGGATCGTCCTGCACGCCCGCGGCGGTTTGGCGAGCGGCGCCCATCGGCGCGGATAGCGGATCGGGGCGCGCGACCCCGTCGAAGATCAGCCACCCTGCCCCGACCAGCGCGAGCGCCGCCACGCCGCCGACCAAATAACGCCACATGCCCCCATGTCCCCCGTTTCGATCGCGCACAGGCTAGCGTCCACGTCGACGAGGGCAAGATGGCGGTCAGCGTCCAGTGACCCGAAGCCATAACAGCCGCGCGGCGCGCGCAGGGTGGCCGCGGGGCCTTGGATCGGTCGCGAGATCGAGTCGCGCGGATTGGGCGATCGCACCGATCGCTCGCGCCGCGGCCGGCCAACGATAGTTGTCAACCGCTGCGAAGGTATCGCGGGCCATGTTGCGCGCCAGATCGGCGGTCGCTGGCGCTTCGAGGTGCCGCGCCAGATCGGCCAGCGCCCACCCCTCCCCCGACGCGGGGATCGCGGCATCCTCGACACTTACGATCGTCGCCATTGCGGCGAATATCCCGCGGCCGCGGTGCGTCGCATGAGCCTGTATCGCGTCCTGGTCCAAGGTGGGTTCGAGCAGCGCCTCCCAGCCCTCGACGAGATCGGCAAGGCGACGGGCGGGCACGCGCGGCACGACATCGCGCGCAAGGGCCTGAAGCACCGGCTCGGCGGGCGGCGGGGCCGTGTCGAGCGCGAGCAGGGCCTCGTGCCACCACGTCAGCCGCATCTGTCCGACGATCGGCTCGCGTGTGGTGCGCAGGATCGCCGCCAGCCGATCATCGAGCTGCCACAATGCGTCCAGCGCCGCGCGATGCGCGGGCGCGGCATAGGTCATCGCCAGCGCTCGCTCCAAATCGCTGACGATCGGGATCTTTTCCTCATTAACCATTCGGCTTCAGCCATCCTTACCCATTTCGGCCGCATGGCCGTGCGCCTCCGCCGACCGACCGTGACGAGACATGCGCGTGCCGTTTACCCTACCGCGTTCCCTGCCTCGATTGATACGCGACGTCTCTGGCAACGTCGCGATCATGGCGGCATTCGCGGTCATTCCGCTGCTGGCGATGATCGGTGGTGCGATCGACGCCAGCCGAACGTACATGGCCGCGACGCGTCTGCAACAGGCGTGCGATGCCGGCGCGCTCGCCGGGCGCAAGGCGATGGCGAACGTCACCACCCTGACCGCTGCCGAGAAAGCCAAGGCCAACGAGTTCTTCCGCTTCAACTTTCCCGCCGGCACCTATTCGGCCGAACAGGTCACCGCAGTCTACGACAAGGGCGCAAACGGTGTCGTGGTCGGCCGCGCATCGCTGTCGATGCCGACGACGTTGATGCGGATGTTCGGCTTCGGTGCGGTTCCGGTGAGCACGACGCGCAAGGCGGAACTGCATATTCCGAATACCGACATCATGTTCGTGCTCGATGTGACGGGCTCGATGTCGGCCAATCCGGCGGGTGGCGCGGAGACCAGCCAAAATCCGAGCAAGATCGACGGACTGAAGCAGGCGGTAAAAGACTTCTATGCGGCGCTGGGCCCGGGCCCGTCGACGGGCGCTGGCCGTATCCGTTACGGCTTCGTGCCCTATTCCTCGAACGTCAATGTCGGGCGGGTTCTTTACGCGCTCAATCCTGCTTACATCGCCGGCGGATTAGGCGACGAATACATCAATTTTCCATCGCGACGTGGCGAATACAAAGCGAGCAAGTGCAGCGACGGCCGGAGCAATTGCGATTATGTGCAATGGTCGTGGACCAATCTTTCGGTCGATGTTTCAGACTGGGTCCGTACGACCGGAAGGGTCACCAACCCGGCTTTTGGCAAGGCGATCCCACGGGCCAGAACGGCAGCGCTCCGTCCTCTTTCGCGTGGAACGGCTGCATTCGTGAAGCAAGCACGGTGCAGGATATCACGGGAACCTCGTCGCTGGAGGTGCCGTCGAGCGCCTATGATCTTCAAATCGATCTGAAGCCGACGAGCGCCGCCACGCGCTGGAAGCCGGCTTTGTCTCAGCTGCAATATCAGCAATACCCTTGGCCCGACGACACGTTGCGGGCGGTCGGTTACAGCTGCCCGAAGGAGGTAAATCCGCTTCGGCAGTATACGAGCGATTATAACGCCACTTCGAAAAGCTCACCGAGTCTCGACTCGTATGTGAACGCCTTTGTCCCGACAGGTCAGACCTATCATGATATCGGTCTGATCTGGGGCGCGCGTCTTCTCGCACCCGACGGTATCTACAGCGCGACGAACGCCGACGCCGTAGCGCCGGGTGGCTACCAGGTGTCTCGCCACATCGTCTTCATGACCGATGGTCAATTGGATACGGATGGGAAATTGGCCGACGCCTGGGGCGTGAATGCGATCATGAACAGGGTTCAGGCGGACAATGCCGTCGCGCCGCCTTCGGCAAGTGAGGCCCGCATTTATGCGAGCCATCTGCGTCGTACGCAGATCATCTGCAACGAGATGAAGAAGCGTGGCTTCATCATCTGGATCGTCGGCTTCGGAAATCAAGGATTGTCGCAGGAGCTGAAGGAATGCGCGACCGATCCCGATCATTGGTCGATCGCCACCGATACTGCGGCGCTTCGTCAATCCTTTGCCAAGATCGCGCAGACGATCGGCGGCTTGCGGTTGTCGTCGTGAAGCGGGATCGACGATCCCTCGCCGCGCTATTGCATGCGTCCGATGGCGCGACCTTGGTCGAGTTCGGGTTGGTGGTGCTGCCGTTCCTGACGCTGTTGATGGGTGCGCTCGATCTTGGCTTCCAGGTGTATCTCAGCGCGCTCACGAACGGCGCGATGGAGCGCGCTGCACGCCGCGCGACGGTCGGCAGCATAAGCAAGGATCAGGTCGTGGCGGCGATCCGCTCGGAGGTTCGCACGATCCTGCCCAACGGCAGTCGTGACGATCCCGGCGCGGTGACGGTAACCCCGCTGAGCTACACAAATTTCGCGTCGGTCGGCAAAGGCGAGCGGATCGTTGCCGATACAGCACCGGTCGGCCAGTATAATTCGACCGACTGCTACGAGGATCGCAACAACAACGGCCGCTATGACGCCACGTTCGGCGGTGGCGACGATATGGGGACGGCGGACGACGTCATCTATTACGACGTGCTTGTGAAGGTGCCGCGACTGTTTCCGTTCGCCGGAGCGATCGGGCTGAGCCCGTTCACCATCGTGGGTGCACGAACGCTGGTCCGCAACCAGCCATATGGCGACCAGCAGATCCGGGTGAAATGTTCGTGAGCTGGGTGCTGGTGACGGCCGAAGTGTGGGGACGCCTGCGGCGTGACCATTCCGGGGTCGCGATGATCGAGTTCGCGCTGTCGCTGGTATTCCTGCTGCCGATCGCGCTGACCGGGATTGAACTCGCCAATTTTGCGGTGGCGACGTTGCGGCTGAACCAGCTCGCGATGATGGTCTCGGACAATGTCGCGCGGTATCGCGGCGGCATCGACGAAGCGCAGGTCGACGAGGTGATGACCGGGGTGGCCTTTGCAGGGCGCGGGATCGACTTCGGCCAGCAAGGCCGCGTGATCGTTTCCACCGTCGAAGCCAACGGGCAGACCGGCACGCAGGCAGGCTATAAGATTACCTGGCAACGTTGCTTCGGCGCGAAGAACGTCACATCGTCTTATGGTGCCGAAGGCGCCGGAGCCACCAACGCTACATTGGCGACGGGCATCGGCCCTGCGGCGAACAAGGTGAAGCCGGTCAACAATTCGGCGCTGATCTTCGCGGAATTGCGGTACACCTACCGACCGATCGTCGGCACTGGCTTTCTGGCAGCGCGTGAGCTGACGGCGCTCCAGTCCTTCACGGTGCGCGATCGCTCTTCGCAGACGCTGACCAACAGCACCAACATACCCGACGCGAAACGCCGCCTGTGTGATGCCGCGCACCTCTCCGCCACCTGAGCGGCGACGGAGAGGTGGGGCGGTCACTCAGCCGCGGTAGCAGACCTTCTTTACCGTCGCGACGATCTTGTCGGACGAGATCAACGCGATCTTCTCGAGGTTGGCGGCGTAAGGAAGCGGCACGTCCTCGTTGGTGACGCGCAACACCGGCGCGTCGAGGTCGTCGAACCCTTCCTCCATCGCAATCGCAGCGATTTCCGACGCGATCGAGCAGGTCGGCCAGCCTTCCTCGACCACCACCAGCCGGTTTGTCTTCGCGAGCGACTTGAGCACGGTCTGCTTGTCGAGCGGACGCAGCGTACGCAGATCGACGACTTCCGCCTCAATCCCCTCGCCCGACAGCGTCTCCGCGGCTTCGAGCGCGAGCCCGACGCCGATCGAATAGCTAACGATCGTCACGTCCTTGCCCTCACGCATGATGCGCGCCTTGCCGATCGGGAGCACCCAATCGTCGAGCTTCGGGATCTCGAACGAGCGGCCGTACAGCAGCTCGTTCTCGAGGAACACGACCGGATCCTGGCTACGGATCGCCGCCTTCAGCAGGCCCTTGGCATCGGCGGCATCATAGGGCGCGATCACGATCAGCCCCGGCACCGAAGCGTACCACGGCCCGTAATTCTGCGAATGCTGTGCACCGACGCGACTCGCAGCGCCGTTCGGACCACGGAACACGATCGGGCAGCGCATCTGTCCGCCAGACATGTAATTGGTCTTGGCGGCCGAGTTGATGATGTGGTCGATCGCCTGCATCGCGAAGTTGAAGGTCATGAACTCGACGATCGGCTTCAGCCCGCCCATCGCCGCGCCCGTGCCGACACCGGCAAAGCCATATTCGGTGATCGGGGTATCGATGACGCGCTTGTCGCCGAACTCGTCGAGCAGACCCTGGGTGACCTTATAGGCACCCTGATATTGCGCGACTTCCTCGCCCATCACGAACACGCGCTCGTCCGCACGCATTTCCTCGGCCATCGCGTCGCGTAGCGCTTCGCGGACCGTGACCTTCACCATCTCGGTGCCCGCAGGGATCGCGGGGTCGGTGACCTCAGCCTTGTGCGAGGCGGCCTCGAACAGCTGACGGGTGCCGGTGTCCACCTTCTCCTGCGCGGGGTGCGCCGAGTCCTCGACGGTGTCGGTCTTCTTCTCGTCGGCCTGTGCATCCGCCTTGGGCGAGTCGTCCTTGGTGGCAGCACCCGCCTCCTCGCCTTCGCCGGCCAGCTGCATGATGACCGTACCGACCTTCACGCCGTCGGTCCCTTCGGCAACGAGGATCTTCGCGACGGTGCCTTCGTCGACCGCCTCGAATTCCATCGTGGCCTTGTCGGTCTCGATCTCGGCCATGATGTCGCCGGACTTCACGGTATCGCCTTCCTTGACCAGCCACTTGGCGAGCGTGCCCTCCTCCATGGTGGGCGACAGCGCCGGCATCTTGATGTCGATCGCCATCTCAGTACTTCTCCACCAGAACGTCGGTATACAGTTCGGCCGGATCCGGCTCCGGCGTGCTCTCGGCGAAATCGGCCGATTCGGCGACTTGCTTGCGGATGCGCTGCTCCACCGCCTTGAAGTCCTCTTCCTTGACCCCGTGGCCTTCGGACAGCAGCTTCTTGACGTGCTCGATCGGGTCGGACTTGTCGCGGACAGCCTGCACCTCATCGCGCGACCGGTATTTGGCCGGATCGGACATCGAGTGGCCGCGATAGCGATAGGTCTTCATCTCGAGGATGATCGGCCCCTTGCCGGCGCGGACCCATGCCAGCGCCTCTTCGGCCGCACCGCGCGACGCCAGCACGTCCATGCCGTCGACCTGGATGCCGGGAATGCGGAAGCTCTCGCCCCGGCGATACAGCTGATCCTCGGCGGAGGCACGGTTCACGCTGGTGCCCATGGCGTATTGGTTGTTCTCGATCACGAAGATGATCGGGAGCTTCCACAGCTCGGCCATGTTGAAGCTTTCGTACACCTGGCCCTGGTTGGCCGCGCCGTCGCCGAAATAGGCGAGGCACACGCCACCGTCGTTGTTGTACTTGTGGCTGAAGGCGAGACCCGCGCCGAGCGAGACCTGCGCACCGACGATGCCGTGGCCGCCGTAGAACTTATGCTCGACGCTGAACATGTGCATCGAGCCGCCCTTGCCCTTCGAGATGCCGGCCTGACGCCCGGTCAGCTCCGCCATGACGTCCTTGGGCGGGATCCCGCACAACAGCATGTGGCCGTGGTCGCGATAACCGGTGATGACCGAGTCCTTCTCGGTCAGTGCCGACTGAAGCCCGACCGCGACCGCTTCCTGACCGATGTACAGGTGGCAGAAGCCGCCAATCAGGCCGAGGCCGTAAAGCTGCCCAGCCTTTTCCTCGAAACGGCGGATCAGCAGCATGTCCTCGTAGAATTTGAGGAGTTCGTCCTTGCTCGCCTCATAGGGGCGTGGCTCGGCGGGACGCTCGCGATTCGTTTTCTGCGGGTCGGCAGCCGGTGCTTCGCTGCGTGCTGCTGGGGCTTTTGCCACGATGGACACTACCTCGTTTCTTGAAAGACGTAGCGGCCTATAGCCACGGCATGGCACAGACTGCAAACCCCACCGGGTTGCAAGGGATTGGGGCGCGGTCTAGGCGAACGTCGATGAGTGTGCCGGACCCCTCGCCTGCCCCGCAACATCCGCTGCGGATTGCGAACTTCCGCGCATATTGGCTTTCCCGCTTCGCTGGCACGATCGCGGTCAGCGCGCAGGCGATTATCATCGGTTGGCAGGTCTACGGTCTCGCTCGCGAGACGATGGACATCCGGCAGGCCGCGTTCATGCTCGGCATGATCGGGTTGGTGCAGTTCATCCCGCTGTTCCTGCTGACGCCGGTCGTCGGGCTGGTCGCGGATAGCGTCGACCGGCGCTGGATCGTGCGGGGAACGACCACATTGCTGTGCGTCAACGCCGCAGTGTTGGGGGTTTTGACCTGGTCAGGTAATCTTTCGTTGCCGGCGCTGTTCGGCGCGGCGGTGCTGATCGGGATCGCGCGTGCCTTCTCCGGACCGGCCTATTCGGCGCTTGCTCCGAACCTCGTGCCGAAGGAAAGCCTGCCGACCGCGATCGCGATTTCGTCGATTGCATGGCAGTTCGGGACGGTGGCGGGCCCAAGCATCGGCGGACTGCTTTATGCGATCCACCGGGACGTCGCGTATGGCGTGATCTCGGCGTTGCTCCTGCTGGCGCTCGCGACGATGTTCATGATCGGCAAGGTGCCCCAACCGGCCGCGCAAAAGGATCGACACCCGATCCAGCGCATCCTCGACGGCTTCTCCTATGTTCGCCGTAACCGACTGGTTCTGGCGACGATTACCTTGGACCTGTTCGCGGTCCTGCTGGCGGGGGCCACGGCATTGCTGCCGATCTATGCCCGCGACATCCTGCATGTCGGCGCGAGCGGTCTCGGCTTCCTTGCTGCGGGAATGGGGATCGGCGCCGGCACGACCGCAATCTGGTTCTCCTTCCGGCCGATGAAGTCGAACGTCGGCGTCAAGATGCTGGCAGCAGTGGTGGTTTTCGGACTTGCGATCCTGACCTTCGGCATCGCGACGCAACTGACCGAGCTGCTGGGCATCACGCGCCTCGGCGCGGGCGGCGCGATCCGGGTCGATTTCGTCATCAGCCTGATCGCGCTGATCATCGCGGGCGGTGCGGACATGGTTTCGGTCTATGTTCGCACCTCGCTGATCCAGCTCCACACGCCCGACGCGATGCGTGGTCGCGTCAGTGCGGTGTCGCAGTTGACGATCTCGGCATCGAACGAACTCGGAGAGGCGGAAAGCGGGCTGCTCGCTTCGCTGCTCGGCCCGGTCGGCGCGGTGGTGTTCGGCGGCGTCGGCGCGATCGCAGTGACTTTGCTATGGTCGCGGCTGTTTCCGGAACTCCGACGGGCGCGGACCTTTGATCCGCCCGACATGTTCGACATCGAACCACAACATGGAGTAGCGCAGCCATGAAGGCCCAGAACGTCCTCGCGACGATCGGCAACACGCCGCATATTCGCATTCAGAAGCTGTTCCCCGGCTCGGAAGTGTGGATCAAGTCCGAGCGCGGGAACCCCGGCGGCTCGATCAAGGATCGCATCGCGCTGGCGATGATCGAGGCGGCCGAGGCGTCCGGCGCGTTGCAGCCGGGCGGGACAATCATCGAGCCCACCAGCGGCAACACCGGTATCGGCCTGGCGATGGTCGCGGCGGTCAAGGGCTACAAGCTGGTATTGGTCATGCCCGAGAGCATGAGCATCGAGCGGCGGCGGTTGATGCTGGCCTATGGCGCCGAGTTCGACCTGACCCCGCGCGAAAAGGGCATGAAGGGCGCCATCGAGCGCGCGCTCGAATTGGTCGAGCAGACCCCCGGCGCGTGGATGCCGCAGCAGTTCGAAAATCCCGCGAACATCGACGTGCATGTCCGCACGACAGCACAGGAAATCCTGAACGATTTCCGCGAGACCCCGATCGACGTCATCATCACCGGCGTCGGCACCGGCGGCCATATCACCGGCGTCGCCGAGGTGCTGAAGAAGGAGTGGCCGAACCTGAAGGTGTTCGCGGTCGAGCCGCAGGCATCGCCGGTGATCTCCGGTGGACAGGCCGGGCCGCACCCGATCCAGGGGATCGGCGCGGGCTTCATCCCTTCGAACCTGCACACGCAGGTGCTTGACGGGGTGATCGAGGTGGATGCCGCCGTCGCCAAGGACATGGCGCGGCGATCGGCGCGTGAAGAGGGGTTGCTGGTCGGCATTTCCTCGGGTGCGACGCTGGCGGCGATCCTCCAGAAGCTGCCCGATCTGCCCGACGACGTGCGGGTGCTCGGTTTCAATTACGATACCGGCGAGCGCTATCTGTCGGTGCCGGACTTCCTGCCGGAGAACTGACCTGTCCGATCTGAGCTGGAAGATGCGCGCGATCCTTGTCGGGATCGCGACATCGGCGCTGGTCGCGCCCGCCCTGATCGCACGTCGCGCGCCTGAGGTGCCGCGTGCGATCGCGGCGAAGGTCGTGCGCCCACAACGCGTGGTGGCGGCGAGCGAGGTTCCGGCGGTTGAACCTGTCGAGCTTCAAGACCTTACCCCTGCCGACGCGCGGCTCTTCAACGCGGCCATTCCGTTCGTGCGGGGCCCGCGTCCGGCGGCGCGTCCGTTCCTCTTCGCGGGTGACGAGACGGAGCGTTCGCGTGCGACCGATTGCCTCGCAGCGGCCGCCTGGTACGAGGCCGGGGACGATCCCGTCGGGGAGCGAGCGGTGGTGCAGGTCGTGCTCAACCGGCTGCGGCACCCGGCGTTTCCGAAGACGGTGTGTGGGGTCGTCTTCCAGGGCCAGGAGCGTTCGACCGGCTGCCAGTTCACCTTCACCTGCGACGGCGCGTTGACGCGGCGACCATCCGAGCCGGCTTGGGAGCGCGCGCGGCAGATCGCGACCAAGGCGATGAATGGTGAGGTTTTCAGCAAGATCGGCTATGCCACGCATTACCATACCGATTGGGTCGTGCCGTATTGGAGCGCGAGCCTCGACAAGCTCGCCGAGGTAAACACGCATTTGTTTTTCCGTTGGACCGGCTGGTGGGGCACCCCCGCCGCGTTCCGGCGGGTCGTCTCGAGCGACGAGCCGGTGATCGCCAAGCTAGGCGCTATCTCACCGGTGCATCGGCTTGGCGGCGCGCTGGACGAGGCTGCTGTTGCAGTTGCTGCGGCAGGACCGGGATCGGCCGGTGCGCCGCTGGCGACCAGCGCCGTCGCCGGCGAGCCGGATAGTTTCACGGCCTTGCTGACGGCGGGGGCACCCGAAAGCTATGCGGCGATCGCGAAGGCCGCCTGCGGGCAGCGGCCGAAGTGCAAGTTCCTCGGCTGGACCGATCGCACGATGCTGCCCGGTGGGACGCCGATGACCCCGGTACAAATGGCGAGCATGTCGTTCAGCTATCTGCGCGACAAGGACGCCGGGTTGGAACGCGAACTGTGGAATTGCCGGGAGTTCCCGCGCACGGGCCCCGGCCTATGCATGCGCCGGCAGGCCTTCCCTGCCCCGGCTCCCAGCGCGACACCGGCCCTGCGCGGTCCCGGGGCATTGGACGGGGTACGCCGCCGTGAAGAGCCAAATGGGGCCCCGGCTCCGGGTGCCTTGCTATAGGCGCTTGGCGACCGTCCGCTTCGCGGTTTCGAACCATCACCGGCAAGCAGCAGCAAGCTTAAATGCACCCTTTGTTCGTCCTCAGCGTGACGAAGGGCGTGCTGCGTGAGCGTATTTCGGTAGGCTTGGCACGAACGGCGAGGGTTGGTCACTCTCGCCGGAGACAAACCGGAACTGAGATCAGAGCGCAGCGCTTGGAGGCGTCGCTTGCGCTTGCCCAACGAAAAGGGCGACCAATCCGGCCGCCCTCGATCATCTCGTTCGTGCCGCCGCTCAGCGTCCGGCGGGAGCAGGTCCCCCAGGACCGCCCGGACCACCCATGCCCGGCATCCCACCCATCATGCTTTGCTGCATCTGAAGCTGACGGACGGTTGCCTCAGGGAGAAAGTCCTGAAGCTCGACGTCGAAGACCAGCGTCGAGTTGGCAGGGATCGGGCCGTTGGCGCGCTCACCATACCCGAGTTCCGGCTTGATCCAGAGCCGGTACTTGGCGCCCTTGTGCATCAGCTTCAGGCCTTCGGAGAAGCCCGGTACAACGCCGGCGACCGGCAGCGGGGTAGGCTGCTGCGACTTGTCGAAGACGGTTCCGTCCACCAGCCGCCCCTCGTAATTCACGAGCGACACGTCTGTGTCGGTAGGCCGCGCACCCTTTTCGTCACCGGCCTTGAGCACCTGATAGCGCAGTCCCGACGGCGTCGTGAGGATGCCGGTATCTCCCGCGCGCGCCAATGCGATGCCGGCCACCAGGGCGACCAGCAGCCCCGCTACCAGCCAGAGCACATAGGCGCGCCGGACGGGAGCGATCGGGACGGCGGTGACAGTCGACATCGGCGGGCAACCTTAGGCTTGCACGCGTCATCGCGACGACGCGCTGGCAGAAACGGTGTGACCGCAGCGCCGTATCTTGCGGCGCTACGATCGACGCAGCGTCTTACCGTGCGCCGTCACGCTCCGCACGCTTGCGCTCCAGCTTGCGTGCCCGACGCACCGCAGCCGCACGCTCGCGCGCACGCTTCTCCGAGGGCTTCTCGTAGTGGCGGCGCAGCTTCATTTCGCGATACACGCCTTCACGCTGCAGCTTCTTCTTGAGCGCGCGGAGGGCCTGGTCAACATTGTTGTCGCGAACGATGATCTGCATTGGAACCTTCAACTCCGGATCAAACAAGTAATGCGGCGGCGAGCGAGGCTCGCGCCGAACACAGCGGCCCTAGCAGCAAGTGCCGGGCCTCGCAAGCGTTCACGCGATCACGATCGGTGCGGTCACCACCCGGCGATGCTTCAACGCCGGGATACGTGCGCGCACATCCTGCATCCGAGCGGGGTCGACTTCAGCATAGCCGATCCCCGGTGCTTCGCCCATATCGAGCAGCACCTCGCCCCAGGGATCGATGATGAGCGAATGCCCGTAGGTGGCGCGACCGTCCGGGTGCACTCCGGTCTGCGCCGCCGCAACCAGATGGACACCCGCCTCGATCGCACGCGCACGCAGCAGGATATGCCAGTGCGCTGCGCCGGTCGGGCGGGTGAAGCTGGCGGGAACCGACAGCAATTGCGCACCAGCATCGGTCAGCGCGCGGAACAGGTCGGGAAAGCGCATGTCGTAACAGATCGACAGCCCCATCGGCCCAAGTGGCGTGCCGACAACCACCGGTCGATCACCCGCCGCATAGCTCGCCGACTCGCGCCAGCTCTCGCCGGTCGGAAGGTCGACGTCGAAGAGATGCATTTTGTCATAGCGGGCGCGGATGTTGCCGACCGCGTCGATCACGAAGCTGCGGTTGGAGAACCGCCCGTCAGGGCGCCGGAGCGCGAGCGAGCCGAGATGCACCCAAATGCCGGCGCGCGCCGCCGCCTCGCGCACCGCCACCAATACGCGATCGTCGGCCTCGCGTACGATCGACGACGCCGCACGCGCGCGATCGCGGTCGAGCAGCCCCGACATTTCCGGCGTGAAGACCATGGCGGCACCTTCCCTGCCCGCCTCGTCGATCGCCGCCACCAGCGTCGCGGCATTCTCGGCAGGATCGATCCCGGTCGTGGTCTGTACGACGGCAATCTTCGTCACGCATGGCTCCTTGCTGTTGCGCTGTTCCGAACAGCAAGCGCATCATCGGCGCAAGCGTTGCACGGTCGCACAGGCCGCAAATGGTTGGCGCGATGCGGTCGGCGGATTAAGAGCGCTGCATGACCGGCGCCCCCTCACACTCTATAACAGCCTCTCGCGACAGCAGGAGACGTTCACTCCGCTCGATCCCGACAACGTTCGCATCTACTCGTGTGGGCCGACCGTCTACCATTATGCGCATCTCGGCAATCTCCGCGCTTATGTCTTCACCGACACGCTCAGCCGCACAATCACCGCAAAGGGCTGGCCGCTGACCCATGTCATCAACATCACTGACGTCGGACACCTGACGTCGGATGCGGATGCCGGCGACGACAAGATGGAGGCGGCGGCACGCGCGCTTGGCCAGGATATCTGGGCGATCGCAAGGCATTATACCGATGCCTTCAAGCAGAACCTCAGCGATCTGAACATCCGCACACCGACGCATATGCCGCTGGCCACCGATCATGTCGCCGAGATGATTGCGTGGGGCGAGCAGATCGCGGCGAAGCATTGCTACCTGCTGGACGATGGCCTCTACTTCGACACGACGACGGTGCAGGACTACGGACGACTTGCGGGTGCCGTCGACGATGCCGCGCAGGGGCGGATCGAAACCGTCGCCGGCAAGCGTCATCCACAGGATTTTGCAATCTGGCGCACGACCTCGCCCGGCGAGACGCGCCAGATGGAGTGGGAGTCTCCTTGGGGCCGTGGGGCACCGGGGTGGCACCTCGAATGCTCGGTGATGGCAGCGAAATATCTTGGCGCGGCGTTCGACATCCATACCGGCGGGATCGATCATCGCGAGATCCATCATCCCAATGAGATCGCGCAGAACCAGGCGCATTGCGGCTGCGCCGATACCGGCGCGACGTTCTGGCTGCACAACAACTTCCTCGTCGATCGTACGGGAAAGATGAGCAAATCCTCGGGTGAGTTCCTGACGCTCTCTCGCTTGGTGGAGCGCGGCTTCCATCCCCTCTCCTACCGGCTGATGTGCCTGCAGGCGCATTATCGCAGTGAGCTGGAATTCTCTTGGGAAAACCTGGCCGCGGCGCAGGTGCGGCTCAAGCGCTGGGTCTACGCCGTCGAGGCGTTGCGGACACGCGCCGCTGCAGCCGGCACGGTCATGACGGCGTATACCGATCAGCTCGACGCCGCACTCAGCGACGATCTGGCCACACCGCGGGCGCTTCCCGTTCTCGATGCGCTGTTAAGCGACAAGAAGGCGTCGGCCGCGGATCGGCTGGCGACGCTCGCTGCGTTCGACAACGTACTGGGTCTCGACCTCGCGCGGCTCGATCGCGGGGCGCTGCGGGTTCGGCCAATCGACGCAAGTATCGACGAGTCCGCGATCGAAGCCCGCCTTGAAGAGCGCAAGGCGGCACGCGCAGCCAAGGAGTTCGCGCGTTCGGATTCGATCCGCGACGAACTTGTCGAAGCCGGGGTCGAGGTGATGGACGGCGATCCGCTCGGCTGGGACTGGAAACTGCCGAGCTAACGGCAACAGGAAGGACGATCGATATGGATCTCGGGCTGACAGGGCGGACGGCGATCGTCTGTGCATCGAGCCATGGCCTTGGGCGGGCCTGCGCCTCCGCGCTTGCGGAGGCCGGTTGCGTGATCGTGCTCAACGGGCGCGACGCCCCCGCGCTGGAGGAGACGGCGTCTGCCTTACGCGCCGGTGGTGCGGACGTGCGGACGGTTGCCGGCGACGTCGGTGACGACCGTGTACAAGAGGCGTTGCTCGACGCAGCGGGCGGGCAAGTGGACATTCTGGTAAACAACAACGGCGGTCCGCCACTCCGCGACTTCCGTGCTTTGGACAGCGCCGCGATCCACGCCGGGGTTGACGCGAATATGGTCACCCCGATCCGACTGGTTCAGAAGGTGATCGATGGCATGATCGAGCGCCAGTTCGGGCGGATCGTCTGCATCACATCCGGATCGGTGAAGGCGCCAGTACCGGGCCTCGATCTGTCGAGCGGCGCGCGAGTCGGGCTGACCGGCTTTCTGGCCGGGGTGGCTCGGCAGGTCGCGCATGCCAATGTGACGATCAACTTCCTGCTTCCTGGACTGTTCGAAACGCGTCGGCTTGCTGGCGTGCACGCCTTCAACGCGGAGGCAAATGGCGTATCGGTCGAGGAAGCCGCGGAAAACGCGCGGCAACGTATCCCGGCCCGCCGCTTCGGCGATCCGCGCGAATTCGGTGACGCCTGCGCCTTCCTGTGCGCGGCCTCGTCCGGGTTCATCACCGGGCAAAGTCTGCTGATCGACGGCGGCGCCTATCCCGGCGTGCTGTAAAGAGGAAGTTGATTGCGGCCTGCGCGCGGTTGGTTCAAGGCGCGGGCATTAGTTGAAAGGATGAATACCATGGCCACCTGGGCCCCGCATAGCTGGACCAATGCCGAAGCGCGCCAGCTCCCCGTCTATCCCGACGCCGCTGCGCTGGATGATGCGACGCGGCGGCTGGCTTCCTTTCCCCGCTGGTCTTTGCGGGTGAGGCGCGCAACTTGACGGCGGATCTCGCCAAGGTCGCGGAAGGAAAGGCTTTCCTTCTGCAGGGTGGCGATTGTGCCGAGAGCTTTGCGGAATTCCATCCCAACAACATCCGCGACACGTTTCGCGTCATCCTGCAGATGGCGGTGGTGCTGACCTTCGCTTCGAAGCTGCCGGTGGTGAAGGTCGGCCGCATGGCGGGGCAATTCGCCAAGCCGCGCTCGGCCAATACCGAGACGATCGATGGCGTCGAGCTGCCGAGCTATCGCGGTGACAACGTCAACGACATCGCATTCACGCCGGAGTCGCGCGTTCCCGATCCGGAACGGATGATCCGCTCTTATGCGCAATCGGCAGCGACGCTGAACCTGCTTCGCGCGTTCGCGCAGGGCGGCTATGCAAATCTTCATCAGGTGCACCGCTGGACGCACGACTTCATGGGCCGCAGCCCATGGGCGAAGAAATATGCCGAAACCGCCGATCGGATCGGTGAGGCGCTCGACTTCATGGAAGCGTGCGGGATCAGCCCGGACACCGTCCCGCAGCTTTCGCAGACGACCTTCTATACCAGCCACGAGGCGCTGCTGCTGCCGTTCGAGCAAGCACTTACCCGGCAGGACTCGCTGACCGGCGACTGGTACGACACGTCAGCACACTTCCTGTGGATCGGCGATCGCACCCGCTTCGAGGGGTCGTCGCACGTCGAATTCCTTCGCGGAATCGGCAACCCCATCGGTGTGAAGTGCGGGCCGTCGCTCGACCCCGACGCGCTGCTCCGGATGCTCGATACGCTCAATCCCGCGCGTGTCGCGGGGCGGATGACCCTTATCACCCGCTATGGCTACGACCAGATCGAGGCGCATCTGCCGAAGCTGGTGCGCGCCGTGAAGCGCGAGGGGCATCCGGTGGTGTGGAGCTGCGACCCGATGCACGGCAACACCGTCAAGGCGACCAGCGGGTACAAGACGCGGCCGTTCGAGCGCATCCTGTCCGAGGTGCGCGGCTTCTTCGCGGTTCATCGCGCGGAGGGCACGCACGCGGGCGGCATCCATGCCGAGATGACCGGACAAAACGTGACCGAATGCACCGGTGGGGCGATCGACGTGACGGAGCAGAGCCTTGCCGATCGCTATCACACGCACTGCGATCCGCGCCTCAACGCCGGGCAGAGTCTCGAGCTGGCGTTCCTGCTGGCCGAGATGCTGAACGATGAAATGGCGGAGCGCCGCAAGGCGGCATGATCGACTGAAGCCGTCGAAGGACATAAATGCAGGGGCGGAGTGAAAGTCGCTTGACGCGCCCGCCCCCGCCTCCTAACGACGCGCCTCACACCGCGCACGGCCCCTTCGTCTAGCGGTTAGGACGTCGCCCTCTCACGGCGAAAACACGAGTTCGATTCTCGTAGGGGTCACCAGCGAGCGCCTTTCTTGCGCGTCGCTCCGTTTGCCGCGGTATATTTGCTTCGATTTTCGAACCAAACGACTTGGCGGCGACGCGTAGGTCGTGCGGGTCAACGCTGCCATCGGCATTGACCACCTCGGCTCAGCACAGCCTCATCGTCTGCCTGTGCGACCCGTGGGCTTCACTGTCGTTCTGGCACGCGTAGGCTCGTTTGACGACCGACCTGATAAAAGGCCGTGCATCAACAGGATAATGCGCCTTTCCCTTCTCCGGGCGCGTCGATACGCGCTCTCCCATCGTTGAGCTGAGTGTGATGCCGATCGCCGGCATCACTGCACCGGTAATCGGCCGATGGGATATACACGTGGCAGATGTCGTCCTCAGCGAATTGACCAAGCGCTTCGGCGCGATCACCGCGTTGGAGCCGAGCAGCCTCTCGATAGATGACGGCGAGTTCGTCGCGATTGTCGGGCCGTCCGGGTGTGGCAAATCGACGTTGCTGCGCCTGATCGCCGGGCTGGAGGAGCCGAGCGGCGGTCGGATCATGATCGATGGCCGCGACGTCACCGACGTGGCGCCGGCCGAGCGCGGGCTCGCGATGGTCTTTCAATCCTACGCGCTCTACCCCCATCTTACGGTCGCCGAGAACATCGCCTTCCCGTTGCGTGTCGCCAAGAAGCCGAAGGCCGAGGTGGCCGAACGCGTCGGCGCTGTGGCGGAGACGCTGGGGCTTACCCCGTTTCTATCGCGGCGACCGCGGGCTCTGTCGGGCGGACAGCGGCAGCGTGTGTCGATCGCGCGCGCGATCGTTCGCGAGCCCAAGGTGTTGCTGCTCGACGAGCCGCTGTCCAACCTCGATGTCGATCTGCGCGTGAAGATGCGGCACGAATTCGCGCGATTGCACGGCCAGCTTGCGGTGACGATGATCTATGTAACGCACGACCAGGTTGAGGCCATGACGCTCGCCAACCGGATCGTCGTGATGAATGCGGGCAGGATCGAGCAGGTCGGCGCGCCTTTGGCGCTGTACGACAAGCCCGCGACATTGGCGGTGGCGCGCGCGATCGGCTCGCCGCGCATGAACCTTTTGCCGGCGACGATCGCCGCGGTCCACAGCAACGGCGCAGACATTCGGCTGCCGAGCGGCGCACTGATGCCTGTCGCGGTCGCTGGCGAAGCCGGACAGCCGGTGACGCTGGGTATTCGGCCGGAACATCTGGTGCCCGATGCCGGTGGCGCGTTCGGCGGCGCGGTCGAGTTGTTCGAACGGCTTGGGCCGTTATCCTTCGCGCATCTCGGCTCGCCGGGGCTGGGCACGACGATCGTCGCGCAACTGCCCGGCGATCGGCGGATCGCGCTTGGTGAAATCCTGAGTTTTCGCGGCGAAGCAGCGCATCTTCACGTCTTCGGGGAGGACGGGCGCGCGCTTCCGCGTCTTACCCTTTGATACTGCCGCCCAGCAGCCCACCGATATAATAGCGCTGCAACGCCAGGAACAATGCCAGCACCGGCAGCGTCGTCACCACCGCCGCCGCCATCATCAACTCTCCGTCGGCGGCATGTTCGCGCGAGATCGCCGCGACCGCGACGGGCAGCGTATAATGGTGCTGATCGGACAACACGATCAGCGGCCACAGGAAGTCGTTCCAGCTCCCTAGAAACAGGAACACTGCTAACGTCACGGTGATCGGCATCAGCAACGGCAGCACGATCGATACGAAGATGCGTATCTCCCCTGCCCCGTCGAGCCGCGCTGCGTCGATCATCTCGTCGGGGATGCCCAAGGTCGCCTGCCGGACGAACAGGATCGCGAAGATACCGGCGAGGCTGGGCAGGATCACCCCGGCATAGCTGTCGACCAGTCCCAGTTCGCGGAAGATCAGGAACAACGGCAACATCGCCACCTGCCCCGGTATGACGAGGCTGGCGATCAAGACCTTCAGCAACCATTCGCGCCCGCGAAAGCGCAGCTTGGCGAAGGCGTAGCCGGCCGGCACCGTCAACAAGAGCCCGAGCAGCGTCGAGATCGTCGCGACCAGCAGACTGTTCCCCATCGCGGGCAGGATGCGATAGTCGAACCACGCCCCGTCATACTGCCGGCGCACAAGCAATTCGTAGTAGTTGCCGAGCGTCCAGCGGGTCGGCCAGAGCGGCGGCGGGTAACGGCTCGATTCATAGCGCGGCATGAACGAGACGATGACCATCCATACGAACGGCACCAGCGTCACGAACGTCACGCACGCCACCACGGCGTTCAGCACGATCGCGCGCAGGCGGCGCGGGTTCACAGCCATTCGTAACGCCGTCCGATACGGGTCTGGATCAGCGTCAGCGACAGGATCAGGATCAGCAGCACGAACGCCACCCCCGATGCCTGTCCCAGGTTCCACCATTTGAACCCTTCGTCGAACATGAAGTACAGGATCGTCACCGTCGATTGCGACGGCCCACCCAGCGTCATGACATAGGGCTCGGCAAAGAGTTGCAGGAACCCCGCGACGCTCAGCACCGCGGCGAGCAACAGCGTTGGCCCGATCGCCGGCAAGGTGACGTGGCGAAAACGTGTCCACGGCCCCGCCCCGTCGAGCCGCGCCGCCTCCATCAGTTCCTCCGGCACCGCCGCCAACGCGGCGGTGAACACGATCATGTTGTAGCCGAAGACTTTCCACGTCACGAACAGCAGGATCGCCGGGATCGACCAGCGCGGATCGCCCAACCAGTCGACCGGCGTGATCCCCACCTGCCCAAGGAACCAGTTGAGCAGGCCGAAGCGTGTGTTGAGCAGAAAGCGCCATACCACCGCCGTCGCGACGATGCCGGTGACATAGGGCGCGAACAAGGCCACGCGCCAGAGCGGCTTCCAGCGCACCGTGGCATCATTGAGCAGCAACGCGGTGAACAACGAGGTGCCGATCGCCATCGGTACGCCGAGCACGGCGAAGATCGCGGTGTTGCCCAACGCGCGCCAGAACAACGGAGTGGCCAGCAGATCCGTGAAGTTGTCGAAGCCGATGAAGCGCAGATTGGACCAGTCCGCCAGCGCATAGATGCTGTAATCGGTGACGCTAAGCCCTAGCGCGAGAACGGTCGGCAGCACGAAGACGAGTGCGATCACCGCGAGTACCGGAGTCGCGAACAGCCACGCCGCGCGCGATTGCCGGGTCATATGATCTTCCCCGCTGCGACCAATCGCCGCCGCTGCGCGAGCAGAACATCGACGCGAGCGTCCATCGTGGCGAGTCCCTCGTCTATCGTCAGCCCGCCGCGCACCACCCGCTCGGCGATGATCTGCACCTCCAGCCGGATGCGTTCCCACTCGACGATCGTCGGCTGGCGGGCGGGCTGCTCGACCTGTTCGGCGAACGGACGGATAACCGGGTCGGCGAGTTGCGGACTTCGCCACGCGCTGCGCCGGGCCGGCAGCACACCGATCATCCGCTGGAACCGCAACTCGCTCGCCGCAGAGGTCAGATGCCGTGCGAGCGCCCATGCGGCGGCGGGCCGCGGTGTCGTCGCGGAAACAGCGATGCTATTATTGATCGCCGACACTGCTCCGTGGCCATCAGGGCCGGGCATCCGCACCACACCCCATTGTTCCGGGGCGATCTCTGCAGTGCGACGATGCAGGTCGGTCAGCAGCGTCGGCCCGCTCGGATAGATTGCGAACCACCCCTGCGCAAAGGCCGCCACCGGATCCTGCACCTCGTTCGATGACACCCGCGGCGCGTAGCCGTCCACGAAGAGCGAAACGTAGAAGGCCAGCGCGCGGCGATAGGCGGGGGTGCGGAAATTGCCGCGCGTGTCGTTGTCGCGCAGCGGATAAGCGCCCGCTTGCCCTGCAAAAGTGATCAGCGTGTCCCACCAGTTGAGGAACATCAACATCGCGTAGCGGTCGGGATGACGACGCTTGAGTTTCGCGCCCAGCTTCCGCCAGCCGTCCCAATTGACAGGCGCCGTCTCATAGCCAAGCTCACCGAGCAAATCCCGGCGGTAGAATTGCACCTGACTGCCGACCGACCACGGCATCGCATAGCCCTGCCCTGCATAGGTCAGCGCGCGCATGACGTCGGGAAACGTGTCTTCGCCGAGCGCTGGGTCGGGCAGCGGCGCGATGGCGCCGATCATCGCGAACTCAGCGACCCATCCCGAGGGAAGCATCATCACGTCCGGCAGCGAGCCGCCGGCGCGAGCGGTCAGGAATTTCTCGTGCGCGGCAGTGCCGGGCAGCGACTGGGTTTCGACCGCAATGCCGGTGCGCGCGGTGAACGCCGTCATCAGGTGCGGCGCATAGTCGCCCTCGTAGCCGGTCGCCCAAAAAGTCAGTGCTTCCGGGTCGCGGCGGGTCATACAGCCCGGCAGCAGCATGGTCGTGCCCGCGACCGACATCGCGCGCAGCGTGCAGCGCCGCGTCCATCCCTCCGCTGTCCGTTCGTCCATGTGCGATCGTTGTGACAGCGCACGATCAGCTCGAACAGCGAAAAGCGAAGTGGTGTTATCTACATCGCATATTTAAATTATTTCGTGCGGGAGCCCCGCGACGGGTTCATACGTATCGACAGACGCGGGACAGGCGAAGTCGTCCGAACTGGCCGCCCGCAAGCGGAGGGGCTCGAACGACATGACCAAGACGACCATCGGTGCCTTGCTGATGTGCACGACCACGCTGGCGCAACCGGCGCTTGGGCAAACGACACTGCCGGCCCCGCCCGCATCCGCCGCTGCGGAAAGCGACAGCGCGGTCAGCGATATCGTCGTGACCGGGTCGCGTATTCAGCGTCCGGACTATGAGGCCCCCAGCCCGATCATCTCGAACGATGCCGCGGACATCCGGCAGTCGGGAAACACCAACCTGACCAACTTCCTCGTTCGCGTCCCCGCGCTGGTCAACTCGCGGGACAGCACGCGCGCGGGCGGTGGCGATGCGGTATCCAGCGCCCAACTCGGCCAATCGGGGCTCAACCAGCTGAACCTGCGCAATCTCGGCGCGAACCGCACGCTGACCCTGGTCGATGGTCGTCGCCATGTCGCCGCCGAGGCGAGCAACGCCGCGGTCGACATCAACGCCATTCCTACCGACCTGATCAGCCGGGTCGACGTTCTGACCGGAGCGGTTTCCGCGATCTACGGCGCCGATGGCGTTACCGGGGTGGTCAATTTCGTGCTGCGGCGCGATTTTCAGGGCGTGAGCGCGCGGGCGCAGATGGGCGTCTCGCAATATGGCGACGGTGCCACCCGCTTCGCCTCGCTGCTGGCCGGGCGGAATTTCGCGGACGGACGCGGCAATGTGACGCTGGCGTATGAGTATAGCGCGGAGGAACGCGTGCCGTACGAGGCCCGCAAATACCTTCAGCAAGGCCGACGCCGGTATCTGGTGCCTAATCCGGCCGACCAGCCCGACGATCCCAAGGTCCCGGATCAGATCCTCGCCGGCAATCTGCACTACACTTACGTCTCCCCTCTTGGTGCAATCTTTGTGGGTGGCGAGTCGAACCCGAGCTTCGACGGGCTTGGCCGGCCATACGATCCAGGCCAGCCGATCGCTTATTATTGGCAGGGTGGCGTCAGCACCGACGTACCCGGCTTCTATCAAGGCGATCTGTCGCCCGGCATCGAGCGTCATGTCGTCAACCTCCTCTCGTCATTCGAAGTTTCGGATGCGCTGAAGCTGTCGGTCGACGCTAAGTATGCGCGATCCGATGCGACGACCTTCGGCCAGTATCCGGAAACCTATTATCTGCCGATTGCGCTTGATAACCCGTTCATCCCGCAAAGCATTCGCGCCGCGGCAACCGCGGCGGGTGCGGACGGATTATTCTTCAATCGCCACAACATCGACTTTGGACGACTGGGCGAGAACGATCTTCGCCAAACCTATCGTGGCGTCATCGCCGCATCCGGGCGCCTGTCCGATCATGCGACCTATGACGCCTATTACCAATATGGTCGCACCGACGTGCGGATCACTCGGCTCGGCAGCCGTCTTGCCGCCCCTTATCTCGAGGCGCTGGACGCAGTGTCGGGGCCGGACGGCTCCGCGATCTGCCGTTCGACGCTAAGCAATCCGGGCAACGGCTGCCTGCCGATCCATCCGTTCGGGGCCGGCCCGACCAGCGACGCGCAACTCGCCTATTTCCAGCGTAACGACCAAAGCTTCGTACGGATCGACCAGCATGTCGCCAGCGCGTCGATAAGCGGTGACTTCGGCCAGTTCTTCAGCCTGCCCGGCGGACCGATCCAATTCTCCTTCGGCGGTGAATATCGTCGGGAAAGCAGCCGGTTCGACCCCAACCCCAACCTTGTTGCCGCCGCTTATTTCGGCAGCGACGAGCCGACCGTCGTCTTGCCCAGCCGCGGCAGTTTCGACGTTTGGGAAGCGTTCGGGGAGTTGAATGTGCCGATCGTGCGCGATCGTCCCTTCGCGGAGTTGCTGTCGGTGGGCGCAGCGGGACGCTATTCCCACTATTCGACGGTCGGGAAGACGGAGACGTGGCAGTTCACCGGCATCTATGCACCGATCCGCGACATCTCCTTCCGGGGGTCCTACGGACAGGCGGTACGCGCGCCGAACCTCGGCGAACTGTTCCAGCCACGCAGTACCGCGCAAGGTTTCCTCGACGATCCCTGCACCACGCGCTCGGTCGGCAACGGGACGCAATTCCGCGAGGCGAACTGTCGGGCGCAACTCGCCGCCGCGGGGCGCACGACCCTACTGGGCGAAAGCGACACCGGCTTCGTCCTCAACGGCGTGTCTCAAGGCAATCTGACGCTTCGCCCCGAGCGAGCGCGCACCTGGACTGCCGGCGTCGTCCTGCGACCACGCTTCTTGCCGGGGCTGACCGCGTCGGCAGACTGGTACGATATCAACCTGACGGATGCGATCAACACCGTGGGGGCTGGAGACGTCATCAACCTGTGCGTCGACCAACCGACGCTCGATAATGCCTTTTGCCGATCGTACACACGCGCGTCCGGCACAGGCCGGATCAACGGCTTCACCGTGGGACCGCAGAACGTCGCGAGCTTCCGTACCGCCGGCCTTGATCTCAACATCACGTACCGCCTTCCGGCCACCCGGATCGGGACGTTCGACCTGCGGCTGATCGGTGGCTATCTCAATCGGCTGTCGATCATCGCCAGCCCCGGTGCGCCGCCCACCAACACTCTCGACACGCTCGGCGCGCCGCAGTGGAACGCGAACTTCGCACCATCCTGGACGCTCGACCGCGTCTCGGTGAACTACAATCTGCGCTGGCTGAACGCGACGCGCGCCTTCACGCGCAACGAAACCGCCGCCAATCCCGACATCGCCGCCGCTGAATATCTCCGTAATGCGCCGCTGTGGCAGCATGATCTTCAGATTGCCTATCAGGTGCCGGACGGCTTCGGTTTCTACGGCGGCATCACCAATCTGACCGACCAGAAGCCGGACCCGGCCGCCTATGGCACCAATGTGCCGATCTCTCCACTTGGGCGCTTCTTCTACGTCGGTGCACGCGTCGCGCTGGCCGGGCGATGACCCGATAATGCGAAGGCGTCTTGCGCGCCATCGCAAGCCATTTGACGAGGGCGTCATCTAACGTATTGATGCGGTATGATGACCCGTCGCCAAATCGTCGCCTCGTCTCTGGCCCTCTCGGCAACCGCGGGATCGGCAGCCGCGCCGCCGCGCGCCGGTCGGCTGAAACAGTCTGTCAGTCGCTGGTGTTATCAGGACATTCCGCTCGACAAACTCTGCGTCGCCGCGGCGCGGATGGGGCTGCAGGGCATCGATCTGTTGCAACCGGGCGAGTATGAGATTCCACGCCGCCATGGGCTGCGCTGCACGATGGGCTATGCTGCCGACGTCATGACGATCCCCAATGGGTTGAACCGCCGCGAAAATCATGACGCAATCGAGAAAGCGTTCCGTGTCGGCATCCCGCAGGCGGCCAAGGCCGGCGTGCCCAACGTCATCGCCTTCTCCGGCAATCGCAAGGGTATGTCGGACGACGAAGGCGCCGCAAACGCCGTCATCGGGCTGAACCGCGTGAAGCGGATCGCAGAGGATCATGGCGTTACGATCTGCATCGAGTTGCTCAACAGCAAGGTCGATCACGCCGACTATATGGCCGATCACACGGCCTGGGGCGTGCGCGTCGCCGAAGAGGTCGGATCGCCGCGGGTCAAGCTGCTCTACGACATCTACCATATGCAGATCATGGAAGGCGACCTGATCGCCACCATCAAGAAGAACATCAAATGGCTCGGGCACTTCCACACCGGTGGCGTGCCCGGTCGTCATAATCTCGACGATACGCAGGAGGTCAATTGGCACGCCGTGGCGCGCAGCATCGCCGATCTCGGCTTCGACGGCTATTTCGCGCACGAGTTCGTGCCCACCGGCGATCCGTTGACCGCCCTCGCGCAAGCGGTTCGGACCTGCACGGTCTAGCTTAACGCGCAACGATACGTGGCCGGTTCAATCGTGCAGGATCGGCCCGATCGCGTTGATCGTCAGTTGCAGGCTCAGCGCATGTTCCATGACGGGCCTCGCCCCGGTGCGACCGAAGCGGAATTGGTTTAGATAGCCGATATCGAGGATCGCCTTGCGCGCGATCAGCGGCACCGTGATGCCAAGCATGTTGCGCATCCGCTCATAGCCCGATCGTTGTCCCCACCGGGTCGAATTGGGCAGAACGAAGCTCTCATGCGAGGCGAAGAATGCCAGCTTTCCGCTTCTTAGCGGGAAGTTACGACGGAGTAGCGGCCGAATGCGCACCCCGACCTGATCGCCACCGGGATTGAACCGCTCGTCGACGCGGAAACGACCGAGCAGGTTGCCGTGTGTGAAGACGACCTGCTGGCGAAGGCGATCCTCGTGCACCGACGGTCCCGTCGCCGTGAAGAGCCCGACGCGGCGATAACCGAAACCGAATTCAAACGCCTTGCTGGCCTTCCAGCCGAGTAAAGCGCCATATTCGGTCTGGCTGATCCCGTCGGCACGATCCCCCCATCGCCCGATCTGTTCGAACGTGACCCTTACATCGGGCGTCAGTGGAACGTTGACGTTGACCTGTTCCCAAAACTGTTCGTCTTCCACCTGCGCCGACGCAGGCGTCGCGAACAGCACCGCACCTAAGAGCAACGCTGCCAAGCGGAATTCAGACACGTACACCCCCGTTTTTTCGCCGCCCTAAAGCAACCCGTGCGCCTTGACCATTCACGGCTGACGACGCCCCCGTCGATCGTCATCCATGTGGGGAGCCTCCGCCCTGCCCCCAACGTTGGCGCGATGCCGGCGGTGATGCCGGAAGGGAGACGACATGGACCTTGCACGAACGCTTGCCGACATCGCGGAAGAGATTGACGCCAACGCCGCGGCGATCGAGGCCGAGGCCGACGCGAAGGACGCCGAAGCCGCGCCGGGACCGTTCGGGATTGCGGTTGCGCTGTGTAGTGGCGAGGTCCTCACGGCCGGTTCTGTCGATAAGTTTCCGATTCAGAGCATCGGCAAGGTGTTCGCCGTCGACCTCGCGTTGCGCGCTCGTGAGGATCGCGTGTTCGAACGGGTCGGGCGCGAACCTTCGGGTGATCCCTTCAATTCCCTCGTGGATCTGGAGCGTACGCACGGGCTTCCGCGCAACCCCTTCATCAATGCCGGGGCGTTGGTGGTCGTCGACATGCTCGTCGAGGAATATGGCGAGGCGGCGCAGGGCGGTATCGTCAAGCTGATCGAGGGTGAGGTCGATGGCGCAGTGACGCTGGACGAAGCGGTGCTGAGCGAAGGCGGCGACCTCAATCGCGCGATGCTCAGCTTCATGCGCCATCACGAGAATATCTTGTCTGCTGATGACGCGATCATGGGCGCTTATGCGCGGCAGTGCGCGATCTCTCTCGACGTCGCCGGGCTGGCACGCGCGGGACGATTTCTGGCGGCAACCCGCCGAGATCCCGATGATTTAGCCGGGGATTGTCGAGCACGGCAGACCCGCACGGTGCTGGCGTTGATGATGACATGCGGACACTATGATGCCTCCGGTGACTTCGCAGTGCGCGTAGGCTTGCCCGCCAAGAGCGGAGTCGGCGGCGGCATTCTTGCGATCGCCCCGCAAATTGCGTCGATGGCAGCGTGGTCGCCGAACCTCGACCAGCACGGCAACTCGATTCTTGGCGTTCGCGCTTTGGAGATGCTGGTGGCGCGCACCGGCTGGTCAGTGTTCGGGCCGCCTTTGTCCGACGCATAGCTCGGTCTTGTCGACGGAGTTAGGACGCTCGAATCTCGCGAAAACTCAGCGTCATCGCTTGTCACGGTCCGGACGAGGACAGGCTGGCGAATGAGAGGCCGTGGACGTCATCGTCGTTCGCGCTAAACAGGGGAGAACGGATCGCGCGTCGCTGACGATCGTGGGGAGGAAATTCTATGACGTTGCAGACGATCGATCTGGTCGTGGTGATCGGCTATGCGATCGGCATCTTCGTGCTCGCGCAATGGGTTAGCCGCGACAAAGCGGGCGAGAGCAAGGATACGTCGGACTATTTCCTCGCTTCGAAGGCTTTGCCCTGGTGGGCGGTCGGTGCGTCGCTGATCGCGGCGAACATTTCGGCCGAGCAGATCGTCGGCATGGCCGGATCGGGCTACGCCATCGGGCTGGCAATCGCCTCCTATGAGTGGATGGCGGGTGCTACGCTGTTGATCGTCGGCAAGTTCTTCCTGCCGATCTTCCTCCACAATCGCATCTACACGATGCCGCAATTCCTTGAGCAGCGGTATGGCACGTCGATCCGTACGATCATGGCGATATTCTGGCTGGCGCTGTACATTTTCGTCAACCTGACCTCGATCATCTGGCTCGGCTCGATCGCAGTGACGCAGGTGGCGGGGATCAACCAGAATGTGGCGCTGGTCGGGCTTGGCGCATTTGCCGTGCTTTATCAGCTGCGTGGCGGGCTAAAAGCAGTGGCGTTGACCGATATCGTGCAGGTGACGCTGCTGGTGCTGGGCGGATTGCTGGTCTCGGCGCTGACGTTGCGGGCGATCGGTGGGGATGCCGGAATCATCGGCGGGTTCGGCGAGCTGACGCGGCGCGTTCCGGATCACTTCGACATGATCCTGTCCCCCGACAACCCCCATTATAAGGAGCTTCCGGGGCTCGCGGTGCTCATCGGCGGCATGTGGATCGCGAACTTGAGCTATTGGGGGTTCAACCAGTACATCATTCAGCGAGCGCTGGCGGCGAAGAGCCTGCCGGAAGCGCAAAAGGGCATCGTGTTCGCCGCGTTCCTGAAGCTGCTCATGCCGCTGGTCATCGTTCTGCCCGGCATCGCGGCGGTTGTCCTGGCGCCAGACCTTGCCAAGCCCGACGAAGCGTATCCGGCGATGCTGCGGCTGCTGCCGCCCGGGCTGCTCGGGCTGGTATTCGCGGCGCTGATCGCGGCGATCATCGCGTCCACCGCCTCGAAGATCAACGCGATCGCCACGATCTTCACGCTCGACCTGTACGCGAAGCAGTTCGGCGGCAGGACCGTCGCCGAAGACGGCCGCGCCGATCCGGCGCAGGAGCGACGACTGGTGCTGGTCGGGCGGATCGCGGCGTGCGTATCGATCGTGATCGCGATGCTGACCGCGCGGCCGTTGATCGGGCAGTCCGATCAGGCGTTTCAGTTCATCCAGGAATTCTCCGGCTTCTTCACGCCGGGGATCACGGTGATCTTCCTGCTGGGCCTGTTTTGGAAGCGTGCCAACGAAGCGGGGGCGATCGCGGCGGCAGTGGCGTCGGTGGTGTTGTCCTACGTGCTCCGCGCCGCATTGCCGGACCTGCCGTTCCTCAACCGCATGAGCCTCGTGTTCCTGCTCAGCCTCGCGCTTGCGGTGGTGCTGTCGTTGTTGGTGCCTTCGCGAGCCAACGCCAATCGCGTGACGGTGCAGGACGTCGACTTCCGCACGGCGACCGGGTTCAACGTCGCCTGCCTCGGCATCGTGCTGATCCTGATCGCGCTTTACGCAACCTGGTGGTGAGGCGTTTCGGGGCGGGGAGCCAGGAAGCCCCCGCCCCTTCACGATCAGAACTTCACCGCGATCCGGGCGTAGCCGAACTGATCGGGCAGATCGTAGGTGGTCGGATCGAACCCGCCGCAGCTGAGACAGTCCGGCGCACGCTTGCCGAGGATGTTATTGACCCCGAGCGTCAGCGTAAGGCGATCGTCCCACATCCCCGGCGTCCAGCCGACCTGCGCATCGAGATAGAGCGTCGGGCGCATGACATGATTGTCATAGGCCGGCTCGATCACGCGCCCGATATAGCGACCGGTAATCGATGCCGCGAAGCTCGGGCTCGACCAGTCGATCGTCGCATTGCTCTTGAAGCGCGGATAGGCCTGATCGCCGCGCTCGGTGCCTTGCCGCCGGACGGTCTGGCTGCCGGGAGCGGTCGGCAGGGTGGTCGAATATTCGAACAGGAAGTTGTTCGACCACAACAGTCCGAACGTCCCCGCCCCGACCGACGGCGAGCGCCACGTCAAAATCGCGTCCAAGCCTTCGCTTTTGAGCGAGGCGATGTTCTGGAGAAGCCCGCGGATCTGTGTGATGGCACCCGACGTGGAACGCGTGATCGCACCGCACGCAGTCGGATCGTTGGTCTGCGTACAATTGGCGAGCAGCACGTCGGCGCCAATCGACGAGATCGCATTGTCGACCTTGATCGTATAATAATCGACCTCAAGCGACAGGCGACCGACGCCGCCGGCCCATGACGGGCTGTAGACGCCGCCGACGATCCAGCTTTCGGATGTTTCCGCCTTCAGCGCGCGGTTGCCGCCGGTCAGGATCGGCAATTGCTGATTGGTCTGCACATAGCCGGCGGGTACGCCCTGTGTTGCGCAATTCTGTCGCACCGTCGCCGATGCTCCGGCTGCGTCGGCGGAACAGGGATCGATCACGCCGCCATCGAAGCGCGAGGGCGTGCCGAACAGCTCACCGATCGAGGGCGCGCGGAAGCCCTGCGCCCAGGTGCCGCGGAGCCGCAGGTCGTCGATCGGCTTCCAGCTGACCCCCGCCTTCATTGTCGTGCGGCTGCCGCTCGTCGAGTAATCGGAGTAGCGCGCTGCGAACGATCCTTCGAGCAACTGGAAGAACGGGACGTCCTTGAGCACCGGGATGCTCAACTCGCCGTAGACCTCGTTGACGTCGAAACTGCCCTTTGTCGCCTGCGCCGGGATGTCCGAGCCCAGCCCGGCTGCGACGAGCGGATCGGGCGAGAACGACCCCGCCTGACGCCGATATTCATAGCCGGCGGCGAGACCGAGCGGCCCCGCAGGTAGCTCGAAGAGCGTGCCGGTGACGTTCAAGGTCGCGTCGACCATCGACTGTTCGCTGCGGTCGCGCTGCTGGAAGGTGACGTAGTCGATCATCGCTTGCGTGATCGAATCCTCGCCGCCGAAGATGTTGAACGGCACGCACTCGCCGGTGCAATTGGCAACCGGTCCGAGCGCCCGCGCAAGATTGGCGGCGTTGACGTTCCCTTGCACCACCTGCTTGGCGGTGTTCGAGGCGTAGATGACGTTTGCGTCCCAATACCACGTCCCGCTGCCCACCGCGAACTTCCCGTCGAGTGTGCCGCCGAGATACATGGTATCGACCTTCTGGCTGTAATGCCGCGGGCCGTTTTCGACGAAGCGCCGACCGATGAAGTCGTAGTTGCGGGGAAGGCCGGCGTTGCCGGTCGCCAGCGTGACGCCGAACGGATTGTACGGGTTGGTGGCGTCGATCGAGATCGTGTCGAGCAGATTGCCATTGCCGGCATCGGGTCCGACGAACAGCGGGAGCGGTGCCGCCTGATTGTCCGAGGTGCGTCGATTATAGATCATCCGCGTCGTGAGACGGACGTCGTCGCCGAGATCGCCCTGGAAGTTGACGAATGCGCCGAATCGCTCCTGCGGGGTGAGCAGATAATTGTACGGTCTGAAGTTGAACCGGTCGGCGACGGTGAATTGCTTGAAATCACTGTTCGCGCCGGTCGGATCGGCCGGGTCGAAGCGCGGACGTCCGAGCGGGTTCGACTTGAGCGTAAGGTTCATCCCGGCGCCGGTGACCGGGTTGTTGATGAGAAAGCGGCCGTTCGGAGTGCCTGAGCTACAGCTGGTGGTACAGGCCGTCGCGCCCGGATCGGGGAAGGCGTAATAGCTGCGGTCGCCTGCGAAGACCGAGCCTTGCTTGATATAGTTGACGCCGGCCACGAACGAGACACCGGCCTCTTCGTCGCGATGCCCCCAGCTGAGCTGATAGTTCTGGGTCACGCCATCGCCCTGCGGATAGGCGCCGCCCTGCGCCGAAGCGACGAAGCCGTCCTGGCGCTTCTTGGTGATGATGTTGACGACGCCCGCGATCGCATCGGAGCCGTAGATCGTCGAGGCACCGTCGCGCAGCACCTCGACCCGGTCGATCATGCTGTCAGGGATCGCGTTCAGGTCGACCGCGCCGGGAACGCCGCTCGCCGCGCTGCCGTTGATGAAGCGAAGACCATCGACCAGCACCAGCGTCCGCCGGCTGCCGAGATAGCGCAGGTCGATTTCCGACGAACCCGCGCCGACGCCGCCGCCATCGGGCGGGTTGCCATTGTTGCCCGACCGGTTGAAGCGCGAGTTGAGCCCGCCCGCTGCGCCGGGCAAGCGCTGCAGCACGTCGGCGATCGACGACAGGCCGGTGCGCGCGATGTCGGCATTGTCGAGCGTGGTGATCGGCGCAGCCTGTGCAAGTGGGTTCTGGCGGATGCGCGAGCCAGTAACGACGACAGTGTCGCGCTCGTCGGCATCATTGGCGGAGTCCGGAGCAGTCTGCGCCGCGGCCGGCAATGCGGCAAGCGTCGCGCCCCAGGCGACGCCGACGACTGCACGTCGCCATACGTTTCGATTCATTCTCATCATGACGGCTTTCCCCTTCTTCATTTGTTTCCCTGTCCCTGCTGCGGGTATCCGGGCGCGTGCCTCTGCGGGCCGCTCTCCCCGAATTCAGTGTGCGGCCGCTCCGGCATCGAGCGCGCGCTCGACCAACGACAGCGGCATGATGCCGGGCTGCGCCAGCATGGCGATGGTGGCAGCGGCGTCGAACGGCTTGCCCGCCCGGCTGGCGCGTTCCGCCTGACGCGCGAGCAGATCGTCGAGCTGGACCTTGCCGACGATGTAACTGGCGCCGTAGCCAGGCTGACGAAGATAGAGGAGCTGCTCGAACCCGACGAGCCGGCTGTCCGGGTCCGACCAGCCGCGTGGTGTCCATCGCGCGTGAAAGCGCCCGGCCTCTGCCAGCGTCATGCGGTTGGCCTGCACGTAGAGCGAGGCGAGCCCGCGCGCGGCGCGGTTGGCGAGCATGATCCACACCAGCTCACGGCCGCGCGGCAGATCGTCGTAGAGACCGGCCTGCATCGCCAGTTCCTCCATCGCGGTGGCGACGCCTTCTGACCGGTCCTGCCAGATGTTGAACGGCAGCGGCCCTTGTCGGATCGGATCGGCGTGCGGCTCGTGCGCCATCCGCGCCAGCTCGATCCAGTGATAGAAGTGGCTGTAGAGCGGTAATGGATCCTGCGCGACGACATGACCGAAGAAGTCGCGCTGCGCGGGACCGCGGTATCTGACCAGTTGCGCGGGGACCGCCGCGCGGTACCACGGGCGGTCGGCGACCATGCCGCGGTCGATCAGGAACTGCGTGAAACGCTCGGCCTTCTGCAGCGACCGCCGGTCGAACGCGACCGGGTCTTCCGGCATCGCCAACGGCGGCAGCGTGCGGTTGTGGACTTCCTCCAGCGCGAGCCCGGCCCAGGCGCGCGAGAGTTCGCGTTTGAGCAGAACCTCTTGCGCCGCCCAGTCGTACGGCGAGAGATAGACGTGGCGCGCGGCCCAGTCGTAGGCGGTTCGGCCAACCCCCGACGGGCCGGTGCGGCGCGGCGTCTCTGCCTCGATCCATTTGGCAAAGCGCTCCGACGCCTCACGCGCGGCGCGGATCGCCGGGAGCAAGCGCTGCCCCTCGCCCGACAAATCGGCGCGGCGATGCCCGGCGAGCGAGCGCAGATCGAGTGTGCCCGCCTCGAGCTGCGCGAGCATCTCGGCCTGATCATGAAAGGCACGCGCGCCGTAAGCGAACAGGTCGTGCGCCTGGCTCGAGGCAAGATTGACGCGCGCCGCGTCGAGCAGTGCGGGGATCTTCGCCAGTCGCGCATCAAGCGTCGTCGCGTCGGAGGCGGAAAGCGGATAGCTGTATCGCCAAAGGTCGATCACCGGCGCGTTCGGCCCCTCATGCGCAGGAACGTCGCTCTGTTCAGACCAGATGGTCGCGTAGAAGCCGGGATCACGCGACCATGGCCGCAGCACGCGCAGCTGGAAGTCGAGCCCGTTCATCTCGGCCTCGAGTAGATCGGCGTCGATCGATGTCGCGGGGTCGAGGCGAGCGCGGTCGACCGCCGCGAGCGCTGAGCGAGCCTTGGCCAGCGCCTGCGAACGACGGTCCAGCGCGGGAGGAGAATAGTCCGGGACGCCATCAACGATGGCCGGCTCCATAGCCGGACGCCACGCATCCACGGTTGCGGCCAATATCGGCGGCGTCTGCGCGACGGCCGGAGCCGTTATCAGCACAATTAGCGAAAGCAGCGCATGTCTCACAGAGAGACGTCTATCGTATACGATTGGCTTGTCAATTCATGTAATGAGCAGCTGCAAACAACAGTGTTGTTTTGATGGCTTTTGGGCTTTGGTTTGGCTGAGCGTTCGACGTCGCCGCGTCCGCGATAGATAGTGGCGCGGGCTCTAGGATAGCGGTATCAGCATCGTTGAAGCACAATCGAGAAACAAGGCAGGTGGGGATGACGATGCGGGGCGTTAGCTATCTGGCGGTGGCGTTGATGACGGTTGCGGCGGGCGGGGCAGTCGCGCAGGTCGCGCATCCCGATCAATGGCCCGCCGCGAAGAGCACCGGTCTGGTCGATGCGGCCACCGAAGCGAAGGTCACCGCCCTGCTCTCGCGGCTGTCGCTGGAAGAGAAGATCGGCCAGATGATCCAGGCCGATATCGGTGCGATCAAGCCCGAGGATCTCCGCACCTATCCGCTGGGCTCGATCCTCGCGGGTGGCAGCTCGCCGCCGATCGGCAGCCCCGACCGCTCGCCCGCCGCGCCCTGGGTAGCGACGTCGCGGGCGTTCAATGCGGTGGCGATGGAGCAGCGCGCCGGGCACACCGCGGTTCCGCTGATGTTCGGGGTCGATGCGGTGCACGGCAACAACAACGTCGTCGGCGCGACGCTCTTCCCGCACAATATCGGATTGGGCGCGATGCGCGATCCGGCGCTGATCCGAAAGATCGGCGCGGCCACTGCGGCGGAGACGGCCGCGGCCGGGATCGACTGGGCGTTCGGGCCAACCGTCGCAGTGCCGCAGGACGATCGTTGGGGCCGCAGCTACGAGGGCTATTCCGAAGATCCGGCGGTGGTCGGCTCCTATGCCGGCGCGATGATCGAGGGGTTGCAGGGCGTCGGTGCCGATCGCGGTATCCAGCACGGGCATGTCGCGGCGAGCGTCAAGCATTTCCTAGGTGACGGCGGCACCAAGGACGGCATCGATCAGGGCGACACGCAGGTCGACGAAGCGACGCTGATCCGCATCCACGCCGCCGGCTATCCGCCCGCGATCAAGGCGGGAACGATGACGGTGATGTCGAGCTTCTCGAGCTGGAACGGGCAGAAGATGCACGGCAACCGCTCGCTGCTGACCGACGTGCTGAAGGGTCGGATGGGGTTCGAGGGCTTCGTGGTCGGCGACTGGAACGGCCACGGCCAGATCCCCGGTTGCACGAACACCGACTGCCCGGCGACGTTCAACGCCGGGCTCGACATGGCGATGGCACCGGACAGCTGGAAGGGGCTGTTCGATACGACGCTTGCCGCCGCGCGCGCAGGCAAGATCCCGATGGCGCGGATCGACGATGCGGTGCGGCGCATCCTGCGCGTCAAGATGAAGCTGGGGCTGTTCGACCCTGCGCGCCCCTATGAGGCGCAGCCGCACCAGGTCGGATCGGCGGCGCACCGCGCGGTCGCACGCGAGGCGGTCGCCAAAAGCCTCGTGCTGCTCAAGAACAATGGCGTGCTGCCGATCAAGGCGAGCGCCAATATCCTCGTCGTGGGGGATGCCGCCGACGATATCGGTCGGCAGTCGGGTGGCTGGACCTTGTCGTGGCAGGGCGACGGCAACACCAATGCCGACTTCCCCGGTGCGACCTCGATCTTCGCCGGGATCGCCACGGCGGCCAACGCGGGCGGCGGCAGCGCGACGCTGTCGAGCGATGGCCGGTTCACGACCAAGCCCGACGTCGCGATCGTCGTTTTCGGCGAACAGCCCTATGCCGAGATGCGCGGCGATATTCGCACGCTGGAGTTCGAGGCCGGCGACAAGCAGTCGCTGGCGCTGCTCAAGCAGTTGAAGGCGGCGGGTATTCCGACCGTCTCGGTGTTCCTGTCCGGCCGGCCGTTGTGGGTGAACCCGGAGCTGAACCAGTCGGATGCGTTCGTCGCCTCGTGGTTCCCCGGGTCGGAGGGTGAAGGCGTCGCCGACGTGCTGATCGGCGGCAAGCGTGATTTCAGCGGGACCTTGTCGTTCAGCTGGCCGAAGACGGCGGGGCAATTCACGCTCAATCGCGGTGCGCCCGGCTATGACCCATTGTTCCCGTTCGGCTATGGGCTGAGCTATGCCAAGCCCGGCAAGGTCGACGCGCTGAGCGAAGTGGCGGGGGTCGATGCGAGCCTTGCGAACACCAGCCTGTTCTTTGCGCGTGGGCGGGTCCCTGCCCCGTTCCGGCTCGATCTTGACCCTGCCGTAACGCGCGAAGCGGTCGACAGCGCGACCGCGCAGGAAGGCGCGGTGCGATTGACGTGGAAGGGCAAGGGCACGGCGCGGATCACCGGGCCGGAGCTGTCGCTGGTGCGCGAGACCAATGCCGACCTCAACCTGCAGGTCACCTACCGCGTCGACACGCCTGCGACCGGGGCGGTCGGCCTTGCGCTTGGCGGTGGCCGGGTCGACGTCGCGCCGCTGCTCGGGAAGGCGGGATGGCAGGTTCTGCGCGTGCCGCTGAAATGCTTCCGCGACCGTGGCGCGACCGTCGAGAAGGTTGCGACGCCGATGACGCTCGACGCCGCTGCGCCGTTCAGCGTGTCGATCGCGGATGTGCGGCTCGCGACCGATCCGGCGGGAGCGACCTGCCCGGCGGCGTGACGATCGGGCGGGCGGGCCATATGCCTGCCCGCTCTCGTTTGACCTTGGCATCGGCGCGGGTCATCACAGGCGCATGAACCAGCTCGTTTCCCGCCGTGACACCCTGATCGGCCTGACCGCCGTTACCGCCGCCGGCGCTGCCGGCGCGGCGACGCCCACCGAAACCGCACAGGCATTCCTGGACCGGGTCGCTTGGGGATTGCTGGACCTCCAGCCGGAGCGCGCGACGACGCTGGGCGTCGATGAAGGCGCACATGCCGGGTTGCGGCGTCGGCTCGAGGATCGTTCGCCTGCGGGTGTCGCGGCGCGACGACGGTTTTTGACCGATGCGCTGGCCGATCTGGCGAAGCTGCCACGCACCGGCGTCGATGCGTCGACCGCAACCAGCATTGCGGTGATCGAGAGTGCGTTCCGCACCGCGCTCGACGGCATGGCGCTGCCTTATGGCGTGGCGACGATCGGCGACTGGCGGAACACGCCCTATGGCGTCATTCAAAATGTCGGCGCGTGGCTCGACGTGCCGCAGATGCTGGATGGCGACCAGCCGGTCCGTAACACGGCGGACGCCGAGGCGTATCTGGCGCGGCTTGCGGCGATGCCGGCGCAGCTGGATGGCGAGACGGTGCGCATCCGCGAGACCCGCGCGCTGGGCGTGGTGCCGCCGTCTTTCCTCCTCGACAAGACGATCGCCGGAATGACGCGGACCTTGGCGGAGGCGGCGAACGAGGATGGTCCATTGATCGGGCCGCTTGGGCGGAAGAGCGCGGCGATACCCGGCGACTGGACCACGCGCGCAGTCGCGATCGTCCGCGGGGCGATCGTCCCGGCGCTGGATCGGCAATTGGCCGAAATCCGAGCGCAGCGCGCGGTGGCGACCGCCGCGCCGGGGATGAACGCGCGCCCGCATGGCGAGCAATGGTACGCCTGGGGGTTGCGCGCCGGCACCACGACCCGGCGCAGCGCAGCGGACCTGCACGCGATGGGACGTGCGCGGCTGACCGAGTTGCAGGCGCAAATGGACGTGATCCTGCGCAAGGAGGGTCTGACGCAAGGCACCGTCGCTGAACGCACGATCGCCTATCAGCAGCGGCCCGGCATCGGCTTCCCGGACGGTGACGAAGGTCGCCGGCAGATCATCGCCTATATGCAGGGGCGGATCGACGCGATCCGACCGAAGTTGCCGCAGGCGTTCCGGCGGCTGGCGCGCGGCCATCTGGAGATCCGCCGGATGCCACTGGCACAGGAACCGGGCGCACCGGCAGCTTATGGCGGCCCCGGTACGATCGACGGGCGCGAGCCGGGCAAGGTGTGGATCAACCTCGGCGATCCCTCGATCCACAATCGCGTTACGATCCCCGACCTCGTCTATCACGAGGGCATCCCCGGCCATGTCTGGCAGGGCGAATATGCGCAGCGGCTGCCGTTGATCCGCTCGATCCTGGCGTTCAACGCCTATTCGGAAGGCTGGGCGCTCTACGCCGAACAACTCGCTGACGAACTGGGGATGTACGAGGGCGATCCGGCGGGGCGGCTCGGCTATCTGATGGGGCTGGCATGGCGCGCGGTGCGGCTGATCGTCGACACCGGTATCCATGCGATCGGTTGGTCGCGCGACAAGGCGCTGGCGGAGTTCATCGCCGCGACCGGGTTGCCGCGCAGCAACGCCGAGAGCGAGGTCGATCGTTACTGCGCATGGCCGGGTCAGGCATGTGGCTATGAGGTCGGCCGGGCCGAGATCGTCGCGCAGCGAACGCGGGCGCAGAAGGCGCTGGGTGCGCGCTATGACCTTCGCGACTTCGATCAGGCGGTGGTCGACGGCGGGAACGTGCCGCTGAACGTGCTGGCGGACAATGTCACCCGCTACATCGGTCGACGTCCCGCCTGACCAGCCGTCGAGCAGCGCCGATATCGTAGCGCCATGACGAGCATGATTGACCTGCTAGCGCCCGCCCGTTAACGCGACTTATTCGCACTAGCGGGGGAAGTGCTGGTTTATGACGCGCGCGGTTCTGTTTCAACTTCACTGGTTCCTCGGGATCACCGCTGGCCTCGTGCTGGCGGTGATGGGGGTGACCGGCGGGTTGATGAGCTTCGAGCCGGAGATCATCGCGGCGCTCAATCCTGGCGTCGTGACGGTTTCGCGCGTGGCGGGCGCTCCCCTACCCGCCCCGGCGCTGATCGCGCGGTTCGAGGCGCAGCGCCCCGGTGCACGCATCACGCGCCTGGTGGTGGAGCGTGACCCGCGCCGGGCGGCGGCGGTCACCTTCACCTTGAAGGGCTCGAAGGAGCGGCGACGCACCTTCCTCGATCCCGCGACCGGCGTATTGCTTGGCGAGCCGCGTGGAGAGGGCTTCTACGGTGTCGTCGAGGATCTGCATCGCTGGCTGGCGTTGCCGGGGCATGGCAACGGCTGGGGCCGCCAAATCACCGGCTTCGCGGCATTGTCGCTGATCTATTTCGCGCTTTCCGGCCTGTACCTTCGCTGGCCACGGCGACCGCTCGACTGGCGCAACTGGCTGGTGCTCGACCTGCGCATGACCGGGCGCAACCTGTACCGCGCGCTGCATGCGGTGATCGGCGGGTGGGTACTGCTGTTCTACCTCATCAGCGCCGGGACGGGCCTGTGGTGGTCATATGGCTGGTATCGCAGCGGGGTGCAGCATCTGCTGGCGGTCGAACGGCCGCACGAAGCGCGGGGGCGTCCCGGCAAGGGGGCACCCGTGGATTGGTCGCGCGCATGGGAGACGTTTGCGCGCGTCACCGACGGACGACGCTATGACAGCATCACCGCCAGCAATCGCGACGCCGCCGCGGTACAGTTTCGCGCCACCTTGCCCGGCGCGCGGCATGATCGCGTGTCGGACGACCTTACGATCGACAGCGTGAGTGGGAAGGTCGTCTCGGACGCGCGCTATGCGGATCGCGCGGTTGGCGAGGACATCGTCGCCAGCGTTCTCGAGATCCACCGCGGTGCCTATTTCGGCATACCCGGTCGGGTCGTGATGATGCTGACAAGCCTGACGATGCCGCTGTTCACGATCACCGGCTTCCTGCTCTATTTCGGGCGACGGCGGCGCAAGCGCGCGCTGGCGCAGGTCGCTCCGGTGACGACGACCGCGGATGCGGCGGGGACGCTGGTCGCCTACGCCAGTCAGACCGGCACGGCCGAGCGGATCGCGCGGCTTACCGCTCAAGCGTTGCCCAATGCCGCCGCGCTGCCGATCGCGGCGCTTGACGCGGCGCGGCTCGCACGCGCCGAGCGGCTGTTTGTGGTGGCGAGCACCTATGGCGAAGGAGAGCCACCCGATGCCGCGCGCAGCTTTGCACGGACGATGGGCGGGGCCGCGCCCGACCTGACGCATCTCTCCTACGCCGTGCTGGCGCTCGGCGATCGCGAATATCGCGACTATTGCGCATTCGGTCACCGCGTCGATCGCTGGCTGCACGGCGCCGGCGCGGCGCGACTGTTCGACGCAGTCGAGGCAAATGGCGAGGACGTCGACGCGCAGCGGCAATGGCAGCAGCAGCTCGCCGGGCTGGGCGCGCGGACCGATCAGCCGGATTGGGCACCCGCGCCGATGACCGATTGGCGGCTGGTCGAACGCCGGCTGCTCAATCCCGGCAGCGTCGGAGGTTCGGCGTGGCACGTCGCGCTGGAGCCGGTCGACGGTTCTGCGACATGGCAGGCGGGCGACATTTTGGAGGTGTTGCCGCAGCAAAGCGCGGCGCGGGTCGATGCGTTCATGCGGACGCACGATCTTGTCGAGACAGAAGCGCTGCGGGCCACGCTGATGACGCGGCTGCTACCGGCGGCATGTGACGAGCCGTTCGACCTGAAAGGGCTCAAGCCGCTTCCGCATCGCGACTACTCGATCGCGTCGGTGCCGGGTGACGGTCGCGTGGAGTTGATCGTTCGAGCCTGTCAGGCGGCGGACAGCTTCGCGGGGCTCGGCTCCGGGTGGTTGACCGAGGGGGCAGCGTTGAACGGTGTGGTGCGAGCGCGCATCCGCAGCAACCCCGCCTTCCATGCGCCGGCCGACGCTTCGACCCCGCTGATCCTGATCGGCAACGGCACCGGATTGGCCGGTCTGCTGGGGCATCTGCGGCAGCGCAAGGTGGACGGTGGGGCGACGTCGTGGCTGTTCTTCGGTGAGCGAAACGCAGCGTGCGACGATCTTCACGCCGAGGCGCGAGCGGTGCTCACCAATCAGGGAGTGCTGGCGGACACGTTCGCTGCCTGGTCACGCGACCGTGACGGGCCGCGCTACGTACAGGATGCGGTGGCGGCCGAAGCGGAGCGCATCGCCTCCGCGGTGGCTGCGGGTGCGGCAATCTACGTCTGCGGCAGCATCGCGGGCATGGCACCCGGCGTCCATGCCGCGCTCGCGGTCATTCTGGGCGAGGATGTGCTCGAGCAGATGCTGGAAGAGGGACGCTATCGCCGCGATATCTATTGAGGCGATTTGGGCATCAACATTGCGCGCGGCTTCGCCTAGGACGTCGGCATGATTGACGTGTGCCATTCACAGCGCCAGGCGCGGCGGTGACCGAAGCGCGCTACGATGTCGTGATCGTCGGTGGCGGCCATGCCGGCGCGCAGGCCGCGATCGCCTTGCGCCAGGAAAAGTTCGCCGGCACGGTCGCGATCCTCGCCGCGGAGCCGGAGCTTCCGTACGAGCGCCCGCCGCTGTCGAAGGAGTATCTGGCCAGCGACAAGCCTTTCGAACGGCTGCTGATCCGTCCGGCAACATTCTGGACGGAACGCGAGGTCGATATCCTGCTTGCGGAAGCGGTGATCGCCGTCGATGCCGCTGAGCGGGTGTTGCGAACCGACAGCGGCCGGGCGATCGGCTATGGCGAGCTGATCTGGGCGACCGGCGGCGCGCCGCGGCGGCTGACGTGCGACGGTCATGCGTTGCGCGGTGTCCATGCGATTCGCACCCGTGGCGATGTCGACCGGCTGCTCGCCGAATTGCCCGGGGCACGACAGGTCGTGGTGCTCGGCGGCGGCTATATCGGGCTGGAGGCAGCGGCGGCGTTGACCAAGCTCGGCAAGCCGGTGACCTTGGTCGAGACGCTCGACCGGGTGTTGGCGCGCGTGGCGGGCGAGCCGCTGTCGCGCTTCTTCGAGGCGGAGCATCGCGCGCGCGGCGTGCGTGTCCTGCTGAACGCGCGGGTGGTGTGTGTCGAGGGCAGCGACAAGGTCGATGGCGTACGGCTCGCCGATGGCGAGTTGCTCCCCGCCGATATCGTCATCGTCGGGATCGGCATCGTCCCAGCGATCGAGCCGTTGGTCGCCGCCGGCGCATCGGCCGGTGACGGGGTGTTGGTGGATGCGCAATGTCGCACCACCCTGCCGCATGTCTTCGCGATCGGCGATATCGCCGCTCACGCCAACGCCTTCGCCGATGGCGCGACCATCCGGCTGGAATCGGTGCAGAATGCCAACGACCAGGCGGTGATCGCCGCCCGGACGATCGTCGGGCGCGAGGCGCGCTATGAGGCGATGCCCTGGTTCTGGTCGAACCAATATGATTTGAAGCTTCAGACCGTCGGCCTGTCTGCCGGGTTCGACGAAGCCGTGGTGCGCGGCGAACCTGCCGCGCGATCATTCTCGGTGATCTACCTGCGCGGCGGGCGGGTGATCGCGGTCGATGCGGTCAATGCCGTGAAGGACTATGTACAGGGTCGCGCGCTGGTCGTCGCGGGCGCGAAGGTCGACCCAGCCGACCTTGCCAATACCGGCAAGTCGTTGAAGGAGCTCCTCTAGGCCGCGTTTATGTCGATCAACGACAGCGACGACCGGGTTCGCCATGGCTCCGGTGCACGGCCTTACCAAAAGGAAGTTCGCCATGGCTGATGCGCAGACACCCTCCGCTGGCGCCTCGGCGCTGCTGATCATCGACATGATCAACGATCTGGCGTTCGATGGGGGTGAGCAACTCGCACCAGCGGCGATCGCGGCGGCGGAGCGGATCCGCGCGTTGCGCGACGCCGCCGAAGCGGCGGGCGTCCCGGTGATCTACGTCAACGACAATTTCGGCCATTGGCTTTCCGAGCGCGGCGCGATCGTCGATCACTGCCGCACGGATGCGAGCCGCGGCAAGCCATTGATCGAGCTGCTGCGTCCGCGCGACGACGATTATCTCATCGTGAAGCCGCAGTTCTCGGGCTTCTACGCCACCAACTTGCCGGTGCTGTTGCCGCAACTGGGCGTCCGTCGATTGATCCTGACGGGGATCGCCGCCGACATCTGCGTGCTGTTCACCGCCGCCGATGCGCATATGCGCGACTATGACCTGTGGGTGCCCGAAGACACCGTGGCGAGCGAGCAGCCCGAGCATCAGCAATGGGCGCTGGAACTGATGCGGCACAGCATGTGCGCCGAAACCGCCGCCAGCGACACGCTGTCGTTGGCGGAATGGCTCGACCGCGCCGAACAGGGCTAGCTGCGACGGGAACTCGCACGCGGGCGCAGCGCGTCGAGCGCGTCGGCATTGTCGCGCCCCCATGCGTAGAGCAGCTCGATCGGCTCGACGAAACGCCGGCCCAGCGGGGTCAGGCGATATTCGACCATCGGCGGCATGACGCTTTGCACATGCCGGCTGAGGAGTCCGCTTTCCGCCATGTCGCGCACAGTCTGCGTCAGCATCTTCTTGGAGATGCCCGGCAGGCTGCGTTGAAGGACGCCGGTGCGCGCCGCGCCATCGTGGCGGGCATGGAGCGTGTGGAGCACCATGCTGGTCCATTTGGTGGCGAACAGTTCCAGCACGCGGCGCGGCGCGCAATCCTCTCGCCATTCCTGATCGTGTGAGCCGGGCTGCATCTGGTTACCTTTGTGTGCCTGGGGGCGTGGATGGTGCCGTCTAGAAGCCCGGCTGGCCGGTGCCTAGCTATTGAGCGCAAAGGAGCATTTATGGCGAAGACGGCATTGGTGGTTGGGGCGAGCGGGATCGTCGGCGCGGCGACGGCGGCGCTGCTGGTGGAGCGCGGGTGGACGGTGCACGGGCTCGCGCGGCGTCCGGTCGCGCAGGATGGCGTGCTCCCAGTGGTGGCGGATCTGCAGGACGCGGAAGCGACCGTGGCGGCGCTGCGCGACGTGAACCCGGATGCGGTTTTCATCACGACCTGGGCGCGGCAGGACAGCGAGGCGGAGAACATCCGCGTCAACGGCACGATTGTGCGCAACCTGCTCGACGCCCTGCCCCGTTCGGAAGGGCCGCGGCATGTCGCGCTCGTCACGGGCCTAAAGCATTATCTCGGACCGTTCGAAGCCTATGGAAAGGGCACGCTGCCGCAGACGCCGTTTCGCGAGGAACAGGGCCGGCTGGACGTCGAGAATTTCTATTACGCGCAGGAGGACGAACTGTTCGCCGCGGCGGCGCGCGACGGCTTCACGTGGAGCGTGCATCGTCCGCATACCGTGATCGGCCTTGCCGTGGGCAATGCGATGAACATGGGAACGACGCTGGCGGTCTATGCGACGTTTTGCCGCGAAACGGGTCGCGCCTTCACGTTCCCCGGGTCGGCGGCACAATGGTCGGGGCTGACCGACATGACCGACGCCGGGCAGCTCGCCGCACATCTGCTCTGGGCGACCGAGACGCCGGCTGCGCACGATCAGGCGTTCAACGTCGTCAACGGCGACGTCTTCCGGTGGCAGTGGATGTGGGGGCGGATCGCCGAATGGTTCGGGGTCGAGCCGGCGGGGTTCGACGGCGTCGTGCGGCCGCTCGAGCAGCAGATGGCGGACGATGCTCCGCTCTGGCGCGAGATCGCGGCGCGCGAAGGGTTGGCCGAGCCCGATCTCGATCGCCTCGCGTCGCCGTGGCACACCGACGCGGATCTCGGTCGCCCGATCGAGGTGGTGACCGACATGGGAAAGAGCCGGCGGCTCGGCTTCACCGGCTACCAGCCGACCGACGATGCGTTCTTCGCGCTGTTCGAGCGGCTGCGTGCGGCGCGGCTGATCCCGTGAACTGAGTAAGAGCCGCCCGCCCCGACCGGGACGGGCGGCGGCACAGCTTACAGCCTCAGCGAGACACCTGCGACGATCTGCCGTCCGAGCAGATCATAGCCCATGATCGTATTGCCGCGCAGCAGCCCGATCTTGGAGCGGCTGTCCGGCACGATCGGCGGATCGCGATCGAACAGATTGTTCGCGGCGATGCGGAACGTCATGCGCTTGCTGATGTCGAAGCCGACCGCGAGATCGATCCAGTCATAGGCGGCGATGCCCGGATATTGGTCGCGACGCTGGCTTTCGTCCTGCTGCGGAATGCCCGTGCTGGCCGGCGCGTAGAAGGTCGTCGGCATCCCGCTGCGGTGACGCCAGTTGACCGACACGTTGGCGATGCGCTCCGGCGCGAACCACGTCACGCGCATCTGGTGCGACCAGCGCGGCATGCTCTCGCCGCACCCGCTGCTGAAATAGCCGGTGCAGTTGCGCTGGACCGCGGTCGGCGACGCCTGCCCGCCATTGCGCGTCATCAGCGTGCCGTTGAAGCTGACGTCGAGCAGCCCGGCGCCGCCCATGCCGACATTATACTGGCCCTGGAAGTCCCAGCCGTAGGATTGCTCCTTGTAGCCGTTCGTCGATCCGCGCGCGACCCAGCCGGTCGCCGGGCTGGTCGCGGGCGAGCTGGACAAAGTGCCGGTGCCGGGATTGCGGACGACGCCGCGGCAGAAATACTCGAGGCCGGTGGTCAGGCATTCGTTGATGAAGTCCTGCGGCTGCACGAACGTCAGCTGGTCCTCAAGGTCGATCAGCCAGCGATCGACCGACACCGTCAGGCCGGGGATGAAGCGCGGGCGCAGCACGACGCCGAACGTCTTGGTATAGGCGGTTTCCGGCTTCAGGTTGAACCCGCCCTCGCGCACGGTACACGCGTCGTTCGGACAGATCAGCGTCGCGCTGCCGTACAGGTTCGCGGGCAGCCCGGTGTTGGCGCATTGCGCCGCGCTGTAGAGCGGCGCGAGACGCGGGCCGCTGGGATTGCTGCTGTCGATGCGCGGGGCGCAGGGATCGGCGTAGAAGCCCTGGTTCCAGAAGATGTTCGTTGCCCCGGCGGCTGCGCCAACGCCCGGCGCCGCCTGCGCCTTGTTATAGGATGCGCGGAAGGTGACGTCCTCGATCGGCGCCCAAAGGCCCTCGATCTTCCAGGTGCTGAAGCGGTTCTCGAGCCGGTTGTACTTCGACACGCGATAGCCGCCGTTGAATTGCAGCAACCGCGTCCACGACTGATTCTCGACCAGCGGGGCCTGGATTTCGGCATTGGCCTCGAAGATGTTCTGCGTGACGCGCTGGTTCTGGCCGCCGTTGTTGTCGATAAAGATCTGGTTGACGACCGTCCGCTCCATCTCCTCACGATATTCGGCGCCGAGCGCGATCGCGACGCCCTGTTCGGCGAAGGGCGAGGTGATGCCGTACTTGCCGAGGTCGCCGCTGGTGGTGGCAAGGATCTGCAACAGCCGCGGGATGCGCGTGCTGATCCCGCCCGACGCCGCGCCGTACAGATAGTTGTTGAGCGCCTGGTCCTTGTTGAACGGCGCAAAGGCGTTGAACGGGACGCACGACGGGTCGCTGCCGTTCACGACCGAGCGGCAGGTCGGCACGCCGCCGACGTTGACGACGTCGAGCGAGCGATTGACGTTGGCGAACTGCGCGAACGGCTGGTCGATCGTGTCGAGCCGCGCACGCGAGATCATCGCCGCGACGTCATAGGTCCAGACGTCGTTGAGCCCCTTCCCGCGCAGGCCCGCGACGATACGATAGCCCTCGTTGGTGAACTTCGACCGGACCAGCGGCAGACCGTCGAAGCGGTAGCGCACGTCGATCGGCGCATATTGCCCCGCCACCCCGGCGTTGGCGCCGCACAGATCGGTGCGCTGCGACGCCGACAGGAACGGATTGTCGCAATTCACCTGATAGGGATCGGTGCCATATGCGCCGAAGTTGAAGGTGCGGTTCAGGATCGTGTTGTACGACTTGTCGCGGTAGAACAGCGCGTTGGCATAAAGCTCGATATCGCTGGTGATCTCGGCCGTCAGGAAGCCGCCGACATTGACGCGCTCGAACGGGCGCTGGAACGCGTGATCGTCATAGGGGTTCGCCGACGAGCCTGCTGGTCCGCTGTTGATCGGGATGAAGGTGCCGTCGCCGTTCGGATTGTTGACGAGCTGCTGCCCCGCACGCGGGCCGGACTGCGGGATGATCGTGCCGGCGGGGGTGAAGCTGGCACGATTGCAGCCGAGCGGCGCATTGTTGGCCGATTGCGTCACCTCGCACACCGCTGTCGAGCGGTCGCCCAGCTTCACGATATTGGACTGGCGATAGTTGATGAAGCTGCTGAAGTTGACGCGGCCGTCGAACAAATTGGTGCCGGCCGCGAGGCTGATGTCGCTGCGCCCGCCGTCGTTGGTCAGGCCATTCGGCGATGCGAAGCCAGCGCGGCGAGCCGCCTCGGTGACCGCGTTAGCGGAATTGTCGTGGTTGAAGAAGCTGTAGTTCGCATCGATGCGGATGCCGGAGAAGTTCTTCTTCAGGATGAAGTTGACGACACCAGAGACCGCGTCCGAACCATAGACCGACGATGCGCCGCCGGTGAGCAGGTCGATCCGCTCGACGAGTGCGTTAGGGATGATCCCGACGTCGACGGTGTTCGGCAGGCCGATCCGCAGCCCGTCGATCAGCATCAGCGTCCGCTCATAGCCGAGGCTGCGCAGCTTGATGCGCTGACGCCCTTCGGAATCGCTGAAGTTCTGCTCCGAATTGACCTGCACCTGCGGCAAGCGGTTGACGACTTCCTCGATCGTCGTCGCGCCCTGCGCGGCGATGTCGAAGGCGGTGGTGGTCACGATCGGCGCGGCGGAACGATTGTTCGGGCGAACGATGCGCGTACCGGTGACGACCACGTCCTGCGCGCTGGCGGTGTCGTTGTCACGCCCGACATCGGCGGCCAGCTTGGCGGACGCGACCGGATCGCCGATCGACGTCGCGGGGGTCGTGTCGGTCTGTGCTGCGGCCATCGACGGCATCGCCAGCAGTGCTGCCGCGCAACAGCCGCCGGCGAGCATCGTTCTCATCGTCATCATCTTCATTCCCCTAACGCTCCCTGAAGCGTCCGGAGTGATCGGCCCGCGTCCGCCTTTTCAGCGGATCGTGAACGGCTGACCCTCCGACCTCAGCCACGCGGGTTTGTCACTGCCAAGATGATTTAACAATGAAAAATGACTTCATTTCATCCGCTGGTCACAAATTGGTCTGATGGTAGCGTGACCATCATATCTGGTCTGTACCCAGACGTTTACCGGCATCGTTCAGGCAGCTAACCGAACGCCGCTCCCCGTCCCCGAACGCCGCGCGCCGGGATCCTCGACGGCAAAGCGCGATACCTGCCGAGACAGTTCGTCGGCTTCGCTTGCGAGGCTGCGCGCCGCCGCGGTCGCTTGCTCGACCATCGCGGCATTCTGCTGCGTCACGCCGTCCATTTCGGAGACGGCGGTGTTGACCTGGTGGAGCCCGACCGCCTGCTGCTCGGCGGCGGTGCTGATCGCGGACATCAACGCGCTGATGTCGCTGATCCGCGCGTTGATCGTCTGCAACGCCGTGCCGGCCTCCGCGACCAGCTCGACGCCCAGATCGACCTGTTCGGACGAGGTGGTGATCTTTGCCTTCACGTCCTTCGCCGCATCGGCGGAGCGCTGCGCCAGGGCGCGAACCTCCTGCGCCACCACGGCGAAGCCCTTGCCTGCGTCGCCCGCGCGCGCGGCCTCGACACCGGCGTTGAGCGCCAGCAGATTGGTCTGGAAGGCGATCGCGTCGATGACGCTGATGATGTCGCTGATCTCGCTCGACGAACGCTCGATGCCGCCCATCGCATCGACCGCGCGCCGCACGACGTCGCCTGAGACCGCCGCTTCGTGCCGCGCAGCCGCCACGATCTTGTCCGCCTGCGCGGCGTCCTTGGCGGTTTGTTGCACGGTGCTGGTGATTTCCTCCATCGCCGCGGCCGTTTCCTCAAGGCTGGCCGCTTGCTGCTCGGTGCGTTGCGAGAGGTCGTCGGATGCGGCGCGGATGTCGGCTGCGCCGCTCTTGATGTCGCTCGAGGCGCGCATCACGGCCGACATTACCTGTGCCATCGCTTCGATCGCGCGATTGAAGTCGGTTTCGAGACGCGCGAAAGCGGGCGGGAAGCCGGAAAGCCGTGCGCCGAGATCGGCGTTTGCCAGCCGCTGGAGCCCAGCCGCCATGTCATCCATGACCAATTGGCGCTCGTGGTCTGCGCGCTGCTTCTCGACGGCGGCATCGCGGAAGACGAGCACTGCCTTGGCGATGCTGCCGATCTCGTCGCCACGATCGGTGCTGGGGACCGCGATATCGGTGCGGCCCGACGCCATCTCCACCATGATCGCGGCCATGTCGACCACCGGCTTGGCCATCGAGCGCGACAGCAGCCAGCCGAGCGCCCCCGCCAGCGTGATCGCGAACAATCCGCCCAGCCCGAGGGCAAGTTCGACCATCCGTTCGGCGTGGCGCTGTTCGATGTCCTGACGTGCGATCCATTCGGTCTGCGCTGCCTGGATCTCCTTATGCACCTTGCGGATACCGCCGAGCTGTTTGGCGCCCGCCAGTTCGCGTGCGGTTTCACGCGTGGCGGGATTTTCGAAGGCGGCGAGCGTCGGTGCGACCTTCTTCGCCTGCCACTTCGCGACTTCTTCGAGGAACTCGTCGACCCGCCGGACCTGATCCGGACGCGGGGCGACCTGTTTCAGCCTGGCGGCGGCGGCATCGATCGCGGCGCGGTTTTCGTCATGTGTGTCGAGGAACGCCTGCTTGCCGAGCAAAACATAGCCACGGATCGCGCTCTGGCCCTCGACGACGCCGGTGAGCATGTCGTCGGCATGGTCGGAACCGAGCTTCGCCTGATCGCGCTGCACTGCCACCTCGTGCAGCCGCGTCACGTTCACGAACACGACCGCGCTGACCGCAGTAAAGGTGGCGATCAGCGAGGCGAAGGCGAGCGCAAGCTTTCGGGGAATGGAAAGATTACGAAAAGTCATGACATCCCCTCGGCTTACGACGAGGGGGATAGTGCGCGACCAGTTAACGGGGCGCTAAACGCGTAGATACCAGCCGCGCTTGTCCATGTATGCGATTGGATACCAGACGATCGCGACGAAGAGCGCCACTGGGGCCAGCGCTGCGATCTGCGTTCCGACGAGCGGTGCCAATATCTTGAAGGGGAGCTGGATCGCGTCGCCGGTCAGGATGATCGAGGCGACCTCGTGCAGCACATAGGCGGCGATCGCATTGCGGCCGAAGCTGCCGAACAGGTCGCCCTTGCGCGCGGGCCGATCGTCACGATCGAACCAGCCGTGGAACAGCCCGAGCAGGATGACGGTCAGGCCGGTCGAGAGCAGGACGAAGCTGCTGGTCCACAGGTTCTTGGCGATCGGGAAGACCACGCCCCATGCAAGCCCCGCCGCCACGCCGGCGACCCCGGCGAGCAGCAGTGTCTTCGCCGTGCGCTGAACCGGAAGGCCGCGGCGCAGGTAATCGCCGGCCAGCGTCCCGAGCAGCGCCTGTGCCACCGACGGCAGCGTGCCGAGCAATCCCTCCGGATCGTAACCGAACGGGCCTTTCACATATCGCCATTCGCCGAACACCACCCGGTCGACCCATGACACGAAGTTATGCCCCGGCACCCACAGGTCGGTCGGGCCGCCGCCCGGAACGGGAAGCAGGCACAACACCCAATAACCCAGCAGCAGCGCCGCCGCCGCGATCGCGCGCGCCCGCGTGCCGAGCCTCGGATAGAGCAAAGCGCAAACTGCGAAGACGATGCCAATCCGCTGCAACACGCCGGGTAGCCGCACGCCATGTTTGTGGAAGTCGGCGAGGAAGAACATATGGCCGAGCAACAGCCCGATCAGGATCATTCGCGCCGCACGTGCCAGCACGCGCCGCGTCGCGGCGGCGCTTGCCGCATCCCCGCGCGACGATATCGCGATCGACACGCCGACCATCGTCAGAAAAGCGGGGAAGACCGTGTCGGCGAGCGTGAAACCCGCCCAATCGGCGTGGAGCAGCGTCGCGAACACCGGCTTGTCGAGCGACTGCACCCCGGCGGTGGCGTTGACGGTGATCATCCCCGCCACCGTGACGCCGCGCAACAGGTCCAGCGAGCGCAGCCGGCGTCCGGCACGATCATGCGGATCGCGCGGCCCGGTGGCGAGCGGCCCCGGCTGCGCGGTGACGGACGGCTCGACTGCACTCATCGCGATCCCCCTTGCATCTTGATCAATAGGTCACCCGCACGCCGAGGTAGAAGGTTCGGCCGTTGTCATAATAGGCACGGGGGATCGCACGATCGCCAACGAAATAGTACAGCTTCGCATTGCCGATGTTCTGCGCATCCGCGCTGAGCGCCAGATGCGGCGTGACATGCACCAGCAGCGATCCGTCGAGCTGACCATAGCCGTCCTGCCACATCGCCGTCGCACGATCGATGCCCGAGCGGAACTTGGAACGATAGCTGTAGGCCAGCCGGGTGCTGACCAGATCGTTCTCGAAATAGCCGGTCAGGTTCCAGGTATGTTTGGAATTGCCGTCGATATCGCGTCCGAGATGGTCGCCCTCGGCAACCGCGCTGCGGTCCCGCTTCGCATCGGAATAGGTGTAATTGGCGATCATGCCGAATCCGCCCCAGATCGGCTGCTGCCAATTGACCTCGGCACCCTTGTTGAAGCCGCCGCCGCCGTTCACCGGCTCCTCGACGAGGAAATTCGCGCCGTTCGGGTGGAGGACGGTCCGGTAGAAGCGTTTGCTGGTCGTGGTGGTGATGTAGTTGCTGATATCGAGCGCGAAGATGCCGATCGAGAATAGCGACTGTGGCGCATAATAGAATTCGGCGGCAAGATTGAACTGCCAGGCGCGGAACGGATCGAGCCGCGGATTGCCGCCAGCGCTGCCGGTCAGGCTGAGATCGTCGACCGAGAAGGCGCCGGCAAGCTGCGCATAGCCCGGCCGCGACATCACCTTCGCCACCGCGCCGCGCAACAGCAATTTGTCGGTCGCGTTATAGGTCAGATTGGCGCTGGGCAGCACGTCCCAATAGGCGCGCCCGTCCTTCACCGCGCCGAACTCGCCGAACTTGTTGATGATCGTCGGCGCCACGTTCGGAGAATATTGTAGCGTGTCGATGTCGGTGCGAACCGAGCGCAGACCGAGATTGCCGCGCCAGTTGCTGTCGTTGCCGACCCGCGCCATCGCGTAGAAGGCGGTGTCCTTCTCTTCGACCGAAAAGCTCGACGGCGGATAGAACGCCTCATCGGTCCCGCCACGCGTCGCGAGGACCGCCTCGACCTTGTTCAGATCGGCGAGCGAATAGCGGCTCGGCACGCCGATCCGACGGTTGAAATTCCCCGGCGTGGTCGCGCCGGCGTAGGCATCGAACAGGCCGATCTGATTGGTGTCCACGGCGCCGTATACCGGGTCGGCCGTCGCGGTCTCGTTGCCTGCCCACAGGATTCCGGTTGAATCGACGGCGCGGCGATGGTTGGTGAAGCGCGCGCCGGTCTTGATCGCGCGCAGCCAGCTTGAATCCGGGAACTCCTGTTCCAGATCGCCCTGGGTGTAGAATTCCCTGTCGGGTGAAATCGTCGACCCGCCCCACACGCCGCTGAAATAGTTCTTCAGATAGGCCGAGGACGTCGGGTCGGTCGGCAGGCCGGGATAACTCAGGACTGCGCCCTTGCCCTGAAGCGCGTAGCTCATGCCGGTTTGCCAATAGGTTTCCCAGCCACGCTCCTTCGTGGTTGCGCCGCGCCCCTCGGTATAGCCGACATTGGCATGAACGGTCATGCCGTCGGCGGGCTTCCACTTCGCCTCGAGCGTGCCGTTCCATGTCGAGGAGAAGGCCGAGCGGAAGATGTCGTCCTGCACCCGCCCGAACGACGGGGCACCACCTGCCCCGGTTGCGGCCCATGCCGCCGAGGTGAGATAGGTAACGCCGCCATAGGCCTTGGTCGCGTATTTGCCGAGTGCGTAGCCCGGCGTACCGGGGGTCGATCTGTCACCGACCAGCTTGCTCGTCCACGCCATGCTGTTCACGTTGACGTTATTCGCGCTCATGCGGGTGTAGAGCCCGGTGGCGGTCAGTTCCAAGCGGTCGGTCGGCTTGAACTGCACCGATACGGTCCCGCCCTTGCGGATACGCTCCTGCGTGAAATATGCATCGCCGATCAGTGCCGGATAGGCGACCTCGACACCGCTGTTGTTGAAATTCTCCTGCGTGGAATAGCCGAGGAACTCCTGACCGTCGCGGCGGAAGGCGCGCGCCTCGTAGAAGCCCGCCGCCAGGATGCCGAACGTCCCGGCCTTGTTCTTCCAGCTGGCCACCGCCGACACCTGCGGCTTCCACTTGACGGAGAGGTCGTTGTAGGCGCCCTGCGCGGTCAGGTTGAACGTGCCTGCGGGCAGGTCGAGTGGCAGGCGGCTGTGGACGTTGATCGTGCCGCCGATCCCCCCTTCGGGAATGTCGGCCTGCGCGCTTTTGTACACCTCAAGGCTGCCGACGATTTCGGACGGGAACATGCTGAAATTGAAGCTGCGCCCGCCGTTCGCCTGATCGAGGACGAACCAATCGCCGGTCGCGAGGCTGTGCCCGTCGAGCAAGGTCAGGTTGAGTTCGGGATCGGTGCCGCGGATCGATACCGACTGGTTCTCGCCGAAGCCGCCGCCCGCCGAAGAACCGGTGACGACGTTGACGCCGGTCAGCCGCCCCAGCGAGTCCGCGACGTTCTTGTCGGGGAACTTGCCGATGTCCTGCGCAGTGATGACTTCGGACACCATGTCCGATCGCCGCTTCTGCGCGAGCGAAGCCTCGATCGAGGCGCGGATGCCGGTCACGACGACCTCGTCGCCCGTGTCGCCGATCCCGCTGCGTACCTGGCCGTCCGAAGCGATCGGAGGAGATTGTTGCGCCGTCATCGGCGCCGTCCCTTCTTGCGCCGCAGCCGATGCGGACATGATGAGCGCCAACACGCTGGCCGATGACGAAACGCCTCTAACGATCATGACTGCCCCCTTTGTAGTTGTTTTATTTTGGTCTTCTTCGTTGACTGAGAGCCGCGCCCCCGCGCAGCACGCTCAGCCTCATTATGCGGCAACAAACCTCTGGTTTGCGCAATTAGCAACCCCAAAAGTTACTCGTTTGTGTCCAATTATGTCGAAGGTGCTTTTTTGGTATTGTTAGGATGAAAGCCTCGTGACACGATCACGACCAGCGACGCATTAAGGCGCGACAGCAAAAAGGCAGGAGAAACATGGGGATAATGTCGATCGCATTGCTGTTGGCCTCCGCGGCGCCAGCCGGTGCTGTGCCGGCTTCGTCCCCAGCAGCTGATCTCGATCGGCTTGCTGCGCAGCTCGGCTACCGGGTCACGATCGTCGACAATCGCCCATCATACTGCCCGCCGCTGCCCGTCGATCCCAGCGCTCCGCCGCCGACTCCGGCACCGCCGCGCAAATGCGTGATGCTCGACATCGACCTCGATACGCCGACAGACGTCACCCCACCTGCCGGGCTCGAAGTCCGCATGAGCCTGATCGGCAGCGTGCTGCTGATGGACAGCGCGGAGTTCACCAGCCGATTGGTCAATGGCGACGTAACGATCTTCGCGCTCAAGCCCGGACAGACGCTCGCGGCCGGTCAGCACTATCGCATCCGGCTGACCGCCAGCGTGCCGTTCTTCTCGCGGGCGTTCGTGCTGCCCAACGCCGTGCTGGCCGCGCCCGGTGTCGCGCCGGTGGTGATCGCGGCGACGCGCCCCGGGACCGATCCCGAAACCGGGCTCGAAACCCTGCCCTATGTCGCGCCGATGACCGACGAGCCGCGGCTGGCGACCGCCGCCGCCGCCGACCGCAACGTCTGGCTTACGCCCGCGCGCGCCTTCGTCCGCTATGCCGCGCGCGGTGTGGCTGCCACGCCGGACATCGTCATTCTCCCCATGCCGGCGAACGTCGCCCGCCCGACCGGCGCGTTGCTCGAACTGTCCAAAGGCGTACGTGTAACGGTGCATGGAGGCGCACGTGTCCGGCTGGCACCCGCCCTCGACGCGCTGAGGCAGGCGGGGGTCGGCAAGGGCGTCGTGCCGTTGTCGATCACGATCGGCGACACCGCATTGGCAGCCGAAGCCTATCGGCTCGACGTCGCCGCAAGCGGGATACGCATCGTCGCGCGCGATGAGGCGGGTGCCGCTTATGCGTTGCGATCGTTGGCGCAGCAGGCGGCGTACGAAGGCTTGCGAATGAAGCCGCTGACGGTCGAGGATGCGCCGCGCTATGGCTATCGCGGGCTGCACGTCGATGTCGCGCGCAACTTCCATGACCGCGCCGAGATCCTGCGGCTGATCGAGCAGATGGCGGCGGTCAAGCTCAACACGCTCCACTTGCATCTGGGTGACGACGAGGGCTGGCGGATGGCGATCCCTGCCCTGCCCGAACTTACCGAGGTCGGCGCCTATCGCTGCCTCGACCTGACGGATCGTACCTGTCTTCAGCCGCAGCTGGGCGCCGATCCGGCGCGTGATGCGCCGACCAACGGTTATCTGAGCACCGGCGACTATCTCACGATCCTCGCCGCCGCCAAGGCGCGCCAGATCACCGTCGTTCCGTCGTTCGACATGCCGGGCCACTCGCGCGCGGCGATCAAGGCGATGGAAGCGCGCTATAGTCGGTTGATGGCGGCAGGGAAGCGTGCCGAAGCGGAGCGTTACCGGCTGGTCGAGCCCGGTGATACGACACGCTATCGCAGCATCCAGAATTACGACGACAATACGCTGAACGTCTGCATTCCGCAGACCTATCGCTTCGTCGATACCGTGATTTCCGAGATGGCGAGGCTGCACGCCAAGGCCGGGATGCCGCTACGCCTCTATCATATCGGCGCCGACGAAACCGCCGGCGCATGGCGCAATTCGCCGGCGTGTCAGGCGGAGGCAGCGCGGACGAATACGCCGGTCGCTCACCTCGGCGCGCGCTTCGTCGAGCGCGTGGCGACGATGCTCGCCAAGCGCGGGATCCGTGCCGGGGCATGGAGCGACGGGCTGACGCATGCCGATCCCGCCGCCCTGCCCGCGCAGACGCAATCCTATGTCTGGGGCGGATTGTTCGACCGCGGGGTGACGGAAGCGCATACCCATGCCAATCACGGCTGGCCGGTGATCCTGTCGATGCCCGACGTCACGTATCTCGACATGCCGCAGGCGGTGTCGCCCGACGAGCCCGGTGCGACCTGGGCGACGCGCGAGATTGATCTGTATCGGCTCTATGCGTTCATGCCCGGCAACCTTCCCGCCAATGCCGCCACGATGACCGATATCCTCAACCGGCCGGGTACGATAGAAGATCGCACTCCGCTGGCTGATGGCCGGCATGTCGCGGGCATCCAGGCGCAATTGTGGAGCGAGATGGTCCGGCGTGACTCGCAGGTGGAGTATATGCTGTTCCCGAGGCTGTTCGCACTGGCGGAGCGCGGTTGGTCGCGCGCGACCTGGGAACCGGCCTATGCGCCGGGCGCGCGCTACAGTTATGGCGACAAGCGGGTCGACACCGGCGCCTTGCTCGCCGGGTGGCGCGACTTCTCCGCTCGCGTCGCCGCGCGGCTACCGGCACTCGATCGCAACGGCATCACCTATCGCCTGTCCCCACCGGGCGCGCGGATCGTCGACGGGCGACTGGAGGCGATCGGCGAACTGCCGGGCATGCGGATCGAGTATCGGTCAGCGGGCGGGACATGGACCCGCTATGCCGATCCGGTTGCCGTCGATGGCCCGACCGAGGTGCGGAGCATGACCGCCGACGGTCGCCACGCAAGCCGCACCGTCACCGTACAGCCAGAGCGCACCGCGTGGCAGTGACCCGGTAGCACCACACCCGGTACGGCTTTCCCGCCCGATGCAACGCGGCTATTGCCGCCGTGGCGGAGGGGAACATATGGGTTCGATCAAGAGCACGCTGTCGGATCGGCAGGCGGTCTGGGCGTTCGTCCTCGGCTGCGTTGCGGTGACGATCGGCGTGGTCGCGCACCTGCCGATGTTCGCGATGGCGCGCGCGATGAACTATCGGCTGGCCGGAATGACGATGGACGGCATGATGATCGGCGGGATGGCGCTGATCGTGCTGGGAACGCTGGTCGCGGCGTACGGACTGCTGCCGCGCGACCTTGCGGCGCAGCGATCCGCCGCCGCCAACATCGTCGTGGCCGCACCCGAGGATGCGCAGTTGGGACCGGCGCATTGGGGGTTGATGGCGGTGCTGGTCGTCGCGCTGATCATCGATGTCATGAAACCCGCGTCGCTCGGCTTCACGGTGCCCGGCATGGTCGCCGAATATGGCGTCGCGAAGAAGACGGTGTCGCTGGTGCCGTTCTTCGCACTGGCCGGCACGGTCACCGGATCGGTGCTGTGGGGCTGGATCGCCGACGTCTATGGACGCAAGGCTTCGATCCTGTTGTCGGCGGTGATGTTCGTCGGCACCTCGATCTGCGGCGCGATGCCCAGTCTCGCATGGAACATCGCGATGTGCTTCATGATGGGCGCGGCGGCGGGCGGGATGTTGCCGGTCACCTATGCGCTGCTCGCCGAGATGATGCCGAACCGGCATCGCGGCTGGAGCCTGGTGCTGGTCGGCGGAATGGGCGCGGTCGGCGGCTATTTCGCAGCGAGCGGCATGTCGGCGGTGCTGCAACCGCTGTTCGGCTGGCGAATCCTGTGGCTCGCGAACCTGCCGACGGGGCTGACGCTGGTGCTGCTCGGCGCGCTGATCCCGGAATCGGCGAAGTTCCTGCTGGCGCGCGGGCGGGTGGCGGAAGCAGAGGTCGTGATGCGCCGCTTCGGCGCCACCGCGCGCACCACCTCTCCCGCAATGGCGACACCAACGCTTTCCTCGCAGCCGCTGCAGGGCGTGCATCTGTACGGGAAGCTGGCGGCGCTCAGCATCTGCGCCTTGTCGTGGGGCCTCATCAATTTCGGGTTGCTGCTATGGCTACCCGCCGATCTGGTCGCAAAGGGCTATTCGGTCGGTGTGTCGAGCCGCCTGCTGGCCGAAAGCGCGCTGATCGCCTTCCCGACCGTGTTCGTCGCGGCGCTGCTCTATAGCCGGTGGAGCACCAAATGGGCGCTGGCGACGATGATCGCTGTCACTCTGGCGGGGCTGTTGCTGGTGCTCCGGCTGGAGCTGGCGGGAAGCGGAAGCCCGGTGCTGCCGGTCGCGTTGCTAATCGTCGGGACGAACGGGATCATCGCGATCGTCTTGCCCTATGCCGCGGAGAGTTTCCCGTTGCGCGTGCGCGGGCGGGCGACGGGCTGGGTAGCAGCCTGTACCAAGGCGGGCGGGCTGATCGCGCAGGGGCTGACGATCAGCGGGGTTGCACTGTCGATGGGCACGTCCGCCCTGCTCGTCATGGTGCCGACCGCTTTGTCGTTCGTGCTCGTCGCATGGTTCGGGCTCGAGACGCGTGGCCGCGATCTGCGGACGCTCGATTAGGATCTAGGCAAAATCGTCGAGCCGCACCGGTGCGAAGCCGTGGACGTCGACGCCCACGTCGAACTGCCTCGGCATCGGCTTGAGCCTGCCGTGGCTATGCCCGTGAAGGTTGAGCGCACCCTTGTGCTGGCCGTTCCAGCTTCGAAACGGATAGTGGCACAGCACCAGCCGACGATCGTCCAGCACGATCTCGGCATAGTCGCCGACGCTCGCCCAGCCGTCAGCCGCGGCGGTTGCATCCGGATCGTTGTTGCCACGCAGCAGATGCTTGGTCCCGTTCAACCGGGCGAGCAGCGCGGGCACATCGGCAGATCGCCGCGCGACATCGCCGAGGTGCCAGACGATGTCGTCGGGCGCGACCGCCGCGTTCCAGCGCTCGATCAGCAGCGCATCCATCTCCGCCACGCTGCCAAACGGGCGCTTCTGGATGTTGATCGTGCGGTGGTCGCCGAAGTGGGTGTCGGCGGTGAAGAAGACGGTCATGTCCAGTAGAGGATGCGCGCCGCGGGTAGCGCCGCCGAGATCCGCTCCTCGAAGAAGCTTCGCAGCAGACGCATGGTCGCGGCGTCGTAGACCTGCTTCTCGGTCCCGAACTTGGTGCGCTTGGTGGTGCGGCCCGCCGCGCCCATGTCGAGCGACGAGCCCGGATACCAGCTGTCGAGCACCGCCTTCGATCCGGCGGTGAAGCGGTGGGTGATCAGCTCGACGGTCAGATCGAGATCCGGCAATCCGGCGAAGGTGGTCGCGACATCGTCGAGCAGCGCGCCATAGGCGGCTTCCCAGCCCGACGCCGCGATGATCGGGGCGATCGTCAGTCCGACCGGATAGCCCGCCGCCGCCATCCGTCGCAGGGTCGCCAATCTCGCCGCGACCGGGGCGGTTCCGCCTTCGAAGCGTGCGAACAGCGTCGGGTTGATCGAAGCGCGCATTCGGGTGCGGGCGTGATGGTCGAGGTCGAGCAGCGCATCGACATTCGCGAACTTGCTCGTGAAGCGAAGCTGGACCGGCGCGTCCCAGCGGCCGAACCATGCGATCGTTGCCGACAGCGCGCCGGTGATCGGCTCCAGCGCCAGCGGATCGGTGTAGCACGACGCCTCGAAGGCGGGGCGACCACGACCGCGAGCGTCGACTTGGCCTCGGCATAGGCGCGTCGCGGATCATCGGGCAGGTCGAGCGTCACCCGGTCGCCGCGCAGTTCGATCACCTCGACGTCCAGCGCCGCCGCCCGTTCGGCGATCGCGCGGCCATGGGCGAAGCCTAGCGACGAGCGGGTGATGAAAATGCGGCGCGGACGCCAACCGGCGTCATTGGGGGTACGAGCTTGTCGGGCGAGCGCCATGGGGGCCGAACGGATGGTGACGGCGAACGGTCCGTGCGCGTCGCCGCGTCGCCGTCGTGTCGATCAGGTCGGCGACGCGGGGAAGGCCTGTGCGAGGAAGTCGAGCATGACGGCGTTTACGGCGTCGTTGGCTTCCTGCTGGAGCCAGTGGCCGACGCCGGGCAGCACCGTCGTGCCGCGTAATCCTGCGACCGTCTGCGGCAATGCATCGATCGCGGGTTTGACGAAGGGGAGGATCGGATCGCGGTCGCCGATGATGAACCATGCCGGTCGCGCGATCGGCAAGCCGTCGAGTGCGGCGGTCAGTTCCCAATTGCGGTCGATGTTGCGATACCAGTTGAGCGGTCCTGCGAAGCCGGCCGCGCGGAACGCAGCGCCATAACGCGCGAGCTCCTCGTCGCCGAGCCACGGGATTTCGCCTTCGGGTTCCTGAAACGATGCGAGGGCGCCCGCTTCCCCGATCATGCCATTCCATAACTCGGACGGACCGGCAGAGAGCGTCCACATCATTCGCCGGATGGTGGCATCGGCGTCCGCCTCCAGCTCCTGCTCGGCGACGCCCGGTGTCTGGAAATAGAGCTGGTAGAATTGGTCGAGCTTGGCACGTCGGAACTTGGCGAGGCTGCTGATCGAGCCGCGGCGCGCGAAGGGCACCGACATGCCGAGCACGGCCTTGAACAGGTCCGGGCGGAGTTGCGCAGCGGTCCACGCGACCGGCGCGCCCCAATCGTGACCGACGATGGCGGCTTCCGAAATATTCAGCGCCCCAAGCAGCGCGACCATGTCGCCGGTCAGGTGGAAGATCGTGTAGTCATCGACGCCGACTGGCGCTCCGGTCTGCCCGTAACCGCGCATATCCGGCGCGATCGCGCGGTAGCCGGCGCTCGCAAGGGCGCGTAGCTGATGCCGCCATGAAGCCCCGAGTTCGGGAAAGCCGTGGCATAGCAGTACGACCGGACCTTCGCCTGCCTCGGTCACATGCTGGCGGATGCCGTTCGCCTCGACCGTATATTCCTGGAACATCTGGTTCGTCGCCCTTACCGTCAGATGAAGCTCAGCAACGTGTCGAGCAGCAGCACGAAGATCAGGCCGAATACGCCGACCAGCGTCTCCATCAGCGACCACGATCGGAACGTATCGCGCAACGACAGACCGAAATATTCCTTGAACATCCAGAAGCCGGAATCATTGACGTGGCTGCACATCAGGCTGCCCGCACCGATCGCCAGCACCATCAGATTGGCGTCGGCGCCGGTGGCGACGATCACGGGCTGGATCAGCCCACCTGCCGTCAGCCCGGCGACCGTCGCGGAGCCGACCGCGATCCGGATCACGCACGCGAGCAGCCATCCGAGCGCAAGCGGCGGGAGCGGCAGGTTGGCGAGTTGCGCCGCCATGATCTTGTCGGCGCCGCTTTCGACCAGCACCTGCTTCAACCCGCCCGCCCCGGCGATGATGAGGAGGATCGGCGCGATGTCGCGGATCGCGACCGTGAAGCCGTCCATGATCTCGATCCGGGTCAGACCGACGCTGCGCCCCAACGCAACGATGCCGACCGCGATCGACAGCAGCAACACGTTGGTCGGGTGACCGACGAAGGCGACCGCCGTCGCGGCCTCCGGTGAAAGCGGCGCATAGTGGAGCGCGGTCGCGCCGGCGATCAGGATCACGGGGAGCAGCGCGCACGCGAAGCTCGCGAAGGCCCCCGGCAGCCGGCGTTCGCGTGAGGCCGTGGCGGCCTCGAACATCGGCGACGGCGGCGTGACGATGCCTTTCAGCGTCGTCGCGAACAGCGGGCCTGCGATGGCGAGCGTCGGCAGCCCGACGATCAATCCATAGATCAGGGTCACGCCAAGGTCAGCGCCGAGTTGCGCCACGACCGCGGTCGGCGACGGATGCGGCGGCAGGAAGCCATGCGCGATCGACAGGCCCGCCAGCAACGGAATGCCGACATGCACCGCCGGCAATCCCGAGCGGAGCACGATAGAGAAGATCAGCGGCACCATCAGCACGAAGCCGACATTGTAGAACAGCGGGATACCGACCAGAAACCCGGTCGCCGCCATTGCGATCGGCATCCGCGACGGCCCACACCAGCCGATCAGCGTATCGGCGATCCGCTGTGCCGCGCCGCTGTCGGCGATCAGTTTGCCGAGGAACGCGCCGAGCACGATCGTGATGACCACCGGGCCGATCGTGTCGCCGATCCCCTTCTCGATCGCGCCGGGCACGCGCGCCAGCGGTACGCCCAGCAGCAAGGCGGCGAATAGCGCGGCGACGACGAAGGCGAGAAACGGCGGCGCGCGTAGCGTCACCATCACGATCAGTATCACCAGCGCCGCGACGATCGAAAGGAGGATCATGCGCGGGCGTTCGCAGCGAAACGGGCGGAAGTACGACGGTCGTTCATCGGCGCAGACAACGCACTTTGTGCGAGCACGTCAATCACGACCTTCGCCGCATCGCGCCACGCGGCCGATCAGCGGATTTCGTTCTTGACCTGCGCATGGGCCAGCAAGGCGAACAAGCCGGTGCCGCCGATGATATTGCCGAGCAATGCCGGCAACACGAACCCGCCCAACGCCCAGCCGACACTTGCCTGCCCCGCCCACATCAGCAGGAAAGCCTCCGATGCACCGGCAACGACATGCGCGAACCCACCCAGTGAGATCGCGTAGGTCACCGCGAAGACGATCCAGAAGTCGCCGCTGTTCACCGCCGAGCGGATCCACGCGATCGAAGCGATCAGGAACCCGGCCGGAATCGCCTGCATCAGCGTGTCGACCGGCGTCCGTTCGAGCAGCTTGCCCGACACTGCGAGCATCCCTTCGAGCGTCGCGGCAGGCTGGATATGGGCGCGAACGGCCAGCGCCGTGGCAATTGCCACGCCCAGCATGTTGGCGACGAAGATCACGCCCCACAAACGTGCCAGCGACAGCAGGTTCGCTCGCGTCGGCTTGCGGGCGACCGGCAGGACCGCCACCGCAGTATGCTCGGTAAAGAGTTGCAAACGCCCGAGGATGACGATCAGGAACCCGGCGGGATAGCCCAGCGCGACCACCGCTTCCGACCAAGGCGCGTCGGGCAAATAGTGGCGCAGCGCACCGCTGACCCACAAGGACGCCATGATCGCGATCCCGGCGGCGAACCCCGACCAGAACAGCGAGGCGATCGGACGACCGAGTTCGTCCTCCCCCTGTTCAGCGACGGCGGCATGGACGACGCGCGCGGCCGGCGCGCTGCGCTCTTCGGCTTCGGCCTCTTCTTCACCCACGTCTTGGTCGGCCATCAGCATTTCCCCTCGGTGTCCTAACGTTCGATCGAGCCGGATCGCTCAACACCCATCGTCGTGCGGTCGCGATAGTCGAAGGTCGCGGCTTGACCAGGCCGGTTGCATCGGCATCGTGCGCGCAGAGGACTTCGCGAGGTATCAATGTCTTATCCGATCGACCGCCGCTCCGTGCTGGCGGGCGCCACAATGAGCGGGATGACGCTGGCTGCCGGAGGCGCGCAGGCTCAGTCGCGTGGCGCCGCAAAGACGCCGGAAATCTACGAGCTTCGTACCTACCACCTCGTCAACGGTCCGATGCGCGCGGGGCTGGATGCCTATCTGCGCGATGCGTTCATTCCGGCGGCGCGGCGCGCCGGCTGCGGACCGATCAGAGTCTTCACCATCAGCATCGGCCCCGCCAGCCCGAGCGTATCGGTGTTGATCCCGCATCCGACGCTCGCCGACTTCGCGGCGCTACCCGGCCGCCTGTCAGCCGACGCGCGTCATGCGCAGGCCGGCGCGTCGTTTCTCGATGCGTCCCCCTCCGCGCCCGGCTTCGCGTCGATGGATGTGAAGTTGATGCGCGCTTTCCCGCACATGCCGCGGGTCGAGGTGCCGGCGATCAATGCTGCACGATTGTTCGAGTTGCGAACGTATTTCAGTCCGAGCATCAAGGCCGGCGCGACGAAGATCGAGATGTTCGACACCGGTGGCGAGATAGAAATCTTCCGTCGCACCGGCCTGACACCGGTGTTCTTCGCGCAGGACCTGACGGGCGATCGTCTGCCCAGCCTGACCTACATGTTGACGTTCCCCGATCTGGCGACGCGAGAACGCAACTGGCGTACCTTCGGCTCGGACCCGGCGTGGAAGACGTTGATCGCCACCCCCGGTCTGACCGACCCGGAGATCACCACCGGGATCGACAACCGCATCCTAACCCCGACGCCCTACTCGCAGATCTGAGAACCGGCGCGCGGTTCAGCCGTGCGTCGGCGTCAATCGCTGAGCCATTGCACGTTCAACCGGGGTCAGGCCCGCGAGCGGATCGTCGTTGATGCGACGCTTCGGAGTGGTGGCCGTCTTGGCGGCGCCGAACAGGCTCAGGGTCGTGCGGGTCATGTCCATCCTCGGGTGGGTGGCGCGCGTCGCGCCATGTAGGGCAGGAACCGGAATGTTCGGGCTTGGTTCCCATCCAAACGACAAGGAGCAAGCGATGGGCGACGACCGGTACGAACACGATCTGGAGCAGGCGCAGCTCGCGCTGGTCGAGGCGCAGCTTGCCGCGGTGGAAACCGGCGAACGCGTCGTGATCGTGCTGGAGGGCCGCGACAGCGCGGGCAAGGATGGTGCGATCAAGCGGATCGTCGAGCATCTCTCGATCCGCTATACGCGCGTCATCGCGCTGCCAAAGCCATCCGATCGTGAGCGGACGCAATGGTATTTCCAGCGCTATGTCGCGCATCTGCCCGCAGCGGGCGAGATCGTGATCTTCAATCGCTCCTGGTACAATCGCGCCGGGGTCGAGGTGGTGATGGGATTCTCGACCCCCGCGGAACAGGCCGAGTTCCTGCGCGACGCGCCCGATTTCGAACGGATGCTGGTCGAAAGCGGCATCCGGCTGGTCAAGCTGTGGCTCGACATCGACAAGGACGAGCAGGAGAAGCGCCTCAAGGCGCGCCGTACCGACCCGCTCAAGCAATTGAAAACCTCGGACATGGACAAGGTCGCGCAGGCGCGGTGGGACGATTATTCGGCGGCCCGCGACACGATGCTGGTACGCACGCACACGCCGCTCGCGCCATGGCATTGCCTCCACGCCGATCACAAGAAGGCGGCGCGGATCGCGATCCTGCGGCATCTGGTCCATCAGATCGCCCCGGCGCAGATCGCCAAGGAGGTACCTGTCGTCGACCCAGATGTGCTGTTCACATTCGAGCGTGCGGCGCTGGAAGACGGACGGCTAGCGCGCTAACCTGATTGGCGTTAGGCGTGCGCGCATGGGCATCCTTTGCGTCCTCGGGCTCCATCGTTGGGCCGGCAAGTCGACCGCGCGTGTGGGTACGACCGTCTATCGATGTGCGGCGTGCGGCAGGCGACTGGTGCTACACGATCATCGCTTGCGCCAGCGGAAGCGTAGCTGGCTTGCCGCCGCGTTGCTGATATCGGGCGGGATGTGGTTCGTCAGTTACAATCTGGCCTTTCACGGCCGCACCCGCGTGCTCCACACCGCCTCTGCCGCCGCTCGCAAGGCGGAGAGGGCCGCGTCGCGTGGAACGGCGGCGATCCACCGGGCGGAGGGGGATCGCGGCGCCTATGTCGATGGCAAGGATCGGTAAACCGGGGTTGATCGGAGCGGCCTAGGCCTCGTTAGTGTGACGAGGCGCCCGCTGCCCCGATCCCGGTTTCCGCGCGCACATGCTGCGCGGCGTAACCGGCGCGATCGACCGCCGCGCGCCCGCTGCGATCGAACAGCGACACCAGCCAGATCGTCACGAAGGCGGCGGGCATCGAGAAGATTGCCGGCGACGAATAGGGGAAGATCGCCGCGGGGTAACCGAGGATCTTCTCCCACACCGCTGGCGACAACACCGTCAGCGTGACCGCCAAGACCAGCCCGAGCGTTCCGCCCGCCACGACTCCGCGCGTCGTGCAGCCTTTCCAGAACAACGAAAGCAACAGCACCGGGAAATTGCCCGACGCCGCCACCGCGAAGGCGAGGCTGACCATGAACGCGACGTTCTGCTTCTCGAAGATGATGCCGAGCAGGATCGCCGCCACCGCCAGCACCAGCACGGTACGCCGCGAGACCCGCAGCTCCGCGGCGGGATCGGCCGCTCCCTTGCGCAGCACGGTGGCGTAGAGATCGTGGCTGACCGCCGAGGCGCCCGACAAGGTCAGTCCGGCCACGACGGCCAGGATCGTTGCGAAGGCAACGGCCGAAATGAAGCCCAGGAACAGATTGCCGCCGACCGCATGTGCAAGATGGATCGCCGCCATGTTCCCGCCGCCAAGCAATCCGCCGGCAGGGTCGAGATAGCGCGGCGCGGTCGCGACCAGCACGATCGCGCCAAAGCCGATGATGAAGGTCAACAGGTAGAAATAGCCGATCCAGCCTGTCGCCCACAGCACCGAACGGCGAGCCGCCTGTGCGTCAGGCACGGTGAAGAAGCGCATCAGGATGTGCGGCAGTCCGGCTGTCCCGAACATCAGCGCAAGCCCGAACGATACCGCCGACACCGGGTCCTTGATGAAATTGCCCGGCCCCATGATCGAACGGCCCTTGGCTGCGGCCGCGGCCGGATCGGCACCGGCCGCGGCGGCAAGCCCGGTCTTCACCTCCACAGCTCGCGCGAACAATGCCTCGAACGAGAAGCCGAACTGCCACAAGACGACCAGCGCCATGAACGTCGCGCTGCCGAGTAGCAGCACCGCCTTGACGATCTGCACCCAGGTCGTCGCGGTCATGCCGCCGAACAGCACGTACAGCGTCATCAACACGCCGACGATCACCACCGCATATTCGTAGCGCACGCCGAACAGCAGCTTGATGAGCTGTCCTGCCCCGACCATCTGCGCGATCAGGTAAAACAGCACGACAATCAGGGTGCTGACCGCCGCGAAGCTGCGCACCGGGGTTTGCGCGAAGCGGAAGCTGGCGACATCGGCGAAGGTGTAGCGACCGAGATTGCGCAGCCGCTCCGCCATCAGGAACAGGATGATCGGCCAGCCGACCAGGAAGCCGATCGAGTAGATCAGCCCGTCATAGCCATCGGCGAAAATCTGCGCCGAGATGCCGAGAAACGACGCCGCCGACATGAAGTCGCCAGCGATCGCCAGCCCGTTCTGAAATCCGGTAATTCCGCCGCCGGCGGTATAGAAGTCACCGACCGTTCGCGTCCGCCGCGCCGCCCAGCGCGTGATGCCGAGCGTCAGCAGCGCGAAGGCGGCGAACATCAGGATCGCGGTCCAATTGGTCGGTTGCTGGACGCTCTGCCCGGCCAGCGCGTCGGCAAATGCGGGTAAGGGTATCAACGCGATAGCGACCGCAACGAAAGCAGCGCGCCCTCTCATGCGTCATGCTCCGCGCGCAGGGCGTCGACCAGCGGATCGAAGTCGCGGGCGGCGCGGCGGACGTAGAGGCCCGTGAGGACGATCGCGAGCACGATCACCGCGAAGCCCGCGACGATCCCGATCGAGGTAACGCCCGCGCCGATCGGGCGGGCGAGCAGGGCTTTGTCGAACGCAATCAGCAAGATGAAGCTGAGATATGCGACCAGCATTACCGCGGTCAGCGTCCAGCTGATCCGTCCGCGACGTTGTACCAGTTCGCGATATCGTGGGTCCGCTGCCACGCGTGCCGCTTCCGCGTCGTCCATCCCGCCCCTCCCGTTATTGCCGCTACCATGCAGCAATATAAACGAGGTGCAAGCAACGGTTTATCGTGAGGGGAGCGTCGGTGCCGCTGGGCCGTCGGTCATTCGCACCGGCAGGATGCGGCCGTCCGTGGCGTAGCGCAGCCGGTCGATCGCGACCTGCCGCTCGCCGGAAAAGGGCGCGGGACCCTTCGGGTTTTCCCAGCGATGATAAACGATTAGCCACGCACCAGCGGGGTCTGGACGAAGCTGTGATGCCCCGGCCCCTTGTGCCGACGATCGCTGGTCAGGATCGCGCCGCGGTAGCGCCACGGGCCGATCGGTGACGCCGCGGTGGCATAATGGACCGAATAATCGGGGCCATTGAAGCGGCCGTGGCTATAGGAAAGATAATAAACGCCACCGCGTTCGTGCATGAAGGCGGCTTCGGTGAACTGCGGCGGCGTTTCCACCGGAACCTCGCGCGCCAGCCCGATCATGTCGCGGGTCAACTCCCACACGCGCAGCTTCGCCCCCGCGCTGCCCCCGGCATACAGATATGCCTTGCCGTAGTTGGGATCGATGAAGGCCATCGGATCGATCGCCTCGAACCCCTGCCCGCCGGTCACCAGCGGGCGGCCGATGTCACGATACGGTCCTTCGGGCCGGTCTGCGACCGCGACCCCGATCCGGCTGGGCGTCGGGTTTTGCGGGCCGACCGAATAATAGAGATACCATTTGCCGTCGCGCGTCGCGACGCCGGGCGCCCAAAGGAAATGCTCGCGCGCGCCGTCCGCGCCGATCCACGCGATCTGATCGCGGCGGATCAGCTCGCCGCGCGGTCGCCAGGTCTTGAGGTCGCGCGACGAAAACGCACCGAAGCGGTCCGCGGCCCAGCTTCCGCCCGGCCCGCCGGTCGGGAAGACCCATAGCTCGCCGTCGATCATCGTCGCGTGCGGGTCCGCGCCCTGGAACTGTGGATTGTCGGCGAGCACCGGCGCGGCAACCGCGGTCAGCAGCGCGGCGGCGGAGAGGAAACGCAAGCGGATCATGAACACCTGTCGAAGCGGGGATCGGTTGCCAATGGTAGGATAATTCCTCGCCTTTGCCGAGCGTTGAGTTGTATGCGGGTTCACGGGACAAGAAAAACAGAAGGAGAGGACGCGATGAAAAGCCGGCTTCTGACGGCGATGCTGACCGTCGCCACGGTGACGATCGCGCTGCCCGCCGATGCGCGAGCGCGGTGGAGCGAAGCGCAGGCCAAGACGTGGTATCGTGCGCAGCCATGGCTGGTCGGCGCGAACTACACGCCCGCCTCCGCGATCAACCAGCTGGAGATGTGGCAGCGCGAGACGTGGGACCCGCAGGCGATCGACCGCGAACTCGGCTGGGCGCAAGGCGTCGGCATGAACACGATGCGCGTCTTCCTCCACGACCAATTATGGCAGCAGGATCCGGCAGGCTTCCAGCGGCGCATCGACGAGTTTCTGACGATCGCCGCGCGCCACAAGATCAAGCCGCTGTTCGTGCTGTTCGACAGTTGCTGGGATCCCGACCCGAAGCTGGGGCCGCAGCATCCGCCGATCCCGGGGGTCCATAACTCGGGCTGGGTGCAGGGGCCGGGACTGCCGGGCCTGCGCGACAAGCGACGCTATCCCAATTACAAAAGCTATGTGCAAGGCGTCATCGGCGCGTTCCGCAACGATCCGCGCATCCTAGGGTGGGACCTTTGGAACGAGCCCGACAACGGTGCCGACCAATATAAGGGACAGGAAGGCAAGGAGCCGCTGGTCCGCGCGCTGCTCGCGCAGGTTTTCGTCTGGGCGCGCGACGCCGATCCCTCGCAACCGCTCACCTCGGGTGTGTGGCAGCATGACGATTGGTCGCCGACCGGCGGCAAGCTGACGCCGATGGAGACGCTCCAGCTTCGCCAGTCGGATGTCATCTCGTTCCACGACTATAGCTGGCCCGAGACGTTCGAGGCGCGGGTGAAGCAGTTGCTGCCATATGACCGCCCGATCCTGTGCACCGAATATATGGCGCGCGGCAACGGATCGACGTTCGACGGCTCGCTGCCGATCGGCAAGCGCTACGACGTGGCGATGATCAACTGGGGGTTCGTCGACGGCAAGACGCAGACGCGGCTGCCGTGGGACAGCTGGAAGAAGCCGTATGTGCTCGAGGAACCGACGATCTGGTTTCACGAGGTGTTCCGCGGCGACGGCACGCCATATCGGCGCGCAGAAACCGATCTGATCCGGCAGCTCAGCAGCGCGCCGCGTGGGGTCGTACCCGCCACGCGCTGATCGAAAATGCCCGAAACCGTAAGGAAAAAGCACATTCTTCCTCACTTGCAATTGTGACACCTTAGTCAAAATCAAGTAATTGTCGTTACATGGGTATGCCATGACGCGACTTATCACCCGGCTGCGGGAGCTTCGGCATTCCGATTATCGCATCACCGTCCCGGTGCGGGCGGTGCTCGTGGGATCGCTGTATGCCTCCACGCAATCGCTGGTGATCGGTGCGCTGACCAGCACGACGATCGCGGCGGTGGTTGCGTGGACGACGCGCGACGCGTGTCTGGCAGCGGGGGCGACGGCGATCGGCGTGGTCGGTGCACTGCGGATCGCCGACGCGCTACGTCCACGCGCGATCGCCGACGACCATGACGCGGCGTCGCGGCAGGAATTCGGCTATCGTGCCGGGGCGCTCGCCTATTCCGGTCTGCTCGGGCTGTTCGGGTTCATGACGCTGACGCGCAGCAGCGACGGCGTGGTGCAACTGCTCGCGGTCACTACCGCGATCGGTTACGCGGCCGGGATCGCGGGGCGCAATGCGGGGCGGCCGCGGATCGCGCTGGCGCAATTGTGTCTCGCTTCGCTGCCGCTGTCCGCCGGACTGTTGATCGGGCTCGAACCGCTTAAGCTCGTACTCGCGGCGGTGATCGTGCTGTTCGTCGTCGCGATGATCGACATCACGCTGCAAACCTATGGCGCGCTGCTGAAGGCGACGCTGGTCAGCCACGAGAATGCCGCGCTCGCCGCGCACCATGCGGCACAGGCGCGTCGCGACGACTTGACGGGCATCGCCAATCGCACCGCGTTTCGCGAGCAGTTCGAGGAACGATTGCGGATGTTGCCGAGCGGCGGGAGCAAGCTGGCGCTCTATTGGCTGGATCTCGATCGCTTCAAGGAAATCAACGACACGTTCGGGCATCTGGCGGGTAACGCTTTGCTCGCGGGGGTCGCCGGCCGGCTGCGCGCGCATTTCGATAGCGAGAGCGTCGTGGCGCGGCTGGGCGGGGATGAGTTCGCGATCCTGTCCCCGGTCGGTGACCGGCAGGAGGCAGCGACGATCGGTGCCGCGATCCTCGCACTCGTGCGTCGCCCGATCGCGCATGATGGGCATAGCCTGCGGTCCAGCGTGTCGATCGGGGTCGCGATCGCCCCCGAGAACGGGCGCGAGGCCGACACTTTGCTCAAGAACGCGGATCTTGCGCTGTATCGCGCCAAGGAGAGCGGGCGCGGGCAGCTCTATTTCTACGAACCGGTGATGGACGAGAAGATCGAGCGTCGTCGTCAGCTCGACTATGAGCTGCACGGCGCGCTGGAGCGTGGCGAGTTTCATCTGTTGTTCCAGCCGATCTTCGATCTGGCCGCAGCGCGGGTGCTGTCGTGCGAGGTCCTGTTGCGCTGGACCAATCGCCATCACGGTGCGGTGTCTCCGGTCGAGTTCATCCCGATCGCCGAGGACAATGGTACGATCGACGCGATCGGCCATTGGGTGCTGTATCAGGCGTGCGAGGTAGCGCGCAGCTGGCCGGCCGACGTGTCGATCGCGGTCAACCTCTCGCCGATCCAGCTTCGCGCGACGCACCTTCCCACGGTGGTGCTCGACGCGCTCAACACCAGTGGGCTGCCGCCGGAGCGGCTCAACCTGGAAGTGACCGAGACCGTGCTGCTGGAAGACGTAGAGGCTTCGGTGGCTGCGCTGGAGGCGCTCAATCGACTGGCGGTTCGCACCACGCTCGACGATTTCGGGACCGGCTATTCGTCGTTCAGCTATCTGACGCGGTTCCCGTTCCAGACGCTCAAGATCGACCGGTCGTTCGTCACCGATCTCGAACGCAGTCCGGCGTCGATCGCGATCGTCCAGACCATCGTCGATCTCGGCGCACAGCTGGGCATGCGGACGATCGCCGAGGGCGTCGAGACGCAGGCGCAGCTCGACCAGCTACGCCGGACGCGCTGCGACGCGGTGCAGGGCTATTTGCTGGCCCGCCCGATGCCGGCCGCGATGGTCTCTGCCATGCTGGCCGGCGAGGGAAAGAAGGCGACGGGATGATGCGCGTGCCGACCACCTCTCCCCGATAAGGGGCGGAGGCGGTCGGCGATGCGTCAGCGGGCCTTCTCCAGCAGACGCTCCTGCGCGCTGACCAGCCGCCGCATCAGCTTCAGATCGCCCTCCCCCAGCCGCAGCGCCGCGTCGGCCCATAGCTCGACCACCGCCTCCAGTTCGGCGAGCGGCAACGGGTTCACCGCGCGCGACGCCTGATAGATTGCGGCGTGCGCGCTGTGACGGCGGCGATTGGCGCGGATATATTCCTCCACGACGCGCCGCCCCTGGCCGGGCTCGGCGAGCGCATGGACCAGTCCCAGCTCGTACAATTGCTCGGCGCAATAGGTCCGGCCGCTCATGATCATCTGCTCGGCGCGGGCGGCACCCAAGCGGCGCGACAGGAAGCAATGCGCGCCCATGCCCGGAAACAGTCCGAACAGCGTTTCCGGCAGCCCGAAGCCCGCGCCACGCTCGGCAATGACGACGTTGAAGGACATCAGCGCCTCGAATCCGCCGCCCAGCGCATCGCCCTGCACCAGCCCGATCGTGATGATCGAGCGATCGAGCCCGACCATGTTGCGATGAAGGATGCGCACGCACGCCTTGCCATATGCCACCAGCGCCTGACGATCGCGTGCGCGGATCAACTGCGCGAACAGGTCGAGGTCGCCGCCAAGCGAGAAGACGCCGGGAAAGTGCGAGCCGAGCACCAGATAGCGGATCGGCATCGCCCCGCTGCCATGCGCGAGGTCGATATCCTCCTGCCATTGCGTGAAGTCGTGGAGCAACGCGGGGTTGAAGCTGGGCCGCACGCGCGGGCGCATATAGGTCCACAATGTGTCGAGCACGGGGTCGAACGTCGCCTCCAATTGGTCGAAGGCGAACAGGGCCCGCGCGTTCGCGGCAGTCGTCGAGATCGTGGCTTGATGGATGGTCATGCGATTTCCTCTTTCCTGACAGCAGGTTGCTGCCAGTTAAGGATAACTCACGACGGGTTTCCTGTCGGTGGCGAAGCGCGGCTGGTCGCCGCGTCCGCGGCATGGCATGGCGTGGGCCATGATGCCCTCGACCCGGATACTCGTCGACGCCGATGCCTGCCCCGTGAAGGAGGAGATCTACCGCGTCGCTTACCGGCTTTCGGTGCCGGTGGTGGTGGTCAGCAACGCGCACCTGCGTATCCCCGTCCATCCGCTGATCACGCGCGTGGTGGTCGACGACGGGTTCGATGCCGCCGACGACTGGATCGTGACACAAGTCGATGCCGCGGCGCTGGTCATCACCGCCGATATCCTGCTTGCCGATCGCTGCCTCAAGGCGGGGGCGGCGGCGGTGATCGCGCCCAACGGTCGCCCGTTTACGTCGAGTTCGATCGGCAATGCCGTGGCCGTGCGCGCGATCATGAGCGACCTGCGCGCCGGCGGCGACCGGATCGGCGGGCCGCCGCCCTTCGCGAAGGAGGATCGCTCACGCTTCCTGTCGGCGCTGGATGCGGCGATCGTTCGGGTTCAGCGTTCCGTGGGCGGCTGAGCCCGGGTTAGGGCACGCTGATCGCGGTATCGACGATCGTCGGATAGGCGTTGAGCGCGGTCTGGCTCAATTGCACGGCCAGCGTCGGCGATGGTTCGCCGGATCGCACCGTCACGGCGGCACCGTGCCACAGGGTTGCGGTGTCGCCGCGTTTGTGGATGCGGACCTCGATCGCGACGCGCTGCATCGCTACCAGCGTCGTGCCGTTCGCCTTCAAGGGGATGTTGACCCCGCCGCCCATCACCGAGGGCGCTTCACCGCGCTTCCGCGTGACCGAGGTGCCGACGTTGCTCCGGTCGGCGACGACTTCGGCGATATAGGCGGCGTGGTCGCGATCATCGAGGATCGTGAAGCCTTTGTCGCCGAGGGCCGTCATCACCGCCTCACGCGCGATCGCCGACATCGCCGCGTCGGCCTGGTCGCCGTCCGCAGCGACCACCGCGATCGTCCCGCTACGGGGTGGTGAAGTCGGCGCGGCGAGCGTGGGCGTCGTCGCGATGACGGCGCCGGTGGCCGCTGCCATGATGGTCCTGAACGTCACCTTCATCTCGCCCGCCTTACGATCATCGCGGGATCAACCATTGCCGGCGGAGAAAGGCCCAAGGTTTCCGTCACTTCGACAGCTTTTGCCTGGTGCGTGCACTCCGCAGCGCCAGAAGTTCGTGCGCGACGAACAGCACGGCGCCGATCAGCAACGGGATCAGATAGTAGATGAGCCGGAACGTCAGCAGCGCCGCGACCAGCCCGGTGCGATCGACCTGTGGCAAAGCGGCGATCATCACCACCTCGAACACGCCGAGCCCGCCGGGCGCGTGGATCAGCAGGCTGGAGATGATCGCCAGCAGATAGCCGACCAGCACCGTCGGATAGAGCGCGAGGTCGGGCGTCGGCAGCAGCACGAACAGGACCGCGGTCGCCGCGAGCAGGTCGAGCGTGCCGAGCGCGAATTGCGCGACCGCCATTCGCCACGTCGGCAGCCGAACCTCCCACCGCCACAGCCGCACCGACCGTCCGTCGAGAAAGGCGAGCGCCACCATATAGCCGGCCAGCAGCGCAAGCGTCGCCAGCCCCGCCCATGTCTGGAGCGCAGGCGGCACGGCACGGTCGCCGATCGCCGGCAGATCGGGCAGGACGACGAAAGCCAGCCCGAGGAGCAGGAAGGCACCGAGCCAGAACGTCACGCCGGCGACGATCATGATCTGCCCGACATCGCCCAACGGCACGCCGTGCCGGCCGTAGATGCGATAGCGTGCCGCCCCACCGGTCAGCGCCGCAAAGCCCAAATTGTGGCTGAAGATATAGCTGGTGAAGGCCGCCAGCGCCGTCACGCGGTACGGTATCCGGCGTCCGACCAGCCGCAAGGCCAGCACGTCGAAGCCGGTAAGAATGAAGTAGCTGATGCAGGCCAGTATCGCCGACCCGATCAGCGCCGGCTTCGGGATCGCGTGAACGGCGGTCACGACATCGGCCCAGACGATCCCGGTGAGCAGGTGACGGAGCGCGAACCCCGATACGACCAGCACGCCGACCGTCGCCGCAACGACCAGAATAGTCCGCAACGACATGCCCGGCGAGGCTCAATACACCGAGAGAACGGTAACGCCCGTCGGTATGGCCCGGCCAGCAGCATCGTCGGAAGCGATCATGCGGACGGGCTACACGCATCCGTACGCAAAGTCTGCCCCGCTAAAGCTGCAGTGGCCGGTACTTACCGCGCCTTCGTCAATCCTGCTGCGGGGCGCCGATGGTCAGGTTGGCGCCCAGCCGGAAAAGACCCATGCGCGCATCCCATCCCTGCTCGCTGCCGGCACGGTCCGCGTTGGCGAAACGGATGGCGTAGCGCGGATCGTGGCGGAGTGTCGGGGCGGCGTCGGGAAGCGCCAGCGCGACGGCATAGCGACCCGCGGCGAGATCATGCGGCAGGCGCGTCGTCAGCTCGACATTGGTCGTCTGGCCGGGCAGTCAGGTGCGGGAATCGACCGCCGCGAGCGGGATGCGCCGCACGTCTCCGCTTTTACGCCCGATCAGCACGACCTCCAGAGAACGGGCGTTGGTCAGCCGTGCCCAGCCGTCATTGCGTATCGTTGCGGTCGCTTTCCACGTTCAGCCCGCCTCGCTGGTTGGCGCAAGCGAGGCACCGACCAATGCGAAGCGGTAGCCGAGCCGCCGCCGCACCTCCGCCATGCAGCCGCCGGCAGTCCAGCGATCGTGGAAGAGGCGGCGGTAATAATCCGCATTGAGGTAGGTCAGGTGATAGCGCGCGCCCTCGGCGAGAATGTCCGCGCAGCTGGTGCGCGGCATGGCGCCGGGGTCATCGGCAGGATTGCATGTCTCGCCGCCGAACGGCGCATCCATGGTGAGTGCCGCCATCGCTGCCTGCTCACGCGCCCGTTTCTGGGGGCTTTCCGAAAAGGTGCCGACGTCCGTCTGGCTCGCCATGAAGCAGTCGTTGTGGAAGCCGATGCGGGGCAGCGATCCCCAAGCGATCAGATCCGGAGGGTAGCGGAACTGGATCGAGCGGTCGCGCGGCATCGCCTCAAGCAGCGCATCGCGTACGGCACGACGCGCCGGGGCCTCGGTCAGCCCGTTCGATGACGAATGCCACTCACCCCACGCACCGATGAAACCGGCCTGAACGAAGGCGATGACGTCGGCGTTGGCGGCAAGCAGCGGTCGAAGCTGTGCCAAATGCGCGCGCACGATCGGCAATGGCGCATCCTGCGCGGCGTGATAATCCGTCTCGCCGCGCGGATAGTTATAGACCGCGCGCACGATCAGCTTCAGCCCCGCCTTTCGCGCCGCCGCGAAGCCGCGTTCGAGCCCCGCCAAAGCGCCGTGCGGGATCGGACCGTCACGATAGCGGGAAAGATCGATGCGCGCATAGACCAGCCGCTCGCCGCCCGCCTGGACGCGTTCGAGCGAGGCCTGATCGAGCGCAGCAAGATCGCGCTCGCCAGCGCGATAGAAACCGCGTTCGGGATTGGCGATCTCCGCGTCGCTCGGTGTGAAGGTGACGGTCTGCGTGGCGGCCAGCAGCATCGCGGTCAGCGCGATCATCGTGCCGCACCGCCTCGCAAAGCCGCCTCCGCCCAGGTGGTGACGATCGGCAGGTCGCTGCTGCGTCGAGGCGCACGCGTGATCAGCTCGATCACCTTCACGTCCCGCACATCGGCCGAAAGCGCCTTCGCGCCCGCACCGAACCGCTGCGCCCCGCTGCGTGCGAGCAAGCGGCCGTCGCCGTAGATGAAGAACTCGACCGGATCGCGCGTGTTGCGGGTCGAGATCGTCGATGCCGACCAGTGCCTCGACCCGCGATGCGCCGTGCGTGTTGCGCACCTCCAGCCGTGATCCCGCCAGCACGCCCAGCCCGGTGTCGAACGACCGCCCGGCAATTTGCAATGTCTGGTCATACGGCGTCGCATCGGCCTGCGCCCCGCCCCAGCCGGCATAGATCGGGCGCTCGCCGGTGTCGCGCGTGCCGCTCCACGGGCTCTTCATCCGGTGAACGATCGGATCGGGTTCGGGCGCGGTGATCCCATCGACTGCCACGTTCACGTCGCCCGGTAGTTCGGAAAGGTACATGCCGTCGCGCAGGCGGCGCGTTCCCGACACCTCGAAGATGCGCGTTTCGCGCGGTGAGAGTGTGAAAGCGGTCTCGCCGGTGAAGGCAGGCAGCGTCTTGCCGGTCCACAGATCACGCAGCGTGATCGGGGCATCGGCGGCGAACTTCATCTGTGCCGCGGTCAGCTCCATCTTGGCCGACCCGAAGCCGCGGTTGAAAAGCACGACCGCCTTGTGACCGTTGCTGAGCGTCTTGACGATCGTCTGCACGTCGTCGGACGCATAGGCGATCACGCCCTGATGTCCGCCCGGATCCTGATTGACGCGAACGATGTCGGCGTTGCCCCAGATATCCATCAGACTCTTGGGCGCATTGCGCAGGTCGTAGCCGATGAACAGCGGCGCGTTGATGATCGCCCATAACGCGAAGTGCGAGCGTGCCTCGGTCAGATGCTTGGCGTCGAAGTCGCCATGCCCGATGAACAGCATGTCGGGATCGTTCCACGCGCCCGGCTTGGCATAAAGCGCGCGCGTCGAGGCGCTGTCGAAATTGTGGAGCATCCGCGTCCAGTCTGGCGTGATGTCCTGGCTGGTCCGCCACATATGGCCGACCTCCTTGCCCCAGCGGCGCACATCGGCGCTGCCCCAGGTACACAGCGACAGGATCGCGTCGCCGTCCGGCGCATAGCGGCGGATCGCGTCGGCGACGTTGGCGTAGAGCGAGCGGATCTGCAGCACGTTGGTGCGGTTGATCGACGCCTGATCGATCAATGGCGGGAAGGCACGATAGTTGTTCTGCACGACCACCGGCGCACCGGCCGCATAGACGTTGATCCCGCACGCATCGACCTTGAGATAATCGAAGCCCCAGTCGCGGAAGAACAAGGCAATGTCCTGATCGACATGCCCGTATAGGCCGATCTCCCGTTCCGCGGTCGTGCCTTCGGGTAGATTGGGCGAATGGAGGTCATAAGCCTGCGAACAGGCGTTGCGACCGATGTCGCTGTAGAGCCCGGCCTTCAGCCCCATCGCGTGCAGCCGATCGGTGAACGGACGAAAGCTGCTGTCACCCCCTTCTCCGCAGCCGAGGGAAAGATGCGCGTGCGGATCAGCAGCCGCCCGTCGTTTGTACGCCGCTTGAGCCACCAGCCGTCGTCGACGTTGACGTAGCGATAGCCGAGCCGTGCCAGTCCGCTGTCGACCAGCGTCTGCGCCGCGCCGAGCACCTTCGCCTCGTCGACCTCGGTGCGGAACGCGTTCCATGAACTCCACCCCATCGGCGGCGTCCGCGCCGCGACCCGCTCGGGCAACGTCCAGCGTCCGGCCGGCGCGAGTGGATCGGGCGCGGCATAAGCGGGGGTCGAAGCGGCCAGCAGGGCGAGCACGGGCAGGGTCAGTCGCGAAAGGCGCATCGTAAGTTCCTCGAAACGGTCAGGCGACGCAGCGCGCCAGATAGGTGTCGTGATCGGGCAGTGCGGCGACTTGCGCGGCTATCGCATCGCGCATCCGTGTCAGTTGCGCGTCCAGCGCCGGCAGCGGTATCGAGTCAACGACCGTGTCGGCGTTGCGCTTCTTGCGGGCGGCGCTGTCGAGCGCCTTGCGCACGCCGGTCACCACTTCATCGGTGTCGCCCGCGGTGTCCCCCGCATCGGCACTCGCGCCGGTCGGCCCGGCCGCAGCGCTGCTCTCCTGCGCTGCCGCAGCTGACCACCAGTGCCAGAGCGGTCCCTGCCGCTAGCCCAGCACGAAGATGCGTTCGCTTCATCCCCCAAACTCCCCCTTTTTCGCCGTCCGCTTTTTGGATTGCTCGGTAATGAACATCAGAATGAATGAGGTGCAAAGATTCGTAAGCGATAAAGCTACAATCTAATTATATCGCGCGAAAACGAAACGTCACACTTGCTTTAGAAAGGGCGCGTTCCAACGTCCTTTCCGGCGAGATGACGTGCGTAGAGCGCCGCTCCGTAACCGGGGGCATGGAGGGGAGCGACCGGTGTCAGGCCGACACGCGTCAGTCCAGCGGTGAAGGCCGCGCGAACGATCGGTTGATTGGCGAGCACCCCGCCCGACCACGACACCGCCACGGGCTCCTGCGACGCGAAGCCGAGGCGCTCGCGCAAACTGGTCGCGAGCAGCACCAGTTCATCCGCCGCGTCGTGGAGGATCGCATGTGCGGCACCATCGCCGGCGTCTGCCGCACGCGATACCAGCGCGGCCAGCGCGGCGATCTCCCCGCGCGCCATGCCGTGTTCGCCCATCACGCGCTCGCATAGGTCGAGGTCCGTCGCGAGCGCCAGCTCCTCGCGGAACAGTCCGTGCAGCGGCCCGAGCGGAAGCCGGCCGTCGCTCATCCGCGAAAAAGTCGCGAGCCCGCGCTGCGCGATCCAATAAGCCGATCCCTCGTCGCCGAAGACCTCGCCCCATCCGCCGGTCCGCGCGCCGCGTCCGGCGCGCTCGCCATAAGCGATCGATCCGGTGCCCGCGACGACGTTGATCCCGTCCGCGCACGCCAGCGATCCCGCCCAGCCGCAGACCATGTCGTTGTCGCAGCGGTAACGGGCGTGTCCGAGCAGCGCCCCGACCCCGTCATTCAACTGCGGATCGGCGATCCGGTCCTCACCATAAGCGGGGAGACCGAGGAAGACGTGGGTTAGCTCGCCCGGCTCGACGCCCAGTTGCACGCCGATTTCCGCCACGCCCTGTTCGATGCGCCGCAACGCCTCTGCGACGCCGACCTCCAGATGATAGGTCGTGCCGGTCACTGCCCGCGCGCGCACCTCGCCCTCGGCATCGATGCAGACGAACTCCGTCTTGGTGCCGCCGCCATCGACCCCGAGATAATAGGGCGCGCTCATGCCCTGACGGCGTGGATCCGCACGCCTTGCACCACGCGGTTGACGGTGCCGCTCGCGTTCGGACGATCGGGGGTCAGGCCGAGTGCTTCCGAGACATGCAGCGCAAACAGTTGCGCGGGCACGATGAACGGGAACAGCAGATCGGCGTCGGCGGCGTCGGCCAAGCCGTCGACCGCGATCGTCGCGTCATCGCTGTCCCCGGCCGAGATCACGATCACCTCACCCGCCTGGGCATCGCCGCGCAGTTCGGCGACGATGTCGAGGTCATAGCGACGCGTCAGCGGATCGTTGGAGACGAACACCACCGCCAGCGTGCGATTGGTGATGATCGTCTTCGGTCCGTGGCGGAAGCCGAGCGCGCTGTCGAACGCCGTCACCACCGCACCGTCACTCAATTCCATCAGCTTGAGCGCAGCCTCGCGCGCCAGTCCGCGGAACACGCCGCTGCCTAAATAGACGACCCGCTCGAACCCGCGGGTCGCCAGCTCGGCGACCACCGGCTCCGCGCGGGTCAGCATGTCCGCGACACCCGCCGCGATTGGCGGGACGCGCGGCTCGAGCGCCTCGACCCCGCCAAGCGTCGAGAGCGCGGCCAGCATCATCGCGCTGAAGCTCGAGGTCATCGCGAAGCTGCGGTCGTGCGTTTCCTCGGGCAGCACGATGACGTGCGTTCTTGCCCCGCCGCGCTGCGCCAGCTCGCCCGCCGCGTTGCAGGTAACGATCAGGTGGTGCGCGTCGTCGACCATGCGATCGACGAGATCGACCGCTGCGACGCTTTCCGGGCTGCTGCCCGAGCGACCGAATGAGACCAGCAACGTCGGCACGTCGCTGCGCAAATAGAGATGCGGCGCGCTGACTATATCGGTGGTGGCGATCGCCTCGACCGTCCGGCCGAGATGATGCGACAGGCAGGGCGCGAGGCATTCACCGATAAACGCCGACGTTCCAGCGCCGGTCAGGATCACCCGCAGCTTCGGCTGCGCCAACAACGGCGAGAGAAACGCGGCGATCTCCGCGCGAGCGGCGTGCAACAGCGCCTGCGTCGCGCGCAGGGTCGCCGGCTGTTGCGCGATTTCGCGCCGCGTCCAGCTAAGGCCCTCATCCGGATGGGGGACGGCGATCATGGTATCAGTCATGGGGAAAACAGGCTCCGTGATAAGCATCGAGCGTGGCGGCGACGTGCGCCATCACCAGCTCGGCAGGGTCGAGCATCGTGCCGCCGTCGCGCACCGCGGCGTAAGCCGTGGGCAGATACTGGCTGAGCAGCGGAAGGGGTGGCGGGGTGTCGCGCAGATTGGCGAACAGCCGCTCCTGCGCCGCCGCAATCACCGGGTCGGGCCAGTAATAACGGATGCGGTCGGAGAGGCTGTATTGCAGCTGCTGGTCGAGCGCCGGACCGGTCGCATGATAATATTTCGCCCAATTCTTCGGCTCTGCGCGCAGTCGCTCCAGCGTTACGGCGCGAAGATCGGCGCGCGTGCGCTCGGCGACCGTTTCGCGTTCGATCGCATCGAGCGCCCACAATGCCTCGCGCAGGGCGAAGGTAACGCCCGGGCCGACCTTGAGGATCGCGAAATGGTCGCTCACGAGTGCCGCGAGCGCGGCGGGCGTCTGATAGTCGGTTGAATGCGCTTCATAGACCAGATGATCGACTGGCTCGATCGCGCGGCTCAGCGCGACCGCCCGCTCGGGTCGGTAGTCGACAACCTTGTCGTGGTCGAACTCGACCCCCGGCTGCACGACCGTGGCGATCACCCGGGCCCAGGCCGCGTCGAGACCGACCTTTTCGAACAGCGCGCGGTGCATGTCGACGGTCGCGATCGCCGCCTCCGGCGTGGTGACGGCCAGCTCGTCGAGATCCTCCGCCGCACCGCCTGGAACCGGCACCTCGGTGCCGATCACATAGACCGGCGCGTCCGCCGTCGGGCCGTCGAAGGCATCTTCCGCGGCCCGGCAAAGCTGCGCGGCGCGCTCCGCGATCGTCTGCTCTGGTAGCGGGACCGGATCGTCGGCGCAGCTCATCGAACAATCGAGATGGATCTTGGCAAAGCCCGCACGGACATAATCCGCGACCATCACCTGCGCCTTCGCCATCGCCTCGGTCGCGGGCAGCGCGGTCCAGGCATTGGGCCCAAGATGGTCGCCGCCGAGCACCAGCCGTGTGACCGGGAAGGCGACTTTTGCCGCGATCGCTTCGACGAAGGCGCGGAAGTCGGCGGGTTTCATCCCCGTGTAGCCGCCGTCCTGATTGACCTGGTTCGAGGTCGCCTCGACCAGCGCGAACGGCTGATCGACCGCCAGCGCATGGCGTAACGCCGCCTCGATCACCAGCGGGTGCGCGGAGCAGACTGAGGTCACGCCGATGCGCTCACCCGCCTTATGCCGCCTCACCAAATCCAGAAGAATATGCACGCGCCGCTCCTTTCGCGATCGACCGTCCGTCGTTCGCTACGCAAGAAATGAGATTAATTCCGTCGACCTTAGGCGGTGGCCGGCTCCGGCTCGGTATCGGGATCGGCACTGTCGGGCTCGATCGCCAGCAACAGCGAGGCGGTCAGCGCCAGCACGATCCCGAACGCTTTGAGGGGACCAGGCATGACGTGCAGCACCGCCAGCGAAATCAATGCGGTGACCAGCGGCGCGCCGGCATTGGCGAGCGGCGCGACGATGATCGCCTTGCCATAGCGGAAGGCGAAGACGAGCGTCAGCGCGCCGATCGCGTTGAGCATTTGGATCGCCGCGGCAAGCCCCGGCCCGTCCAGCCCCCAGTTGATCGGCCGTGCGGTGTCGGTCATCGCCCAGGCGACCGGTGCCAGCGCAAGTGCCGCGATCGTCATGTAAACGAAGATACTTTCCGCCGCCATGACGTGGTTGGCCGCCTTCATGAAATAGGCCTGCACGCCCCAGCACAGCATCACCAGCACCGCGGGCAGCAGCCATGCCGCGGACGTCCCCGCTGCACCGGGCGCGAAGTCGAAGGTCGGCAGCGCCAGCAGCGCAAGCACGATCCCCAGCGCGCCGAGCCGGCCGGTGCGCTCCCCCATCAGCAGGAACGACATCGCGATCGTCACCACCGGCGACAGCGAGATGATCGGGAAGATCAGATACGCCGGCCCGCGCGCGACCGCGTAGAACAGCAGCATCTGCCCGCCCGCGCCGAGCAGCCCCACGGCCAAACCGTAAGCGATGGCGCGCGGCGAGCGGTCGAGCCGCCAGCCGGATTGCGCCAGGACGACTAGCGCCGGCGGCACCATCGTCAGCGCCCAGACGCAATAGACCAGTGTCTCGGGGAAGCCATGCTGCGGAGAAAGCCCTGAGAACGCACCCCAAACGCCCCAGAGCGCGACGGTGATCAGCGCGTTGAACAGCCACGCCCGCCCGGTCATGCCACGCCCCGCGTCATCGGGGTCGCGCGCACCAGCAGGGCATGGTCGAACGTCGCAGCAAGGGTCGGCTTCAAGCGCGAGGCCGTGCCGAGCGACTGTCCGCTGAAGCCATCGACGAGCGTGTAGTCGCCCTCGCCCAGCCCATGCAGCGCGATCGGGCCCGACCAATGGTCGGCGTAGAAAGCGTAATGAAGAACGCCATCCTTCTCAATGGCATGTGCCTCGGGCTTGTCGAAGCCGATGTCGTACAGTCCACCGAGATAGCGGCCCTTGGGCAGCATGTGCTCGCGATAGAGCGCGACCCATTTGCCCCAGAGCGCTTCCTTGGCCGGGGTCAGGACGAAGCCGCCGGGAGGCAGCTTTTCCATGGGCTTGGGCGTGTCCTTCGGCCAGGTAAACTTGGTCGAGGGGATCGCGCCGATGCCATAGGTGGAGGCGAAGTCGGCACCGCCGTCGCTCAGCTCGACATGGTCGCCGGCATAGGGGGCGGACGGCCCCATCAACGCCTTGAAGGTCTTGCCTTTCAACCGGATCTGCCATGACGAGAGTGGGTCCGACGCCGGCGTGTTGTTGGTGCCCAGCAGGTTGTAGAACGCGAAGCTGTCGCCGCACGGGCACAATTCCACCACCGCTTGCGGATTCGCGGCGATCGCTTCGTCGTGGATCGCCTTCCAGAAGTCCTGAAGCTTTTCGCTGGATTCCTCCGGCCTTTCATGACGATGCGCTGGATTATAGCAGGGCGCGACGCCGTTCAGATGCTGGCCGTCGAGCTTCAACCCCTCATAGCCCCAGTCGACCATGATCCGGCGCACCAAGGCCCGGAAATAATCGACCGTCGGCTGATAGGCCGGACAAAGCGTGAAGGCATTCCAGAAGCTTACGTTCTGCGCCGAACCGTTGCGATCAAGCAGCAGCATATCGGCATGGTCGCGCAGCAGGTCGGTGCCAGGGTCGACCGCGAGCGGAGCGAGCCAGAGCCGCGGGCGCATCCCGTCCGCCTTGATGCGGTCGGTGACGGCGCGCATGTCCTTGTCGCCGCGTGGGAATTTCGCAGGATTGAGCTTCCAGTCGCCCTCCGCGGTCTGCCAGCCGTCGTCGAGCACGGCCCACTCAAACCCGAGCGCCTTCGCCTTGGGGAGCGTGCCATAGACCTGATCGAGCGTGAAATTCCGCTCATAGCCCCATGCGCACCAGATCGGACCGTAGCTCGACTCGGGGATCGACGGCGCCGCCACGCCGCGCTCCGCCATCAGGCGGCGATAGGCGTCGAGGGGACGAAAATGATCGCCCTCGTGCGCCATCAGGAACGAAAATGGCAGCGTCAACGTCGCACCGGGCGCAAGCAATACGGTCTGGTCGCCGCTCAAGCCGAGCCGGGTCGCATCCGGTTGCATCGAGACCGGCAAGGCCACCTGGCGCGGGCTGGTCTCGACATGGCCGATCGCCAGACCGACGTCGCGCCGCCACACCACAGCCACCGGCGTTCCGCCGCCATAATCGGACGCGTTCATCCCCATGAAGTTTCGCTGATCGAAACCGGGTGCCACTTTCTGGATCCAGTCGCGCCGATCGGGATAGGAGGCGCCGGCGAAGGTCCATGCGCCGCCGCGATGGGCGCGCAGATCGTGCGTCGCAACCCGCCAGCCCGATACCGCGAGCGGCGCGGTGCCGGTGTTGCGATAGCTGACTTCGTACAAGGCGAGACCGGGATAGGCATCGAGGAAGGTGATCGCCGTCCCCTGTTCGACCTGCCCGCCCGCGGTTGCGCGCAGGCGGTGTTGCCGCCCCTTGCCATGCACGCCAGACACGGGCGCCTCGGCATGATCGAGCAGGAGGAAGGTGCCGAGCGGCCGGTCGCTGACGAACAGCGCCTCGGGCGTGCCGCGTGTCGTGATCGACTTGCCGCCGAACGACAGTTGCGCTCGCATCGCGCGATCATAGTCGATCGTCAGCGTGCCGTCGGTCAGCCGCACCCCCGACGGCGCCGCGGCCCAGACCGTGCCGCCCCAGTCCGGCAGCGCCACCGCCGCGCCGCCGATCATCAGGCGGGCAAGCATCGAGCGGCGCGTAACGGGGCTGGACGACATGACGAACTCTCTCCTTCGCGGGCCGCCGACGCGGTGCGCCGGTGGCTCGACCAGAAAGAACTTGCACCAACCGGAGCGGACGCGCAAACAAAAAGCGCAACACGAAAGCGCGTTTTCTTTCGTTATGATTGGTCGAGGAGAGTGACATGGAGGTGATCGCGGCCTTGCTGCTGGTCGGCGCGGCATCGACGAACGCGCAATATACGGAGGCGGACTTCGCCCGCGTCGCGAAGTTCGATGCGCATTTCCACGCCAATGTCGACGACCGCCGCTTCCTGGCGCTGGCGAAGCGCGACCGGTTCGAGGTGCTGTCGATCAACGTCGATTATCCCGACTTCCCGCCGCTCGCGCAGCAAGCCTCGATCGCGCGCGACATGCGCGCCGCCGATCCGGTCGACTTCCGTTATGCCACCACCTTCTCGATGGAGGGTTTCGGCACGCCGGGCTGGACCGAGCGCACGATCGCGCATCTGGACGCCGCCTTTGCGCGCGGCGCGATCGCCGTGAAAGTGTGGAAGAACATCGGCATGGTCGCGACCGACCCGAGCGGCAAACGCGTCTTCCTCGACGATCCGCGCTTCGATGGCGTGATGGCGCATCTCGAACAACGCAACATCCCGCTGATCGCGCACCAGGCCGAGCCGAAGAATTGCTGGTTGCCGCTCGATCAGATGACCACCGACAACGATCGCGCCTATTTCAAGGCGCATCCCGAATATTACATGTACCTGCACCCCGAGGAGCCGCGCTACGAAACGCTGATGGCGGCGCGCGATCGTTTCGTCGCGCGACATCCCAAGCTGGCGTTCGACGGCGCGCACATGGCCAGTTTGGAATGGAGTGTCGACGAGCTGGCGCGCTTCTTTGACGCTTATCCCAATACCGTCGTCGATCTTGCCGCGCGGCTGTCGAACTTGCAGGTTCAGTCGAACGCCAATCCGGCCAAGGTGCGGGCGTTCTTCGTCAAATATCAGGATCGCATCCTGTACGGCACGGACCTGACCGACAGCCCGCCCGATCCGGCGGCGCGTGCGCAGAACCCGCCCGCGACCAACGACTTCGCCAAGGAGGCGGATCGTGTCTGGCGCGCGGATTGGCGATATCTGGCGACCCCGCTTTCGCAGCGCGTCGACGCGATCAACGCCGATGCGGTCGGGCTGAACCTGCCGCGTGCGGTGATCGACAAGATTTACTGGCAGAATGCGCGGCGGTTTTTCCATTTGAAGGGATAGGGCGTCTCCGCGAGCTGGCGTTTGGGCGAGCTCGTCGTGGGAGGCAGTCGGTGGTGCGGGAGCCGGGGCACGTGCTTCGACAAGCTCAGCACGAGCGGAGGAGTGATGTGACCTGTCGGCGCGCGTCTTGGGATATGATGACGTGAAATTGTTTTACGTCGTCATTGCGAGTGTAGCGAAGCAATTCAGTGCCGTACCAGGACGCCCTGGATTGCTTCGCTACGCTCGCAATGACGGTGCTGGTTTGATGTGCCGTCATCACGATCTAACTCAGCATGACGGACGGTAGTTGTTTGAGCGGGGTTTTAGCCAACGCGCAAATGCTTCAGCCGGCCGTCATGGCATATCTTGATTCCGGGGACTTGATCAGGCGACCGCGCTTACCGCGGGCAAGACAAAGCCGGGGCCCCGGATTAAGTCCGGGGCGACGGGGGTTTTGGGCGTCAGCCTGACTCAGGCCACGTGGAGGCGAAAGCCTAGCCGGTCGGCGGCTGCCTGCATTCCCTCGGGCGCGGTGTCGTCGATGACGAGGTCGTCGATTTCGGCGACGTTGAGGATGCGGTGGAGGCAGACGCGGCCGAACTTGGAGCGGTCCGTCACCGCGATGACCTGCCGTGCCGCCTTCACCATCTTGCGATTGAGCATCGCTTCGGGTTCGTAATGTGTGGTGATGCCACGCTCGATGTCGAAGCCGTCAACGCCGAGGAACAGCTTGTCAACGTGCAGATCGTCGAGCGCGCTTTCGGTCTGCGCGCCGTAGAAGGCGCGGTTGCGCCGGCGCAGCGTGCCACCCAGCATCACCACCCGGATCCGCTCCTTGCGCGCGAGCGCGGCGAGGATGTCGAGATCGTTGGTGAGGACGGTGATCTCCTCATGATCGGGCAGATGATGCGCGATCTGCAACGTCGTGGTCCCGGAATCAAGCACCACCGAGTCACCCGGCCGCACCATCGCCGCCGCCAGGGCGCCGATCCGCGCCTTTTCATCGACGTGGCTGGCGCGCTTGGCCTCGACCGGCGGCTCGGTAATGACGTTGACCGCGTCGGCGACGATCGCGCCGCCATATGAACGCTCGGCGACGCCGCGTTTTGCCAGGAAATGCAGGTCCTTACGGATTGTCTGCATCGACACGCCGAAGCGCTCAGCCAAGGGTGCCACCTGAACACTGCCGCGTTCGCGCACCATCACGCTGATCTGCTGCCGTCTGCCGCTGGTGTCCCGAACCGTGGACATGTCACCCCTCCCAAGAACCGCATCCTTATCAGCGCGGCTGCCCCGCTACAACATCGCTTCAGGTTTCGTTTCTTTTCTGTTTGACAGTGATGCAAAACGAAAGATACCTATCCGCAATGTTTCGCATTAATTGCGACGGATCGGGGAGACTGGCGATGACGCATCCAAACCGCAGACACGGGATCACCCTCACGGGTGTCAGCCTCGTCGCATTGCTCGTGGCGGGACAGGCCGCTGCGCAGGACGCGACCGCGTCCGTCGATCCGGCGCAGCGTTCGTCGACCTCCTCGCCCGATCCGCAGGCGATCCTGTCCGATCCCGGCCAGCAACCCGGCGAGACGGGTGATCCTTCCACCACCGCCGACGTGGTGGTGCGCGGCGTGCGGGGCAGCCTGTTGCGATCGATCCAGGCCAAGCGCAACGCGGACACGATCGTCGATGCGATTTCGTCCGAGGAACTCGGCAAATTCCCGAACCGCAACGTCGCCGAGGCGCTCGCCAATATTCCCGGCGTGACGGTCGGGCGCGACGGGCGCGGCGAAGGACGCGACATCACCGTGCGCGGGCTCGGCTCGAATTTCGCGATCACCACGCTCAACGGCCGCATCCTGCCGACCGACGGCACCGACCGCTCCTTCCAGTTCGACGTGCTGCCTTCGGAAATCATCTCTGGCGCCGAGGTGAAGAAGGCGGTCCGCGCGTCGGAGCTGGAAGGAAGCATCGGCGGCAACGTCAACCTGCGCACCGCGCGTCCGCTCGACCGATCGGGTTTCCACGCCTCGGCGGCCATCGAGGGCCAGTACAACGACCTGGTCGACAAGGGAGGCTATAAGCTCAGCGGCGTCGTCAGCACCACCTTCGCCGACGATACGATGGGCATCCTGCTTGGTGCCAGCTATAACAAGTACAAGTTCCGCACCGACAATCTCGGCGAATATTCGATCACCGACGGGACCGAAGCGGGCTATGGCATCGACTTCAACCGCGACGGGCGCGTCGACGCCGATCCGAACGGCCCGGCCTATATCTGGCCCGATTATTACAGTGTCGGCTATGTCACCGGCGAGCGCGAGCGGATCGGTGCGGCGGGTGCGTTCCAGTGGAAACCGTCGAGCAATTTCGAGGTCACGATCGACGGCATCTATAGCCATTTCGACGTGAGCCAGCACAATTACCGCTCCTCCAACTATCTCAACCCGCTCGGCGACGACGGCACGCCGCGTTGGGACCCAACCTCGATCTCGGTCAACAAGAACAACGTCGTCACCGGGTTCACCAAGAACGACATGGTCGCGGAGGTGCTGACCACCGACGAACCGCGGCAGAGCCAGACGTGGCAGATCGGCGGACGCGTCGACTGGCGACCGGTCGAGCAGTTGAAGCTGGCGTTCGACGGCTATTACGGGAAGGCGACCAACAACACCGGCGGCCGCAACCGCTTCGTCGTCGCGGGCATACCCGGCGCCTCCGCGGCGTTCGCGACGCGTGACAACGGGTTGCCGGACCTCGCGATCACGCTGCCGGGTGGCCGCACGCTCGATCAGGCGACCAACGACGATTTCCGCGCGCATTATATCGGCATCCAGGGCCAGGATATCAGCGACGATATCAAGAGCGCGAAGATGGACGGCGAGTATCGCGTCGACAATGGCGTGTTCAAGGCGATCGGCTTCGGCATCGCGTGGACCGACCGCAACAAGGACGTCACGACCGTCGACAACCAATATACGACGTCGTGCAATTACTGCGGCTATCCGTTCACCTTCGGCGCGATCGGCGCGGATGTGGTGAAGCCGGGGCGTGGGGATATCCTGCAGAAGCGCCGCGGCAACTTCCCGCGCAACTTCCCTTATTTTGACATCGACACCTATCTGGCCGCGTTGCCGCGCGCCGACAACAATCCCGCGATCCTCAACCCCAATAGCTGCCTCGATGCGAGCGGCGCGACGATCCCGGGCTGTTCGCTGACGCCCTACCCGGCCGGCTATTCGACGCAGATCATCCAGGACGATCTGCCCGCCTCCTATCGGATCGGTGAGCGGACCTGGGCCGGCTATGTCCAGTTCAACCTGGAGGGTGCGCGCTGGCGGGCCGATATCGGCGGCCGACTGGTCGCGACCAAGGTATCGTCGGTCGGCTATGGCGCCTCGATCGCGACGATCATCCCGCGCGCGGGCACGCAGGACAATGCGGTCGGCTTCAACCCGGTCGAGCCGATCACCGGCGGTGGCGACTATCTGCGGCTGTTGCCCGCGGCCAATTTCGCTTTTGACCTCAGCGACGGATTGCGGCTGCGGCTTGCGGCGTCGCAGGCGATCTCACGGCCGACCTTTGCCGAGCTGTCGCCGGCCAAGGACGCGACATCGGCGCAATCGGGCACGTACATCATCTATGACGCGGGCAATCCGAATCTGAAGCCGACCGAGGCCAACCAGTTCGACGCGTCACTCGAATATTATCCGTCGAACCGCCTCGCGCTGACCGCGGCGGCCTTTTACAAGCATATCACCAACTTCGTCGCGACGGTGCCGGTCGACGTGGTCGTCACGCCGACAGCACAGCCGGCCAATCAAGCGCAGAACTTCAACTTCGTCGAATATCAGGTTCGAAACGGCGACAGCGCGGATGTGTATGGCATCGAGGTCGGCGGGCAGTATTTCCTCGACAATGGCCTGGGCGTGCAGGCGAACCTGACGTACAATCATTCGCGAGCCACGTCGGGGGATGTCACCACCGACCTTCCGGGCGCGATCCCCTTCTCCGCCAATGGCAAGTTGTTCTACGAGAACCACGGCATCGGCGCGCAGCTATCGTACACGTTCCAGTCGCGCTTCACCTACGCGCAATCGGGCAATCTCGCGTATCTTCCCGTAAAGGAAGATCCCTATCATGAGGTGTCGGCGACGCTGTCCTATGATGTGACCAGCAACTTGACGGCCTATGTGCAGGGATCGAACCTGTTGGGTCAGGCGGTCAAGCGCTTCAATGATTTCCGGAACGTGCCGAACTTCTACGAATATTCCGGTCGTGCGTTCTTCTTCGGTATCCGTGGCCGGTTGTGAACGGCGCGGATGGGCGACCTTGCGAGGTCCTGCCCTCGATCTGGTGAAGGAGGCCGGAGTCAGTGGCGACACGGCCCCCGTTCTCTTTTACGCAATCCGCGCCCACATGCCCTGTTGGGTGGACCAGAGGAAATTTGCCGGTCGGACAGGATGATCCCCGCTTCTTTCGACGGTAAAGGTGACGTTTTCGACCCGGCAGGGGGCGATGCCCGACAGGGCGCCGACCATTAGGCCTTTCCCGTCCATCCAGTGCGCCTGAGGCCATCTGGCGCCGTGAACCACGACGCTATGTTGGCGCGGCTTGTCGTTGGCGCCCAGCACGCGCAGCCAGACCCTGTCGCCAACGTCTGTCGCCAGGATCGGCGCCGGGCCGCTCTGGCCTACTCGACCCCGGTGGACGGGATAGGCGCGGTAATTCACCGCTTTCTGCCCGCAATCGACCGGGTCGAGATCTGGGTCGGCATCGGCCATCGGTGACAGCGGATCGCCGTTCACGAAGAAGCGCAGACCGTCCTGCGCAAACCAGAAGGTCTCGCGCGCGACCAGTGCACCACCGTCCGCATTGCGAATGTCGGCGGAGAAACCGGTCCAGCCTTCGACATGGTCCGACCCCGATCGATAAGGGCGCACGTCGGTGGGGAGGACCACCAGTGCGCCGATCAGGCCGTGGTGGCGATGGTTGCGGATGTCGGCCATGTCATGCAGGTAACAGACCTGACCGATACCGCCGTCCGCGCTCGACCGCGGTGCCAGCATCGGGTCTGCCCACCACCAATACTCCCGCCAGTTGCGGCGCGCGCCGTGGCCGGGATGGGCGAGCACCCCGCCTTCCGGGGCCAGCAGATCCGGTCCAGCTGAGGCGTCAGCGACGGGCCGGGCAGCGGCGCGAACAGCGCGCGATTTTCCGGTGTCGGCGGCAGCACCCGGACCAGCCCAGGTGCCGAGCCAGAAATCGTCCGTCGTGCCGAACGTAACTCGAAACTCGCGCGCTGGCGGGGATCCGCGAGCGGCTGCTGCCCCCGGCGCTCATCAAGCGCTTCGCCGCTTTGCTCCAGCAGGAACTCGCCGCTGCGGCGCAGGCCGGAAACGCTGAGCGTGCCACGGCCGAGCACAAACTGGTGGAGATCCGCACGCGCATCGCCAATCTCGTCACCCAGATTGAGGAAGATGAGGACGCCCCCGCGCACTGACGACACGGGTAAAGGATCTGGAAGCCGAGGAACGGCGACTGGAGAAGATCATTGCTGCAACGCCAGCGTCGCCGGTCGTGCGCCTGCCGGCGAACTACGAGAGCCTGTACACGCGCGCTATTGCCGAGCTCGACACGCACCTCGCCTCCACCGACGGTGCGAGCGCCCGGCAGACCATCCGCCCGCTCATCGAGAAGATCGTGGTGCAGCCAGGCAGCGCGCGTGGTGGCAAGCGCCGCCCCATCCAGCTGTACGGTGACCTGTACCGGATGCTGGCGTTCGCGGAGGAAGCGTGCGCGCCAAACGCACAACAGGCCCGTCTCTATCGAGGCGGGGCTGTTGTGGTATGGATGGTTGCGGGGACAGGATTTGAACCTGTGACCTTCAGGTTATGAGCCTGACGAGCTACCGGGCTGCTCCACCCCGCGCCGAGGTGTAGGGAGAGTGAATGGGTTCTTTTTATGTGCGAGCTGCAATGCCTGGCGGCGACCTACTCTTCCATCGCTTGAGCGATAGTACCATTGGCGCAGAGGGGTTTCACGGCCGAGTTCGGGATGGGATCGGGTGGTTCACCGACGCTATGGCCACCAGGCAATGGAGCCTGCACATAAGTTCTTCCCGGTTTTGCGGCCGGGAGGATCTGGTTCAAAATCGATGCACTGATTTACTGGCTGGATGTCATCACCCGCATCCAACGCTGTTGTTGGGGGTGTGTGCTCTCAAGCGCGAATAGGACGATTAGTATCGGTTAGCTTCACGCGTTACCGCGCTTCCACATCCGATCTATCAAGGTCGTGGTCTCCGACCGTCCTGTGAAATCTTATCTCGAGGGAGGCTTCCCGCTTAGATGCTTTCAGCGGTTATCCCGTCCGTACATAGCTACCCTGCTGCGCCGTTGGCACGACGACAGGTACACCAGAGGTACGTTCAACCCGGTCCTCTCGTACTAGGGTCAACTCCTCTCAAATTTCGACGCCCACGGCAGATAGGGACCAAACTGTCTCGCGACGTTCTGAACCCAGCTCACGTACCACTTTAATTGGCGAACAGCCAAACCCTTGGGACCTGCTCCAGCCCCAGGATGTGATGAGCCGACATCGAGGTGCCAAACAACCCCGTCGATATGAGCTCTTGGGGGTTATCAGCCTGTTATCCCCGGCGTACCTTTTATCCGTTGAGCGATGGCCCTTCCACGAGGGACCACCGGATCACTATGACCGACTTTCGTCTCTGCTCGACTTGTCAGTCTCGCAGTCAGGCGGGCTTATGCCATTGCACTCTAACAGCCGGTTTCCAACCGGCCTGAGCCCACCTTCGCGCGCCTCCGTTACTCTTTAGGAGGCGACCGCCCCAGTCAAACTACCCGCCACAGAGGGTCCCTGTACCGGTTTCACGGTACGAGGTTAGACAATAGACAACAACAGGGTGGTATTTCACCTGTAGCTCCACACCGGCTGGCGCCAATGCTTCAAAGCCTCCCACCTATGCTACACAGTTCTTGTCCACTGCCACTCTGAAGCTGCAGTAAAGGTGCACGGGGTCTTTCCGTCTAACCGCGGGTACTCCGCATCTTCACGGAGAATTCAATTTCGCTGAGCATGTCCTGGAGACAGTGGGGAAGTCGTTACGCCATTCGTGCAGGTCGGAACTTACCCGACAAGGAATTTCGCTACCTTAGGACCGTTATAGTTACGGCCGCCGTTTACCTGGGCTTCATTTCAGAGCTTGCACCCCTCCACTTAACCTTCAGGCACCGGGCAGGCGTCAGGCCCTATACGTCGTCTTGAAGCCGACTTAGCAGAGCCCTGTGTTTTTGCTAAACAGTCGCTACCCCCTGGCCTGTGCCCCCCATGATGGCTTGCGCCTACATGGGGCCTCCTTCTTCCGAAGGTACGGAGGCAATTTGCCGAGTTCCTTCAGGACACTTCTCTCAAGCGCCTTGGTATACTCTACCTGACCACCTGTGTCGGTTTCGGGTACGGTCTATACGGTGGGGCTATTTCCCGGGACAGCTTCGAAGCCAGCTCAATCCGTTAAGAGCTGACAACACACGCCATCCGTCACACACCACCAGGCCCACGAATATTAACGTGGTTCCCATCGACTACCCCCTTCGGGCTCGTCTTAGGGGCCGGCTCACCCTGCGCGGATTAGCCTTGCGCAGGAACCCTTGGTCTTTCGGCGAGAGGGCATCTCACCCTCTTTATCGCTACTCATGTCTGCATTCGCACTTCCGATACCTCCACGACCCATTACCAGATCGCTTCGCAGGCTTACGGAACGCTCCGCTACCGCGTATCCTCAGATCAAGTCTGGGACACACCCTAAGCTTCGGTGCACGTCTTGAGCCCCGTTACATCTTCGCCGCAGGAACCCTTAGCTAGACCAGTGAGCTGTTACGCTTTCTTTAAAGGATGGCTGCTTCTAAGCCAACCTCCTGG